>NZ_CP114871.1:0-370833 GCF_027474405.1 Caulobacter sp. NIBR2454
ATGACCAACAAGGCTTTTACGGGTTCGGCAGCGGCGACCGCAGCAGTGACCCCTGCGACGACGCCCATCGCCCTTCTTTGGGCCAAGACCTCGCAGGCCCTGCAGCGTGAGCTGGGCGACGACGCGTTCGGTTCCTATCTGGCTCAAGCCGCGTTGCGCGAAACCGCCGGCGGCGAACTGGTCTTGGTGACCCCGACTGGCGTGGCCCGCGACTGGGTCCGCCGGAACGCCTGGCGTCGGATCGGCGAACTGTGGGCGCTGAGCGACCCGCAAAGCCGTTCCCTGAATCTGAAATCGCGCTCGGAGTTCGACGCCTCGGCCCCCGCCGGCCAAAAGGCCTCCATCGAAACCGTCATCGAAATCGCCCTGCCCGTGTCCACCGACGCCCCGTCGGTGGCGCCTCTGCCCAGCGCCAAGTCCAAGCAGGCCGGGTTGCAGGAACGCTTCACCTTCGACACCTTCGTACCCGGCCCGGCCAACGAGTTCGCCCACGCCGTGGCGCGCCGCGTCGCCTCCTGGTCAGACGGCCACTTCAATCCGGTGGTGTTCCACGGCCCCTATGGCTTCGGAAAGACCCACCTGCTGAACGCCCTGGCCTGGGAGGCCATGCGCACGGCTCCTGAGAAGCGCGTGGTCTATCTGACCGCCGAGCGTTTCCTGTCGTCCTTCGTGCGCGCCGTGATGGACCGCACCACCACCGCCTTCAAGGAAGAGCTGCGCGCGGCCGATCTGCTGCTGATCGACGACGTTCACTTCGTGGGCGGCAAGCAATCGACGCAGGAGGAGCTGTTCCACACCCTGACCGCCCTCATGGAGGATGGCCGCCGGGTGGTGTTCAGCGCCGACCGTCCTCCCAGCGCCCTGACCGAAGTCGACGCCCGCCTGCGCAGCCACCTGTCCGCGGGTCTGGTCTGCGGCATCGAGCCGGCTGACCGCAATCTTCGCCTCGGCATCCTGGAGCGCAAGCTCGACAGCCTGACCCGCCAGCAGGGCGTGGCGGCCAAGGCCAAGCCCGAAGTGCTGACCTTCCTGGCCGACCGCTTCACCGACAGCGTGCGGGAGCTGGAAGGCGCCCTCAACACCCTGGTGGCCCGTCTGGGCGACGGCGTCTCGCGGCTGTCGCTGGACGAAGCCCAGGCGATCCTGCGCCCCCACCTGCGTGGCGGCGAGAAGCGGATCACCATCGACGACATCCAGAAGGCGACATCCGAGCATTTTGGCCTCAAGCAGGCCGATCTGATCTCCGAGCGCCGCAACCGCTCCATCGCCCGGCCTCGCCAGGCGGCCATGTGGCTCGCCAAACAGCTGACCACCCGGTCGCTGCCCGATATCGGACGTCGCTTCGGCGGGCGCGACCACACCACGGTCTTGCACGCTGTCCGCCGTATCGAGGCCCTGCGGGCGGAGGATCCGGCTCTGTCACGTGATCTAGAGACCATCTCGCGCAAGCTGCGCGGCTGATTGGCTAAAAATTCGATCTTTAGGGGCGGGCCGCGAGGTCCGCCCTTTCTCGTTCAGCGCTGTCCTCTAGGCCGGCCTCGCCCGCCTCAGGGTCAGATTGATGCGCCCGCCGCCCGGAATAAGGGTCGAGGAGCCCTCCAGCACTCGATCGACGCCATGAAAGAATAATCGCGCCTCCCCCGCCAGGACGCAGACGTCCCCGGACGAAAGCTTCAGCGACCGCGTCGCGTCGCCACGCTTGGGGCCGCCGATACGAAATACGGCGGTGTCGCCCAACGACAGGGACAGTACTGGAAAGCGGAAATCGGCCTCGTCCCGATCCTGATGCAGGCTCATCTTCGCCCCTTCGCGGTAGAGGTTGATCAGGCAGGCATCGGGCGCGACCTCCGGATCGGCCAGGTCACGCCATAAATCCAGCAGGACAGGCGGAATGGCCGGCCAGGGCGCGCCGGTCACAGGGTGGCTGGCCTGATAGCGATAGCCGCCCTCGCGGTCGGTGACCCAGCCCAAGGGCCCCATATTGCTCATCCGCACGCTCATAGCCTTGCCGCCAGGGGTTACGGGGCGATACAGCGGCGCCGCCTCCAGGGCGGCGAGCACCTGCGCCGCAAGCGCTTCCTGGGCGGGGCGGTCGAGGCGGGCGGGATGAAATCCGAAGCCGGAAGGGTCTTGCATTTACGAATTACCTAAGTCCCTGCGATCAAAAGGGACTTTCCTCTTGCGGCTGCGTACGCCTTTCCCATATCCGGCCTCACGGCGTCGTCCATGGACATATGAGCGACGCTGACGTAGTCGGGCCTGCATCAGCAGGCCCACCCACCGGAGACTGATATTACGGGGACGGTCGAGAAAAACCGGGGCGCTCACCTTTGAGGCCCTTGCCGCCACCGTCCGCCTGTCAGGAGAAAAGAACTCGCCATGAGCAAGATTATCGGCATCGACCTGGGCACCACCAATTCGTGTGTGGCCATCATGGACGGCAAAACGCCCAAGGTGATCGAAAACGCCGAAGGCGCCCGCACCACGCCGTCGGTCGTCGGCATCCTGGAAGACGGCGAGCGCCTGGTCGGCCAGCCCGCCAAGCGCCAGGCCGTCACCAACCCGTCCAACACCCTGTTCGCGATCAAGCGCCTGATCGGCCGCAACTTCGCCGACCCCGTGGTGGCCAAGGACAAGGGCATGGTGCCCTATGAGATCGTCAAGGGCCCGACCGGCGACGCGTGGGTTAAGGCTCACGGCAAGGATTATTCCCCGCAGGAAGTGAGCGCCTTCATCCTTCAGAAGATGAAGGAGGCCGCCGAGGCCCACCTGGGCGAAAAGGTCGAGAAGGCGGTCATCACCGTTCCGGCCTATTTCAACGACGCCCAGCGTCAGGCGACCAAGGACGCCGGCAAGATCGCCGGCCTGGAAGTTCTGCGCATCATCAACGAACCGACCGCGGCGGCCCTGGCCTATGGCCTGGAGAAGAACGACGGCAAGAAGATCGCCGTCTACGACCTCGGCGGCGGCACCTTCGACGTCTCGATCCTGGAGATCGGCGACGGCGTCTTCGAGGTGAAGTCGACCAACGGCGACACCTTCCTCGGCGGTGAGGACTTCGACCTTCGGATCGTCGACTATCTGGCCGACGAGTTCAAAAAGGAGCAGGGCGTCGACCTGCGCCAGGACAAGCTCGCCCTGCAGCGTCTCAAGGAAGAGGCTGAAAAGGCCAAGAAAGAGCTGTCGAGCGTCGCCCAGTACGAGGTGAACCTGCCCTTCATCAGCATGAACGCCTCGGGTCCGCTGCACCTGAACGTCAAGCTGTCGCGCGCCAAGCTGGAAGCCCTGGTCGACGATCTGATCGCCAAGACCATCGCGCCCTGCGAACAGGCCCTGAAAGACGCCGGCCTCAAGAAGAGCGACATCGACGAAGTGGTCCTGGTCGGCGGCATGACCCGCATGCCCAAGGTCCAGCAGGCGGTGCAGGACTTCTTCGGCCGTGAGCCGCACAAGGGCGTGAACCCGGACGAAGTCGTGGCGCTAGGCGCCGCGGTGCAGGCCGGCGTGCTGCAGGGCGACGTCAAGGACGTGCTGCTGCTGGACGTGACCCCGCTCACCCTGGGCATCGAAACCCTGGGCGGCGTGTTCACCCCGCTGATCGAGCGCAACACCACCATCCCGACCAAGCGCTCGCAGACCTTCTCCACGGCCGACGACAACCAAAGCGCCGTGACCATCCGTGTCTTCCAGGGCGAACGCCCCATGGCCGCGGACAACAAGATCCTGGGTCAGTTCGATCTGGTCGGCATTCCGCCGTCCCCGCGCGGCGTGCCGCAGATCGAGGTGACCTTCGACATCGACGCCAACGGCATCGTGAACGTCGGCGCCAAGGACAAGGCCACGTCCAAGGAGCAGTCGATCCGCATCCAGGCCAATGGCGGCCTGTCGGACGCCGACATCGAACGGATGGTGCGCGAAGCAGAAGCCAACAAGGCCGAAGACGAGAAGCGCAAGGCCGTCATCGAGGCCCGGAACCAGGCCGACGCGGTGGTCCACTCCACCGAGAAGGCTCTGGCCGAGCACGGCGACAAGGTCACGGCTGAAGAAAAGGCCGCGATCGAAACGGCCCTGGCCGAAGCCAAGACCGCTCTGGAAGGTGACGACGCCGAGGCGATCAACACCAAGTCGCAGGCCCTGATCCAGGCTTCGATGAAGCTGGGCGAGGCCATGTACAAGTCCCAGGCGGGTGGCGAAGCCGGCTCTGAAGACGAAGCGGCCCCGGCCGACGACGGCGTCGTCGACGCCGAGTTCGAAGAAGTCAGCGACGACGACAAGAAGTCGGCCTGACCCTGACGAAGCGGCGTGACAACGCGCCCCATGGCGCCACCCCCTCGGAGCAAGGCATTGCTTTGTCCGGGGACCGTCGCCGCCGCCTTCGCGGAAAATGCGCTCCCGCCCGCAACAAGGTTTCAAACCTTGCGGGCGGGCGGGAGCCGCACCACCTCCAAGACAACCTGATCCCTTGAAAGCCTGACGCAGACGATGCGCGACTATTACGAGATTCTGGGCGTGAACCGGGGCGCGGACGACGCCGCCCTGAAATCGGCTTTCCGCAAGCTCGCCATGGAGCATCACCCCGATCGCAACGGGGGCTGCGGTGACGCCGAGACGCGGTTCAAGGAGATCAACGAAGCCTATTCGGTCCTGTCGGACCCGCAAAAGCGCGCCGCCTATGACCGCTTCGGTCATGCCGGCGTCAACGGCCAGGGCGGGCCTGGCGGCGGCGGAGCCGGCTTCGCCGACATGAACGACATCTTCTCCGAAGTGTTCGGAGACGCCTTTGGCGAAATGTTCGGCCGCAATCGCCGTGGTCCTTCAGGCCCGCAACGTGGCCAGGATCTGCGCTACGATCTGGAGATCACCCTCGAGCAGGCCTATGCCGGCGCCGAGGTCGAGATCGTCGTCCCTTCCGCCATGACCTGCGAGACCTGCGACGGCTCGGGCGCCAAGGCCGGCACCACGCCGACCGTCTGCGGCTCCTGCGGCGGCGTCGGGCGGGTCCGCGCCCAGCAGGGCTTCTTCGCCATCGAACGCACCTGCCCGCGCTGCGGCGGCGCCGGCAAGCTGATCCTAGATCCCTGCAAGACTTGCCACGGGGCTGGCCACGTCCGCCGCGAACGCACTCTGCAGGTGCGCATCCCAGCCGGCGTCGACGATGGCGCCCGCATTCGTCTGGCCGGCGAGGGCGACGCGGGCTCGCAAGGCGCGCCGCGCGGCGACCTCTACATCTTCCTGTCCGTGGCCCCGCATGAGCTGTTCGAGCGCGACGGCCTAGACCTGCACTGCACCGTGCCCGTGCCCATGTGCGCCGCGGCCTTGGGCGGCGAGATCGAGGCGCCCTGCCTGATGGGCGGCGAGTCCTGCGACGGCGAGTGCAAGATCACGGTCAAGGTCCCCGAGGGCGCCCAGACCGGCAAGACCGTGCGCCTGAAGGGTAAGGGCATGCCCTCCCTGCGCTCGCGGGAACGTGGCGATCTGGTGGTCGAGCTGTTCATCGAGACCCCGACCCACCTGACCGCCCGCCAGAAAGAGCTGATGCGCGAACTGGCCGGTTCCTGCGGCGAGAAGCAGCATCCCAAGGCCGCCAACTTCATGGGCAAGGCCAAGTCCTTCTGGGAAGGCGTGACGGGCGGCTGAAAACTCGGCTCGCCTCTTAACGAACCGCCCGACGCTCTGTAGCTTTGGGGGCGATGAACGCCCCGACTTCCTCAGCCCTGCCCGACGCCGCCGGCGCGACGCCCGTTATGGCGCAGTTCTTCGAGATGAAGGCCCGTCAGCCTGACGCGCTGGTCTTCTTCCGCATGGGCGACTTCTACGAACTGTTCTTCGACGACGCGATCAAGGCCGCCGCCGCCCTGGGCATCGCCCAGACCTTCCGGGGCAACCATGGCGGCCAGCCGATCCCCATGGCCGGCGTGCCGGTCCATGCGGCCGAAGCCTATCTGGCCAAGCTGGTCCGCGCCGGCTTCAAGGTCGCCCTGTGCGAGCAGATGGAGGACCCGGCCGAGGCCCGCAAGCGCGGCTCGAAGTCCGTGGTCCACCGTGATCTGGTGCGCGTTGTCACCCCTGGCACCCTGACCGAAGACGGCCTGCTGGACGCGCGGGGCGCCAACCGACTGGCCGCCGTAGCCGTGCGCGCGGGGCAAGCCGCCGTCGCGGCGGTGGAGCTGTCCACGGGCGAGGTCGAATGCTGGGCCGTGGGCGTGGGCGCGATCGCTTCGGCTCTCGCCGCCCTGTCGCCATCCGAAGTCCTGGTCCCCGACCGCCTGTTCGCCGACGAGGCGCTGTCGGCCGCCCTTAAGGGCGCGCCGGGTCTGGTGCAGCCCATGCCCTCGGCCCTGGTGGAGCCGTCGGCTTCGGAGGCGCGGGTCAAGCGGCTCTACGGCGTCGATACCCTGGACGGCTTTGGCGGCCTTTCTGGCGCGGAAGTCGCGGCGCTCGGCCTGATCGCCGCCCACCTGGAAGTCACCCAGGCCGGCCGCCTGCCCGCCCTTTCCGCTCCGCGCCGCGCGGCCGAGAGCGATGTTATGGCCATCGATCCGGCCACCCGCTCCAGCCTGGAGATCGACCGCACTCAGTCGGGCTCCCGCGACGGCTCCCTGCTGGCCGCCATCGACCGCACGGTCACGGCCGGCGGCGTGCGCCTGCTGGCGGCGCGGCTTTCGCGCCCTCTGCTCGACCCCCTGGCCATCGAGGCGCGGCTGGACGCGGTGTCCTGGCTGCTGGAGCGCCGCGCCCTGCGCGAGCGTCTGCGCGAAGAGCTGAAAGGCGCCGGCGACATCGCTCGAGCCCTGTCGCGCCTGGCCCTGGGCCGCGGCGGCCCGCGGGATCTGGGGTGCCTGCGTGACGCGCTTAAGACCGGCGAACGCATGATCGCCCATGTGGCCCGCGAACCGGCCCCCATCGCCGGCGCGCCCGCCGAGATCGAGACCGCGCTCCTGGCGTTGACGCCATCGCTGAACCCCGACCTGTCCAACTTCCTGCAGACTCTGGAGGTCGGACTGAGCGCGGACCTTCCGGCCCAGGCCCGCGACGGGGGCTTCGTCGCCGCCAATGTCCGCCCAGAACTCGATCAGGCTCGCGCCCTACGCGACGACAGCCGTCGGGTGATCGCTGGCCTGGAGCAGAAGCTGGCATCCGACAGCGGCGTAGCCTTGAAGATCAAGCACAACGGCGTGCTCGGCTATTTTGTCGAGGCCGCGGCCGGCAAGGCCGACCCCCTGTTCCAGCCGCCGCTGAACGCCACCTTCATCCACCGCCAGACCATGGCCAATCAGGTGCGCTTCACCACCGTGGAGCTGGCCGATCTGGACGCCCGCATCGCCGCCGCGGGGGAACGGGCCCAGGCGATCGAGATCGACGCCTTCGAGACCTGGCGCGAAGAGGCCCGGCTCCTGGCGGGACCGATCGCAGCGGCCGCCGACGCCCTGGCGCGGTTGGACGTGGCCGCGGGCCTGGCCGAGTGGGCCGAGGACGCCCAAGCCTGCCGTCCCGTCGTGGACCGCTCCCTTTGTTTCGAAGCCTGCGCCGCTCGCCACCCGGTGGTCGAGGCGGCGGTCAAGCGCGCGGGAGAGGCCTACACCCCCAACGACTGCCGCCTGGACGCAGCGGGCGAGGCCGGGGCGCGGCTTTCCATCGTCACCGGGCCGAACATGGCCGGTAAATCGACCTTCCTGCGTCAGAACGCCCTGCTGGCGATCCTGGCCCAGGCAGGCTCGTACGTACCGGCCAAGAGCCTGAAGCTTGGAGTCGTCGACCGTCTGTTCAGCCGTGTGGGCGCTGGCGACGATCTGGCTCGAGGCCGCTCGACCTTCATGGCCGAGATGGTCGAGACCGCCGCCATCCTGACCCAGGCCACGCCGCGGTCCTTCGTCATCCTCGACGAGATCGGCCGGGGCACCGCCACCTATGACGGCCTGGCCATCGCCTGGGCCTGCGCCGAGGCCCTGCATGACGTGAACCGCTGCCGGGGCCTTTTCGCCACCCACTATCACGAGTTGGCGACCCTTGAGGGGCGGCTGGCCCATATCTCCAACCTGTCCTTGCGGGCTAAGGAATGGAACGGCGAACTGGTCTTCCTGCACGAGGTGGCGTCCGGTCCGGCTGATCGCTCCTATGGCGTGCATGTGGCCCGGCTGGCGGGCGTGCCCGCCCCCGTGGTCGCCCGCGCCCGCGATGTGCTGGAGCGTCTTGAATCCGAAGCCCACGCCCCGGCGAGGCTCGACGACCTGCCGCTGTTTGCGGCCACGGCGCCCGAACCGGTCCGCACCGGTCCTTCGCCGATGGAAAAGGCGATGGCCGAACTGGATGTCGATGGAATGAGCCCTCGCGAGGCGCTCGACGCTCTCTACCGTTTGCGAACCTTAATTTAACCGGCGACCGTCGCCATATAGGCCGACATGCCACCTCGCCTGCGCCCCACCCGTCTGGAACACGTCGTCGATGGCGCGGCCCTGCGTACACGCCTGTCCGCCGCCGCCCTGGAGGCCGTGGGCGATCAGGCCGAGCAGCGCCGTCGGGCTATCGAGATTCTCAAGGGCGCGCTGTTTCGGGGCCGGATGATCGTCAAGGAACGGCTGGAGAACGGCGCCGGCGGCGTCGAGACCGCCCGCCTGCTCTGCGGCGTCACCGACGAGGTGGTCACCGCCCTCTACGACTTCACCACCGTCCACATCTTCCGGGCCCGCAATCCCACCGAGGGCGAGCGTCTGGCCCTGATGGCGGTCGGCGGCTATGGCCGGGGCGTCCTGGCCCCGTTCTCCGACCTCGATCTGCTGTTCCTGCGCCCCTACAAGCAGACCGCTCACACCGAGAGCGTCATCGAGTTCATGCTCTACGCCCTGTGGGATCTGGGCTTCAAGGTCGGCCACGCCTCGCGCACCATCGATGAATGCGTGCGTCTGTCGCGCGAGGACTACACGATCCGCACCTCGATCCTGGAAGCCCGTCGCCTGACCGGCGACGAGGCCCTGGCCGAGGAGCTGAAGCGCCGCTTCCGCGATGAAGTGATGAAGGGCACCAGCGCCGCCTTCGTCGCCGCCAAGCTCAAGGAGCGCGACGATCGCCAGCACAAGGCCGGCCTGTCGCGCTACATGGTCGAACCCAACATCAAGGAGGGCAAGGGCGGGCTGCGCGACCTGCACACCCTGATGTGGATCGCCGAATACATCTATCCGGTCGATAATCCCGACGAGGTGTTTCGTCTCGCCATCTTCGACCGCCGCGAGGTCCGCGCCTTCGTCCGCGCCTTCGACTTCCTGCATGCGGTCCGCGCCCACCTGCACTTCGCCACGGGCCGGCCGGAAGAGCGCCTGACCTTCGACCTGCAGCCAGAGGTCGCGCGGCGCATGGGCTATGGCGACCGCGCGGGACCCAACGGCAGCACGCCGGCGGTCGAGCGCTTCATGCGCCGCTACTTCCTGATCGCCAAGGAGGTCGGGGCCCTCACTCGCGCCTTCTCGGCCAAGCTGGAAGCCGAGCAGTTCAAGCGCGAGCCCAAGGGCCTTTCGCGCTTCCTTCCCGCCGGCCGTCCCAAGCGCAAAGCGCTCGATCGCCCCGGCTTCCACGAGGAGGGCGGCCGCCTGAACGTGGACGGACGTGAAGTGTTCGAACGCGACCCTGTCGACATGATCCGCCTGTTCAAGATCGCCGACGAGCGCGATCTGGACATCCATCCCGACGCCTTCACCGCCCTGACCCGCTGTCTGCCCTTGATCACCTCGAAGGTACGGCGTGACCCGGCGGCGGCCGAGGCGTTCCTGTCGGTGCTGGCGCGAGGCAAGCGCGCCTACACGACCCTGACCCTGATGAACGACTCCGGGGTTCTCGGCCGCTTCGTGCCGGAATTTGGCCGCGTGGTCGGCCAGATGCAGTTCAACATGTACCACTCGTACACGGTGGACGAGCACACCCTGCGGGCCATCGGCGTGATCGGCGACCTGGCCGAAGGGCGCCTGGCGGACGATCACCCCCTCTCGGCGTCGATCATGCCCCTGATCGACGACCGCGAGTCCCTGTTCCTCGCCATGCTGCTGCACGATACCGGCAAGGGCGGGGT
This sequence comes from Caulobacter sp. NIBR2454, assembly GCF_027474405.1. Lineage (GTDB taxonomy): Bacteria > Pseudomonadota > Alphaproteobacteria > Caulobacterales > Caulobacteraceae > Caulobacter. Next base: position 10,058 of record NZ_CP114871.1, read on the forward strand.
CGGCGGCCAGGAAAAGGCCGGCGCCCGCGCCGCCCGCTCCGCATGCGAGCGGCTGGGCGTGGAGCGCAGCAAGGTCGAACTGGTCGCCTGGCTGGTCGAACACCACCTGGTGATGAGTGACTACGCCCAGAAGCGCGACGTGGCCGACCCCCAGACCGTGGCTTCCTTCGCGCGCATCGTGGAAAATCCCGAGCGCCTGAGGCTGCTGCTGGTGCTGACCGTGGCCGACATCCGGGCCGTGGGTCCGGGTGTGTGGAATGGGTGGAAGGGCCAGTTGCTGCGCGAGCTTTACGGGGCCACTGAAGCCACCTTCCGGGGTGGCCGGGGCTCCGACCCGGCCGGCGCCGCGCGCCGCCACCACACCGCCGTGGCCCAGGACGCCCGCGCCATGCTGGCGCAAACAGATCCCGCCGCAAGCGGTTGGGCCGCCGCCATGGAAGACGCCTATTTCAGCGCCTTCCCGCCGGAAGAGCTGTTGACGCACGCCGCCCTGTCACGCCGCGCGGCCCTGCACGGCGGCGCGGCGGCGGAAGCGCGCATCCGCACGGACCGCAACGCCGCCGAGATCGTGATCGCCGCCCAGGATCGGCGGGGCCTGTTCGCCGATCTCGCCCTGGCCTTGGCGGGTCTGGGCGCAAATGTGGTCGGAGCGCGGGTCTTCACCTCGCGCCAAGGTCTCGCGCTGGACGTCTTTCATGTGCAGGACACCGCCGGCGCGCCCTATGGCTGCGACAACCCGCGCGCCCTGCATCGCATGGTCGAGGCCTTGGAAAGCGCCGGTCGCGGCGAGCCCAGTCAGCTTGAACCGCGCCGCAGTCTGGACCTCGGCCGCACGGCCGCCTTCGCGATTGCGCCCAGCGTGGCCATCGACAACGAGGCGTCGGAAGACGCTACGGTGGTCGAGGCCTCGGGCCGGGACCGCGCGGGCCTGCTTGAGGCCCTGGCTCGTACGCTTTCAGAAGCCGAACTGTCGATCCAGTCGGCCCACATCGACGGCTATGGCGAGCGGGCGGTCGACGCCTTCTACGTCCAGACCGCAGAGGGCGAGAAAATCAAGGACAGCCGCCGCCGCGCCGCCCTCAAGACCGCCCTGATGTCGGTGCTGGAAGAGGGCGAGGCCGCCGCCAAGACCGGGCGCCTGCAACGCGCCAGGGCCAGCGTCGCACGCTAGCCGCCGGTCAAGGGCCAGAAGAATGCGATCAGGGGCGTGCCGATCGCCACCACCAGAATGGAAAGCGGCGCGCCCAGCCGGGCGTAATCCCCGAACTTGTAGCCCCCCGGCCCCAGGATCAGGGTGTTGCACTGGTGGCCGATGGGGGTGAGGAAATCACAACCCGCCCCGACCGCGACCGCCATCAAAAAAGGGTCGGGGCTGAGGCCCAGGCGCTGGGCCAGGCTCATGCCGATGGGCGCGGCGATCAGCACGGTGGCCGCATTGTTCAGGAACGGCGTGGCGGCCATGGCCACCATCATCATCGCCGCCAAGGCGACCATGGCCGGCATGTCCTGGAAGAAGGCCGACAGCCACCCTCCGATCAGATCAGCGCCGCCGGTCGCCTGGATGGAGTCGCTCACCGGGATCAGGGCGGCGATCAGGATCAGAACTGGGGCGTCCAGTGCGGCGTAGGCCTCGCGCATACGCAGCGAACCCATGGCGACAATCAGCACCGCCGCACCGAAGAACGCCATCGCCACCGGAACCACGCCAAAGGCCACCAGCACCATGGCGACCGCCAGAATGGCGGCCGGGGTGAAGACATGACGAATGCCGCCCAGCCGCACCTCCCGCTCGGCCAAGGGCAGGCAGCCCAGGGCCTGCAGAGCGGCGGGCAGGTTGCGCTCCGATCCCTGCAGCACCAGAACATCGCCCGACCGCAGGCGCACCGTCTCGAGCCGCTGGGTCGTCCGGTAGCCGCCCCGGCTGACGCCCAGAAGATTGACCCCAAACTCCTCGTGCAGCGCCAGGTTGCGCGCCGTAGAGGCGATCAGGGGACTGTCGGCGCCGATGATCGCCTCGACGACCCTCACCTCGTCGGTGGGTTCGCTCATGGCCACGGGGCGGTCCGAGCGGGTCAGGCGCAGCTTGGCCTTGACGATGACGTCATCGAGCGACTGCGGCTCGCCTTCCAGGAGAAGGATGTCGCCGGGCAGAATCTTGGTGTTGGGGTGCGGGTTAGCCTTTCGCTTTCCCTTTCGCATCAGCGCGACCAGGGTCACGTCCCCTTCGCCGATCGTATTGAGCGTGCTCACCCGCAGGCTGCCGAGAACCCAGTCCTCCGGCGCTTGCGCCTCGGTGACATAGGCGTTCGCGGCCAGGGCCGCGTCGAGACTGACCGTGCCCTGACGGTCCTTGGGCAGGATGCGGTAGGCCAGGGTCAGATAGGTCAGCGCTAGCACCGCCAGGCACGCCCCAACCGGCGTGAAATCATACATGCCGAACGGCTCGCCGGTGGCCTCCTGACGCACGCCTGAGACGATGATGTTGGGCGAAGTGCCGACCAGGATGGCGAGCCCGCCGACCAGCGAACCGAAGGACATCGGCATCAGCAACCGGGCCGGGGATGAGCCGGTGCGCTTGGCCGTGGCCAAGGCCGACGGCATCAGGATGGCCAGGGCGCCGACGTTCTTGGTCATCATCGACAGCAGCGTCGTCGCGCCGGCCAGAACCGGGACCTGAGTGCGCTCCGTCTTCAGGTGCGGCAGCAGGGGCCGCATGATCATCTCGATCAGGCCTGAGCGAGCGATGGCCGCGCTGACCACCAGGGCGCTGCCGATGATGATGACGATGTCGTTGGAAAAGCCTTCAAAGGCCTTCTCGGCGGGCACCACTCCGATGGCCACGCCAGCCGCAAGGGCGCCCAGCGCCACCAGGTCATAGCGCCAGCGACCCCAGATGAAGGCCAGAATGGTCACCCCGACCAGGGAGAAGGCGAGGATTTGCGGTAAGGTCATGGTCCGTCGGACGCCCCGGCCGCGAACATGCGGTCAAGCTGAACGCGAGCCGGCGCTAAAGGCTCCCTTGACCGCTTTCGAGGTCGGGCGCAGAAGCCGAATGTGACCGAGCCCGCCCCGACCGACGCGCCCACTCCGCCCGCCAAGCGTCGCGGCGGCGGCATGATCCGCTCCTCTATGATCTATTCGGGCCTGACTCTGGTCAGCCGGTTCATGGGGCTGGCCCGCGATCTGGTGATCACCGCCCGCCTGGGCGCCAGCGCGACGCCGGCGGCCGACGTCTACAACACCATGCTGTCGTTCCCGAACCTGTTCCGGCGCATCTTCGCCGAGGGCGCGTTCGCGGCGGCCTTCGTGCCCGCCTACGCCAGGACCCTGAAGGGACAGGGCGAGGCTGAGGCCGACCGCATCGCGTCGGACGCCCTGGCTTCGCTCGCGGCGGCGACTATCCTGCTGACCCTGGCGGCTCAGCTGGCCATGCCCTGGCTGATGTACGCCATCAATCCCGGCTATGCCGACGATCCTGTGAAGTTCAAGCTGGCGGTCACCCTCACCCAGATCAGCATGCCCTACCTGCCCTGCATGGCCATCGGGGCCTTGCTCTCGGGGGTTCTGAACGCCCGAGGGCGGTTCATCGTCTCCGGCGCCTTTCCGATCCTGCTCAACATCGTGATGCTGGCCGCCGTCTGGCCGCAGACCAACCCGATCGCCGGCGCTTGGGCCTCGGCTTGGGCGGTGCTGGCGGCCGGTGTTCTGCAGGCCGGGGTCCTGTGGTGGGGTGCGCGCAAGGCCGGGGCGGACATCCGGCTGCGCTGGCCGCGCTTGACGCCGGAGGTCAAGACCCTGGTGGCCCTGGCCATCCCGGGCGCCATCGCCGCCAGCGCCACCCAGATCAACATCTTCATCTCCAGCATCATGGCCAGCTTCGTGCCCGGCGGCCGCTCCTGGCTGGCCGTGGCCGACCGCCTCTATCAGCTGCCGCTCGGCCTGGTGGGCGTGGCCGTGGGCGTGGCCCTGCTGCCGCGCCTTTCCCAGGCGGTGCAGGCCGGCGACGCGGAGGAGGCTCAGACGGCCACCGACCAGGCCATCGTCTTCTCCCTGGCCCTGACCCTCCCGGCCGCGGCGGCGCTTTCGGCCATGCCATTCTTCCTGATCGACGCTCTTTTCACCCGGGGCGAATTCACGCTTGTGGACGCCCGCGCCACGGCGGCGGCCTTGCTGCACTACGGCTGGGGCGTGCCGGCCTTCGTTCTGGCCCGCGTGCTGTCGCCGGTGTTCTTCGCGCGCCAGGACACCAAGGCGCCCATGCGGTTCGCCTTGATCTCGGTGGCGGTGAATATCGTCCTGGGGCTGGTCCTCTTTCAGATCATCGGCATCCCAGGCATCGCCGCCGCGACCAGCTTCGCCGCCTGGCTGACGGTGGTGCAGATGATCGCCACCCTGGCCCGGCGCGGCGACTATCGGCCGAGCAAGCGGGCGGTGAGCAAGGTCATCCGCGTGGCGCTCGCTAGCCTGCTGCTCGGCGCGCTGCTTGGCCTGGCGTCGCATTTTAGACCGCTGATCGAGGACCCCCTCTCGATCCTGCCGTTCGGGAGCAAGGAGATCGCCATCCTGGCCGTCTGCATGGTCGGCGGGGCGCTTTATCCGGTGCTGCTGTTCGCCTTTGGCGGCGTCACACCCGCCGAGGCCAAGGCCGTCCTTAGGCGTCGCAAGACCTGACGGCGCTTGCCGCGGCGCCTCCCGTCTTCTATCCAGCGGGCCATGGTTCTGACCGGACGCGACACGTGGCGATGGCGCTGCTCCTGAGAGCCCGCTCGCGGGCCCGACGCCGCACGTTCCGATCTTTCAAAGAAGCGCACTCCCATGACCGACCAAGCTCCGGCCCCTTACACCGGCCCAAAACGCATCCTGTCCGGCATCCAGGCCTCGGGCGCCCTGCACCTGGGCAACTATCTCGGCGCCCTGAAGCGTTTCGTCGACATCCAGGACGAAAAGCCGTTCATCTTCGTGGCCGACATGCACGCCATCACCGTGTGGCAGGATCCGGCCGTACTAGCCGCCCAGACCCGCGAGATCGCCGCCGCCTATATCGCCGCGGGGCTTGATCCGAAGAAGGCCACCATCTTCCCGCAATCGGCCGTGCCCGCACACGCCGAGCTGGCCTGGATCTTCAACTGCGTCGCCCGCCTCGGCTGGCTCGATCGCATGACCCAGTTCAAGGAAAAGAGCGGCAAGCACAAGGAACGCTCCAGCGTCGGCCTCTACACCTATCCGGTGCTCCAAGCCGCCGACATCCTGCTCTACAAGGCCACCCACGTGCCGGTGGGCGAGGACCAGAAGCAGCATCTGGAGCTGACCCGCGACATCGCCCAGAAGTTCAACAACGACTTCAACGCGCCGGGCTTCTTCCCCGTCACCGAGCCCGTCATCGAGGGGCCGGCGACCCGGGTCATGTCGCTGCGCGACGGCGCGGCCAAGATGAGCAAGTCCGATCCGTCGGACGCTTCACGCATCAACCTGATGGATGACGCAGACGCCATCGCCAATAAGATCCGCCGCGCCAAGACCGATCCCGAGCCTCTGCCCGAGACGCTCGAAGGTCTGGCTGGCCGACCCGAGGCCAAGAACCTGGTCGATATTTATGCGGCCTTGTCCGGCCAGACCAAGGATCAGGTGATCGCGGAATTCGGTGGCAAGGGTTTCGGCACATTCAAGCCGGCCCTGGCCGAGCTGGCGGTCGAGAAGATGAGCCCCATCGGCGCGCGCATGCGTGAACTGATGGCCGATCCGGCCCAGATCGACGCGGTCCTCAAGGACGGCGCCGAGCGCGCCCGCGCCATCGCCGATCCGGTGGTGGCCGAAACCAAGAAGCTGGTCGGCTTCCTCAAGCTTTGAGGGGCTGAAATCGGGGCCGCTTGCGCGTTGCGGCGGCCTCGGTCACCTTCGGCCCATGAGCCGACGCAAATTCCTGGTCATCGCCGACGACAGCGAAGAGTTCGCCGCGGCCCTGCGCTACGCCTGTCGCCGCGCCCGCTCCACGGGCGGCCATGTGGCCCTGCTGCGCGTGATCGAGCCGGCGGTGTTCGAGCACTGGTCCGGCGTGCGCGAGGAGATCGAACGCCAGGAGCGGGTCGAGGCCGAGGCCGTGCTGCAAAAGCTGGCCGAACAGGTAGTCGCCGAAACCGGCGAGGCGCCCGAATTCCTGATCAAGCATGCCGAGAACACCAAGGCGGCTATTCGCGCGGTGATCGCCGCCGATCCGGAGATCAAGGTCCTAGTCCTGGCCGCGGCGGCCGGCGGACGGGGGCCCGGCGCCCTGGTCGCCTCCATCGCCAAGGACGGGGTGGGCTTTGGCTCGCGCAAGATCCCGGTCACGGTGGTGCCCGGCGACCTGACCGACGACGAAATCGTCGATCTAGCTTAGCAACGGCCGACCCTGCGGCGCGTTGATCGCGCGCAAGGAGACCCGCCATGCTCGAGAAGATTCCCCGCTTCATCGGCGACCTGCTGCGCTATGCCCGCGCCGGCGAGATGAAGATCGCCTACTTCCTCGACCCTTTCGATGGCGCGCCGGAGACGCTGAAGGTCTCCAGCGGTGATTTTCAAGACGGCGCGCGGCTGCTGGCGCCGTTCACGGCCGACGGCGAGGGCAAGTCTCCCTCCTTGACGTGGTCTGGCGCGCCGGACGGCACGGCCGACGTGGTGCTGATGGTCGAGGATCCTGACGCGCCGACGCCCGACCCGCTGGTCCACGCCATCGCCTGGAACCTGCCGGCCAACGGTCATCTGGCCGCCGACGCCATCTCCACCGACGACGTCCAGACCGGCAAGAACGCCTATATGCGGTCCGACTACCTGCCGCCGGACCCACCCACCGGCCACGGGCCTCATCGCTATGTCTTCCAGTTCTTCGCCCTGTCCGAGCCCCTGGCTCTGACCGGAACCCCCGGCCGCAAGGCGGTTCTGAAGGCGATGGAAGGCAAGGTATTGGCCAAGGGGCGGCTGACCGGAATCTACGAGCGCGCCTGATCCCTTGCCTTTGGGCCGATGCAGCGCCATCTGTGGCGCATGTTCATTCAGACCGAAGCCACGCCCAACCCGGACGTCCTGAAGTTCCTCCCCGGCCGTGAAGTGCTCGGCGAAGGCACGCGCGAATTCCGCACGCCGGAAGAAGCGCAGGTCTCGCCCCTGGCGACCGCCCTGTTCGACCTGGGCGATGTGGTCCGCGTGTTCTTCGGTCCCGACTTCCTGACCGTGACCAAGGCGGCGGAATCCGAATGGCCTCACCTGAAGGCCCCGATCCTGGCGTCGGTGATGGATCACTTCACCTCCAGCCGCCCGCTGCTGACGGACGCCGAAGCCGTCGGTCATGACGAAGGCGTATATGAGGGCGAAACCGCCCAGATCGTCGCCGAGATCAAGGATTTGCTCGACACCCGCATCCGCCCGGCCGTCGCCCAGGATGGCGGCGACATCGTCTTTTCCCGGTTCGAGCCCGATACCGGCGCTGTGTACCTGCACATGCGCGGCGCGTGCTCGGGCTGCCCCTCGTCATCGGCCACGCTGAAGTCCGGCGTCGAAAACATGCTCAAGCACTACGTCCCCGAAGTGACCCGCGTCGAACAGGTCCTCTGACGTTCCGGTTTGAGCCGACGGCTCATATCGTCTAGGTGCGGGACGTGATCGTCCTGTCCATCGACACCTGCCTGGCAGCCTGCGCCGCCGCCGTCATCGACGACGGCCAAATCCTGGCGAGCCGCACCGAACCCATGACCCGCGGGCACCAGGAGGTCCTGGGCGGCATGGTGCGCGAGGTGATGGCCCAGACGGACCTTCCCTTCGCACGCTTGGACCGCATCGCCGTCACGGTCGGCCCCGGCTCATTCACCGGCCTGCGCGTCGGCCTGGCCTTCGCCAAGGGCCTCGCGACGGCGCTCGACATCCCCTGCATCGGCGTCGGAACTCTCGACGCCCTGGCCGAGGGACAGGAAGGGCCGCGGATCGCCGTGATCGACGCTCGCAAGGGTCAGGTCTACTGGCGCGCCTTCGATGGCGGTCAAGCCCTGACTGACCCCACCGCCGAGACAGCTGAAGAAGCGCTGACGGCGGCGCATCGTGTGTTTGGGGAGCGGCCTGTCACCCTGATTGGTTCAGGCGCGGCTCTGCTGGCCGATCGTCTGGCCATTTCGCGCGCCGAGCCCCTGCCCGCGCCCGATCCCGCCTCGGTCGCGCGGCTCGGGGCTCTGGCCGACCCCGCCGCCGCGCCGCCCAAGCCACTATACCTGCGCCCACCCTACGCCACCCTGCCCGACGCATGAGGGCCGCCCTCGCCTCCGACAGCGCTGAACTGGCCGCCTTGCACCGGGCGGCCTTCGAGGCGCCCTGGCCGCAGGCGGAGCTGGCCGACCTACTTGCCAGCGGCAGCGACGGACTGATCGAGGAGGGCCAGGGCTTCATCCTCTGGCGCACCGCGGCCGACGAGGCCGAAATCCTGACCATCGCCGTCGATCCGGCCGCGCGGCGCGCCGGACTGGGCCGCCGGCTCGTACAGGCGGCGGCGTCAGCAGCCCAGGGCCAGGGCGCGGCGAGCCTTTTTCTGGAAGTCGCCATCGACAATCTTGCCGCGCTCGGCCTTTACGAAACGGCCGGTTTCGAGCAAGTCGGACGTCGGCGCGGCTATTATCACCGACCCGACGGCGAAGTGGACGCCCTCGTCATGCGTCGCGCGCTTAACACCTGATCGTCCTCCGCCTATGTTGGCGGCGACGCACAAGACCTGGAGACAGCCCCTTGGACCGCCTCGAAAAGCTTTGCGCCGAAAAAGGCATGCGGATGACCGACCAGCGGCGCGTCATCGCGCGGGTGCTGTCGTCGGCCGAAGACCATCCCGATGTCGAGGAGCTGCACCGCCGCGCCCACGCCATCGATCCGCACATCTCGATCGCCACGGTCTACCGCACCGTCCGCCTGTTCGAAGAAAGCGGCATCATCGAGCGCCACGACTTCCGTGACGGTCGCTCGCGCTATGAAGAGCGCCCCGATCACCACCACGACCACCTGATCGACATGAAGACCGGCAAGGTCGTCGAGTTCGTGGACGAGGAGATCGAAGCCCTGCAGCAGGCGATCGCCCGCAAGCTTGGCTACAAGCTGATCGACCACCGGCTCGAACTCTACGGCATGCCGCTGGACGAATGATCGCGCCGGGTGTGGCCGCCACGACCTTGCATCAGGTTGTCCACAACCCCATAACGCCGCGATGACCGACACGACCACCGCCCAAGCCGCGGTCGAGGGCGCGCCCCTGAAGCGCCTCTTCATCAAGACCTACGGCTGCCAGATGAACGTCTACGACAGCGAACGCATGGCTGATGTCCTGCGCCCGCTCGGCTACGGCATGGTCGATGATCCGGAAGGCGCGGACCTGGTGGTGCTGAACACCTGCCACATCCGCGAGAAGGCCACGGAAAAGGTCTATTCCGAGCTTGGTCAGATCAAGCTGATGAAGAACCGCAAGGCCGAGGCCGGCGGCCAGATGACCATCGCCGTGGCGGGGTGCGTCGCCCAAGCCGAGGGCAAGGAGATCATGCATCGCCAGCCGGCGGTGGATCTGGTGGTCGGGCCCCAGGCCTATCACCAGTTGCCCGAACTGATCGCCCGCGCCCACCGCCACAGCGGCGAGCGGTTGTCGGCCGATTTCGCGGCGGATGAGAAGTTCGACGCCCTGCCCGCCGAACGCCATGTGACCGGCGTGACCGCCTTCCTCACCGTGCAGGAAGGCTGCGACAAGTTCTGCACCTTCTGCGTGGTGCCCTATACGCGCGGTGGCGAATGGTCCCGTCCGATGGACACGATCGTCGCCGAGGCCCAGGGCCTGGCCGACAAGGGCGTGCGCGAGGTCACCCTGCTGGGCCAGAACGTCAACGCCTATGAGGGCGGGCTGGCCAATCTTGTGCGCCGCCTGGCCAAGATCGATGGCCTGGACCGGATCCGCTACACTACAAGCCACCCGGCCGACATGGACGAGGCGCTCATCGAGGCGCACGGCGAGCTTCCCGAGCTGATGCCCTACCTGCACCTGCCCGTGCAGTCCGGGTCGGACAAGATCCTCAAGGCCATGAACCGCGCCCATACGGCCGAAAGCTATCTTCGCCTGGTCGAGAAAATCCGCGCCGCGCGACCGGACATCGCCATGAGCGGCGATTTCATCGTCGGCTTCCCCGGCGAGCGGGACGGCGATTTCGAGGCGACCCTGAACCTGATCCGCGAGGTCCGCTACGCGGCGGCCTTCTCGTTCAAATATTCCAAGCGTCCCGGAACCCCCGCCTCCGCCATGCCGGGCCAGGTGGCGGAAGAGGTCAAGGAGGAGCGGCTGGCCCGCCTTCTGGCCCTGCTCGACGAGCAGACCATCGGCTTCAACAACCGGGTGGTCGGCCGCACCGTACCCGTCCTGTTCGAGCGCAAGGGCCGTCACCTTGGCCAGATCGTCGGCCGCAGCCCCTATCTGAACGGTGTCCACTGCGAGGGGCCGGAACAGCTGATCGGACAGATCGTTCCTGTGAAGATCACCGGCGCCTCCAAGAACAGCCTTGCGGGCGTTCTGGCGCCCGTTTTGGAGCCTGCGTGAGCAAGACGCCTGAATTCACCGCCCTTTCCGACGTCGCCCAGCGCGCCGTCTCCGGCCCGTCGAGCCGTCACGCCGCCCTCATCGAAGATGCCTTCCGGGTCCTGATCGAAACCCCCGGCGGCGGCGTGTCGATCAACGGCGACGCCAAGTCCCGCCGCCAGGCCCAGGCCGCCATCGGCCTGATCGCCGCCCGGGCCGAGAGCGGCGTGGAGGTTGGGGAGGCTGATGTGCGCGCCGCCATCGGTCAGGTCCGCGCCGGCGGCGACGCGCGTTCTCCATCCGGGTCTCGACGCGGCATGGTGGCGGCCAAGACCGCCGCCCAGGCCAACTATCTAGACGCCCTGGGTCGCTTCGACCTGGTGTTCGGGCTGGGCCCAGCCGGCACGGGCAAGACCTTCCTGGCTGTCGCCCATGGCGCCGGCCTGCTGATGCGCGGCGAGGTGGATCGCCTCATCGTCACCCGCCCGGCCGTGGAGGCTGGCGAGCGCCTTGGCTTCCTGCCCGGCGACCTGAACGAAAAGGTCGATCCCTACATGGCCCCTGTCTGGGAGGCCCTGAACGACATCATGGGCGCCGACCAGCTGCGGCGGCGTCGCGAGAAGGGCGAGATCGAGGTCGCGCCCATCGCCTTCATGCGCGGCCGAACCCTGAGCCACGCCTTCGTCATCGTGGATGAGGCGCAGAACGCGTCACGTCTCCAGATGAAGATGGTCCTGACCCGCCTGGGCGAGGGGGCCAAGATGGCGGTTACCGGCGACCCCAGCCAGATCGACCTGCTCAACGCGGGCGACTCCGGCCTGGCGCATGCCGTGGCGATCCTGGAAGGGGTCAAGGGCGTGGCCGTGTCGCGCTTCAGCGCCTCGGACGTGGTCCGCCACCCGCTGGTGGAGCGTATCGTCAAGGCCTACGACGCCGACGCCGAAAAGCGCGGTCGATGAGCGACATCGACGTCGAAATCGAGGACGACGCCTGGACGGCGGCCCTGCCGCAAGTCGAAGCTCTGGTTCTCGAAGCCGCCCTCGCCGCCCTGGCCAAGGCCGGCCACACCGGCGGCTGCGTGGTGCTTCTGACAAACGACGACGCTGTTCATGAGCTCAATGCGCGCTTTCGCGAGCGCGACCAGCCGACCAACGTCCTGTCCTTCCCCGCGCCCGAGAACCCCGAAAACAGCCTGGGCGACATTTGCCTGGCCTTCGGGGTCTGCGAACGCGAAGCGATCGAGCAGGGCAAGCCGCTGGCGCACCACCTGCAACACCTTGTGGCGCATGGGGTGCTTCATCTTGTAGGCTACGATCATCTATCCGACGCCGAAGCGGAGGAGATGGAGGCCCTGGAGCGCGAAGTTCTCGCCGGCCTGGGCGTTCCTGACCCCTATGCCGAGCGCGGCGACCCCCAAGGGACCCATGCCTAGCGACGATCCAAGTCAACCGCCCGAAACCGCCGCGCGTAAAAGCCGGGGGGTTCGGGCGTTTCTTCGAAAGATGCGCCGCAAGCTGTCGGGCGAGCGCGAAATGCGGGGGGCCGAAGCCGCCACTCCCCACGATTCCTCCGCCGCCGACCTGGTGGATCAGGCCGAGGCCTTCCAGACCCTCCGCGTTGAAGACGTGATGACGCCGCGCGCGGACATCGTCGCCGTGGACATCGCCACCGCCTTCAGCGAACTGCTCGCCCGTTTCATCGAGGCCGAACATTCGCGGATGCCGATCTATCGCGACACGCTCGACGATCCCGTCGGCTTCGTTCACGTCAAGGACGTGTTCAAGATGCTGGCGGACGAGAGCAAGCGGCCCACCCCCGATCAGCCCGTCTTGCACCGGCTGCGCCGCGACATCCTCTATGTGCCGCCGTCCATGCGCGCCGCCGACCTGCTGCTGCGCATGCAGACCAGCCGCATCCATATGGCCGTGGTCATCGACGAATTCGGCGGCGCCGATGGTCTGGTGACCATGGAGGATCTGGTCGAAGCGGTGGTCGGCGACATCGCCGACGAACATGACGAGGCCCAGACCTCGGGTGTGGTCCAGCGCCCCGGCGGGGTGTTCGAGGCGGACGCCCGCGCCATGCTGGAGGATCTGGAGGCCGCCATGGGCGTCGAGGAGCTGGCGCCGGCCGACTTTGAGGAAGACATCGACACCGTCGGCGGCCTCGTCACGGCGATCGCGGGCCGCGTGCCGCAGCGCGGCGAGGTCATCAGCCATCCGGGCGGCTTTGATCTGGAAGTCACCGACGCCGACCCCCGCCGGGTCAAACGCGTCCGCATCCGCCCCGCCGCCCGACACGCCGAGGCCACGGGGGCCGCCGCCGGATGATCAGGCGGGTCCGCGCCGGGGTCGCCCCCAGGATGAGGCAGGCCTGGCGCGCGCCCTGGCTGTCGGCGATCCTGTCTCTGGGCGCCGGGCTCGCCGCGGCCCTGGCGCACCCTCCGTTCGGAATTCTGCCCGGCCTGCTGGGCTATGCGCTGCTTTTGCGCAATCTCGACGGGGCCGACCAGAGCAGCCCGTTGTCGTCGGCGTTCTTTCGCGGATGGCTCGCCGGCCTGGCCTATTTCGGCCTGAGCATCTGGTGGGTGGCCGAGGCCTTTCTGGTCAATCCCGCCCAGGCGTGGATGGCGCCCTTCGCGCCGACGCTATTGGCGTCGGGGCTCGGCCTGTTCTGGGGTTTCGCCGCGCTCGTCTATCGGCGCTTCGCGCCGCCCGGAGCTCGGCGAGTGCTGCTGTTCGCGGGCCTGTTCGCCGCCGCCGAATGGCTACGTGGCCATATCCTGACAGGCTTCCCCTGGAATCTGCCGGGCCAGAGCTGGGAGGCCGGGTCCTATCCGTCCCAGGCCGCCGCCCTGTTCGGCGCCTACGGCCTGACCTGGGTCACGCTCGCCATCGCCGCCAGTTTCGCCGTCATCTTCGAGGGTCCGCGCGGCCGCATCGCCGCGGCCGGAGGGCTCGCCGGCCTCGTAGCGCTCTACGGCTGGGGTGGCTGGCGTGTGAAACACGCCGCTCCGACGGCCGCAGACGCCCCTTTGGTGCGCATCGTCCAGGCGGATGTCCAGCAGTCGGTGAAATATGACGAGGCCGTATTCACCGACATCGTCATCCGGCACCTTCGCCTGACCCGCCAGCGGGCCGCGCGCGTCCCGGACCTGATCGTCTGGCCTGAAGGGGCCATCCCGGATGCGGCGGACTCCTATCTGGCGCACGGAACCTGGACCCGCGAGGCCATCGAAAAGGCCCTCCAGCCGGGCCAGGCCCTGATCCTCGGCGCCTATCGGATCGACGGCACGCCGGATCGGCCAATCTACTACAACAGCCTGATCAGCTTGCGCCGCACCACGGCGCTGGAGGTGACCGGCGTCTACGACAAGCACCGGCTGACGCCTTTCGGCGAATACCTGCCGCTGGAGAGCTGGGCTGACAAGCTGGGCCTCAAGCAGATGGTTCAGGTTGGCGATGGCTTCACCCCTGGTCCCCGGCCGCAGCCGCTGGAGCCGGCCGGGCTTTTCCGGATTCAGCCGCTGATCTGTTACGAGAGCCTATTCCCGGGCTTCATCCAGGCGGGAGACGACGCACGTCGTCCGCGCGCCATCGTCAACATCTCCAATGATGCCTGGTTCGGCCAGACTTCCGGTCCTCTGCAGCATCTGAACCTGGCCAGCTATCGCGCCATCGAGACGGGGACGCCGATGATCCGCGCCACGCCGACGGGCGTCTCGGCCATGATCGACGCCTATGGTCGGATTGTTCCCAATGCGCGCCTTGGATTGGGCGAAACGGGGGTCATAGATGCAGCGCTGCCCGCCTTAGCTCCAAAAACTGTATACAGTCTGCTTGGCGACGCGCCATTTGGCGTTATGATTCTAGCTTCATTTGGAGCTGGCCTGCGCCGTCGCAGGGCGGCGCTCTTGAAAAGCAAAGTTATTTGAGCGCATACCGCTAAGAAAGCGACAGTCGATCAGTCAGGGTGGGAATGGACGACAATAGCGACGTTGAACGGTCGCCTAATCCTATCGACGTCCATGTCGGCGCAAGGATCAGGCTACGACGCCGTTCCCTCGGCATCAGTCAAGAACGCCTCGCCGAGGACCTTGGTCTGACGTTCCAGCAAGTGCAGAAGTATGAGCGTGGCGCGAACCGAGTCAGCGCCTCCAAACTCTACGAAATCGCTCGCAGCCTGCAGATTCCGGTCGCCTTCTTTTTCGACGACCTGGCCGATCCGAGCCAAGGGCGCACCGCCGATTTCGCCGAGTCCGCGGCCAATCCGTTCGCCAACACCTTCCTAATGACTCCCGAGGGTCTGGAGTTGGCGGAGCTGTTTCCAAAGATCCGCCGCCCCCGCGTACGCCGGCGCATCCTGGAGCTTGTCCGCTCCATGGCTGACGAAGAAGACGAAGAGATCGTCAGCGCCTGACGCCTTGCGCGGGACATAAAGTTATCTTTATAGGTTCGGGAGTATCACCGTGGGGTTCCACGGTCCCGTCTGGAGGCGTCTAGTGAGCCGTTCGTCGTATATCTTCACCAGCGAAAGCGTGTCCGAAGGCCACCCCGACAAAGTCGCCGACCGGATCAGCGACACGGTTGTCGACGCCTTCCTGGCCGCCGACCCCGAGGCGCGGGTCGCCTGCGAGACCCTGGTGACCACCAACCGCATCGTCCTGGCGGGCGAGGTTCGCGCGGGCAAGCCAGGCGGCGACAAGGCCGCCAACAAGGCCCTGACCAAGGACATCATCAAGTCGCTGGAGCCCAAGGTTCGCGCCGCGATCAAGGATATCGGCTACGAGCAAAAGGGCTTCCACTGGGAGAAGGCCAAGTACGCCTGCTACCTGCACGGTCAGTCGGCTCACATCGCCCAGGGCGTGGACTCGACCGACAAGAAGGACGAGGGCGCCGGCGACCAGGGCATCATGTTCGGCTACGCCAGCACCGAGACCCCGGAGCTGATGCCGGCCACCCTGCAGTACAGCCACAACATCCTGAGCAAGCTGGCCCAGCTGCGCCACAGCGGCGAGCTGAGCGAGCTGGAGCCCGACGCCAAGAGCCAAGTGACCCTGGAATATGACGGGAACGGCAAGCCGGTCCGCGTCGTCTCCATCGTGGTGTCGCACCAGCACAAGAAGAAGATCGACGGCAAGATGGCCACCAGCAAGCGCGTGCTGGACCTCATCAAGCCGCACATCCTGCCGATCTTCCCCGAAGGCCTGATCACCAAGAAGACCCAGTGGCTGGTCAATCCGACTGGTCGCTTCGAAATCGGCGGTCCCGACGGCGACGCCGGCATCACTGGCCGCAAGATCATCGTCGACACTTACGGCGGCGCGGCCCCGCACGGCGGCGGCGCCTTCTCGGGCAAGGACCCGACCAAGGTCGATCGCTCGGCCGCCTACGCCTGCCGCTACCTGGCGAAGAACGTCGTGGCCGCTGGCCTGGCCGAGCGCTGCACCATTCAGATCGCCTACGCCATCGGCGTGGCCAAGCCGGTCTCGTTCCACGTGGACCTGCACGGTACGGGCAAGGTTGATCCGGCCGAGCTTGAGCGCATCCTGCCCGAGCTGATCGGCGGCGCCACACCGCGCGCCATCCGCGAGCACCTGGGCCTCAACAAGCCGATCTACGCGCGCACCGCCGCCTACGGCCACTTTGGCCGCACGCCCGATAACGAAGGCGGATTCTCCTGGGAGAAGACCGACCTGGTCGGCGAGCTCAAGGGCCTCGCCTAGGGCTCGATGAATCCTTCCGCGCGCAGGGCCAATCGGCCGGCGCGCGGATCTTCACTGAAGAACAGACCGCCCTCGGCGCTGGAGCGTCCTGGAACGTCGTCTATCACGGCGTGAGCTTCCTCGCCGCTGGCGAGGGCGCCGATGACCTGCACCTGGGCCGCGGTCTCACCGCCTTCGTTGCGCACCTCGAAAAGCACCCGCCAACCACCCGCCGTCGATGCGATCTCGCGGGCCTCGACCACCAGGACCGGCGGCTCGTGCTGACGGCGAGCGTCGATCAGCACCAGCGCCAGCAGCAAGAGAGCCATCAACCCCCCAAGGACGGCGGCCATCCATTCCAGAACGGGAACCCGCTGCGTGGCCGGCGGCGCCTTCTTCGTCGTGCGCCTGGCCATCAGAGCACCAGCCGCGCCGCGGCCGCGCCGATCGAGGCGGGCAGGCCTAGAACGACGGCCATTTGAGCGGCCATAGCCGCATCCACGCCATCAAGCCGTTCGAAGAACCACAGGACGCCGAGGCTGATCGCCAGGGCGACTCCATAGCCGGCCAGGGTGTAGTGCAGGAAGGTCGCCACATGGCCCGCGCCCTCGGGCCGTTCGTGCTGACCCCGTAGCGCCAGGGCGTAGACCAGCAGATGCAGGGCGATCATCGAGCCCATGACCAAAAACACCGTGTGGGCCGCGGTCATCTTCTGCGCAATGATCATCATCTCCTCGGTGGGGGCGACGTTGAAGCCGAAGAACAACGCCCCCGCCCCCATCAGGAACAGCTCGCCCACATAGCCCGCCTCACGCTTTCGCCTGTCGTCGCCCTCGTCCGAGGCCGCCAGTTGGTTAGCCGCCACCACCGCCCCCATGCCCGCGGGCACGGCGCAGACGGCCACGACCCCCGCGATCTCGCCGATCGTCATGTCGCGGGTGACGACGCCAAAAAGGATCACCGCCGTCAGGGTGACCACGCAGCCGACGCCGAAGGCCGCCAGGGCGTCCAGAGCATCGTCCGCCAGGCCGGTGGTCCGCTCGAAGCCGGAGTAATAGGACACGCCGGTGATCAGGCCGAGGGCCGCAATGATCATCAACGCCAGGCGGTCGCGGTCCATATAAAGCCCGAAGCGCCACATCTCCTCGGTCATGAACAGCGGCAGGCTGAACAGCAGAGCGCCGCCCGCCGCGCGTGCGAGACCCTGTGCGTAGCGGATTTCAGCGGCCATGCTCGTGGATGTCATGTGCGCCCCGGCGACAATGGTTCGGGATCACAACGCGCATGGCGACGCTTGGTGGCGTGGCGACGCTTGGCGTGAGGCCCCGAAAGAGGCAAAAGCCCCGCCATGCCCATCGCCCAGCAGCCTCACGGCCACCTTCGCTCGTTCGGACGCATCCAAGCCCGGCCTCTCAAGCCGCGTCAGGCCGCCCTGTTCGACACCCTGCTGCCGTCCATCGCCGTGCCAGAGGGCGCTTTCGACCCGCGCGCCCTGGCGCCCGAGGCCAAGGAAGTCTGGCTTGAGATCGGTTTTGGCGGCGGCGAGCACATGGCCGGCCAGGCTGCCCGCAATCCGCAGGCCCTGGTCATCGGGGCCGAACCCTTCGTCAATGGCGTGGGCAGCGCCCTGCGCCATGTGGAGGAGCAGGGGCTGAAGAACGTGCGCCTGCACCACGGCGACGTGCGGGACATCGTCGCCGGCCTGCCGGACGCCAGCCTTGACCGGGTCTTCATCATGTTCCCCGATCCCTGGCAGAAGGCCCGCCACCACAAGCGCCGCCTGATCCAGGACGACTTCCTGGCGGAACTGGCGCGCGTCATGAAACCGGGCGCGCGCCTGCGCTTCGCCACCGATTGGGCGAACTACGCGGACTGGGCTCTGGAGAAGATTCTGGCCTGCGGCGCCTTCGCCTGGCCGGCGGAGCGGGCGGACGACTGGCGGGTTCCGCCGGCCGACCACCTCACAACGCGATACGAGGAAAAGAAGCTGGGCGACTGCGCGCCCGTCTTCCTCGATTTCGTCAGGGCCTGAGGCCCTGACCTAGTCCTAGTGCTCGCCGGCCTTTTCGAGGGTCGGATAGGCCTTCTTCGGGTCTTCGGCCTTGAAGGCGTCGATGGACTTGAGGATCAGGTCGGCGGCCTCTTCAGCGTCGCCCCAACCGCCGATCGTGACCGACTTGCCCTTCTCCAGGTCCTTGTAGTGCTTGAAGAAGTGGGCGATCTGCTCGACCAGGATCGAGGGCAGCTCGTTCCAGGAATTCACGCCCGTGTAGAATGGGTGCAGCTTGTCCACGGGCACGGCTAGGATCTTTTCGTCGCCGCCGGCCTCATCCGTCATCTTCAGTACGCCGATCGGACGGCAGCGGATCACCGCGCCCGGAACCACCGGGGTCTGGCTGACCACCATGATGTCCATCGGATCGCCGTCGTCGGCCAGGGTGTGCGGGATGAACCCGTAGTTGGCCGGGTAGTACATGGCGGTGTGCAGGAAGCGATCGACGAAGATCGCGCCGGAATCCTTGTCCAGCTCGTACTTCACCGGCTCGCCGCCCTGCGGGATCTCGATGACCGCATAGAGGTCGTACGGCGGGTTCTTACCCGTGGGAATCTTGGAGAGGTCCATTTTAGCGGCCGTCCATCAGGGGAGGATTAGAAAAGCGGCGCTCCCTATGGACCGTAACGCGCCTGGGGAAAAGGGAGGTGCGACGCTTTTTACGCTGCGCCGCACACAGCGCAGGCCGGATCAGCGCCCACCTTCACCGTCCGCGCGGTCGCCGAGAGGGCGTCATAGATCAACAGCCGGTCCCGCAAGGGCTCGCCGGCGCGGGTGATTGTCTTGACCGTCTCAAGCGCCATCATCGAGCCGATCACTCCCGCCAGGGCCCCCACCACGCCGACGACGCTGCAGGTCTCGGCGTCCGGCGGGATGTCCGGCACCAGGCACTGATAGCAGGGCCGGCCCGAGAAAATCCCCACCTGCCCGCTCCAGCGACCGATAGCCCCCGTGACCAGGGTCTTGCCCTTGGCCACGCAGGCGGCGTTGACACAAAAGCGCGTGGCGAAGTCGTCCGTGCCGTCCAGCACCAGGTCGTAGCCGGAGACCAGCGCCTGTGCGTTCTCAGAGGTCAGATGATGCGGCAAGGCCTCGATCTTCACGTGCGGATTGAGCGCCAGCAGGCGCTCGGCCGCGGCCATGACCTTTTCGCGGCCCACATCGGCCTCGGTGTAGAGCACCTGCCGTTGCAGGTTGGACAAGGACACCGTGTCGGCGTCGACCATCCCGATGGTCCCCACCCCCGCGGCGGCCAGGTAGAGAGAGGCAGGGGCGCCCAGGCCGCCGGCGCCGACCACGAGCACCCGCGCGGCCTTCAGGGCCTGCTGCCCCTGGCCGCCGATTTCGCGCAGCACCAGATGCCGTGCGTAGCGCTCAACTTCCTCGGTCGAAAAGCCCATGTGCTTGACCTGCTCCGTTACGCTCGCCACATCGGACGGATGAAAGCCGACGCTTCTACATTCCCCGACTGGCACGGCACCACAATCTTGGCCGTGCGCAAGGACGGCCGGACGGTCATCGCCGGAGACGGACAGGTGTCCATGGGCCAGACCGTGGTCAAGGGCAACGCCCGCAAGGTGCGCATGCTGGCCGGCGGCAAGGTCGTCGCCGGCTTCGCCGGAGCCACCGCCGACGCCTTCACCCTGATCGAGCGCCTTGAGGCCAAGCTGGAGCAGTTTCCGGGCCAGCTGGCCCGCGCCTGCGTCGAGTTGGCCAAGGACTGGCGCACCGATCGCTATCTGCGAAAGCTGGAGGCCATGCTGATCGTGGCAGACGCCGAGGCCATCTACACGGTCACCGGCGTGGGCGACGTGCTGGAACCGGATGTGGGCGTCGCGGCCATCGGTTCGGGCGGTAACTACGCCCTGGCGGCGGCGCGGGCCCTGATCGACCAGGACCTGACCGCCGAGGAGATCGCCCGCAAGGCCATGGGCATCGCCGCCGACATCTGCGTCTATACGAACGGAAATCTGACGATCGAAGTTCTTTAGCCGTTCGTCGCAAACTCCGAGCCCGCCGGCGCCCGCGGATTTAGCAGCCGTGGCCTCATTCGGGGACTTTCGACCATGAACCGCCTGCTGCTGATCGCCGCCGCCATCGCTCTTCCGCTCACCGCGCAAGCCGCGGAGCCGGCCTCTCCCGCCGAGGTCGTCGCCGCCGAGCGGGCCTTCGCGGCTGACGGCTTCGCCAACGGCGTCAAGGCGTCCTTCTTGCGGCACATGACCGACGACGCGCTGATGTTCGTGCCCGGGCCCGTAAACGCCAAGACCTACTTTGAGGCCCAGAGCGGGACTGGCGAGCCCCAGATCAAGTGGTGGCCGATCTTCGCCGGGATCGCCCGCAGCGGCGACCTGGGCTTCACCACCGGCCCGGCGGAATACAATGGCAAACGGGGCGGCCACTATTTCACCGTCTGGGCCAAGCAGCCCGACGGCGGCTGGAAGTGGGTCTATGACGGCGGCCCTCGCGCCACCTCTGTCGGCCAGCCGGGACCCGAGAGCGAGCCGGTCACCTTGCCCGTCGCCAAGGGCGGAGCAGGCTCGGCGCAGAAAGCTTTCGCCGAGGTTCAGGCGGCCGAAGCCGCTTTGGCCAAGGCCGCCCTTACGGATTCCAAGGCCGCCTTCCTGGCCGTGCTGGCTAAGGAGGCCCGGCTGACCAGCTCCAGGGCCCCACTTCCGGCCACGCCCGACGCGGTCGCCGCAGAACTCGACACGCGCGGCAAGGCCATCACCTTCACGGCCAAGGGGGGTTTCGCCTCCAAGGCCGGCGATCTGGCCTGGACTTGGGGCCAAGCAGATTGGACAGCGACGGATGGCAAGCCAGCCAAGGGACACTATGTTCGGATCTGGCAGACGCGGCCGGAAGGCTGGCGTCTGGTTTATGACCAGCTCCTACCGGCTTGATGACTGAATTTTCCCCACGCGAAATCGTCTCCGAACTCGACCGCTTCATTGTCGGTCACAACGACGCCAAGAAGGCCGTCGCAGTCGCTCTGCGCAATCGCTGGCGTCGCCGGCGGCTGCCTGACGACCTGCGCGACGAGGTCACGCCCAAGAACATCCTGATGATCGGCCCCACGGGCGTGGGCAAGACCGAGATCGCGCGGCGCCTGGCGCGGCTGGCCCAGGCCCCGTTCCTGAAAGTCGAAGCCACCAAGTTCACCGAGGTCGGCTATGTGGGCCGCGACGTAGACCAGATCATGCGTGATCTGGTGGAGAGCGCCCTGATCATGGTGCGCGACAAGCGCAGGGCCGGGGTTCGCGCTAGCGCCGAGCGCGCGGCCGAGGAGCGTATTCTCGACGCCCTGACCGGCCCTGGCTCCACCGCCGCCCGCGAAAGCTTCCGCAAAAAGCTGCGGGCCGGGGAGCTGGACGAGACCGAGGTCGAGATCCAGCTGTCCGACACCGGCGGCCCCAGCATGGACATTCCCGGCCAGCCGGGCGGCATCGGCGTGCTGAACCTGTCGGACATGATGAAGGCCTTCGGCGGCGGGCGGATGAAGACCGTCAAGATGACCGTCGCCGCCGCCCACGCGCCCCTGATCGCCGAGGAAAGCGACAAGCTGCTGGATCAGGACGCCCTGACCCGCGAAGCGGTCGAACTGGCCGAGAACAACGGCATCGTCTTCCTGGACGAGATCGACAAGGTGGCCAGCCGTTCGGACCGGGCCGGGGCCGATGTTTCGCGCGAGGGGGTGCAGCGCGACCTGCTGCCCCTGATCGAGGGCACCACCGTGGCCACCAAGCACGGGCCGGTGAAGACCGACCACGTGCTGTTCATCGCCTCGGGCGCCTTCCATGTGGCCAAGCCGTCGGACCTGCTGCCCGAGCTGCAGGGCCGCCTGCCGATCCGGGTCGAGCTGAAGGCCCTGACCCGCGACGACTTCCGCCGCATCCTGACCGAGCCCGAGGCCAACCTGATCCGCCAGCACCAGGCCCTGATGCTGACCGAAGGCGTGGAGCTGACCTTCACCGAGGGGGCCATCGACGCCCTGGCCGACGCCGCCGTGGCGGTGAACGGCTCGGTGGAGAACATCGGCGCCCGCCGGCTGCAGACCGTGCTGGAGAAGGTGACCGAGGAGATCAGCTTCACCGCCGGCGACGGCGGCGCGCCCCAGGTGACCATCGACGAAGCCTATGTGCAGGAACGGATCGGAGCCCTGTCGCAGAACGCCGACCTGAGCCGGTACATCCTCTAGGCTGCTTTCGCCGCCGCCACGGCTTCGGAGCCCAGGATCGCCGCCTTGCGGGCCAGGCCCCAGTGATAGCCGGTGAGCCGGCCGTCCTTGGCGATGGCGCGGTGGCAGGGGATCAGCAGGGCCAGCGGATTGGCGCCAATGGCCGCGCCGGTGGCCTGGAAGGCCTTGGGCTTGCCGGCCCAGGACGCGACCTGGCCGTAGGTGGCCGTCTCGCCCGTGGGGATGCGCAGCAGGGCCTTCCACACCTGGACATGGAACGGCGGGCCGATCAGCACCACCGGCAGGGGGCTGTCGCCGCCCGCGAAGGCGTGAAGGGCCATGGCGGCGGCGGCCTGGTCGTCGCGAACCCAGTTGGCGGCCGGGAAACGGCGATGCATGTCGGCGAAGGCCACCTCCTCACCCGCCCCATCCACAAAGCCCAGACCGGCCAGGCCGCGGGGTGTCATGGCGAACAGGCCCTTGCCGAAGGGGGTCGGGGCCCAGCCCCAGGTCAGGTCCAGCCCCTCGCCGCGCCGGCGCGCCTCGCCCGGGGTGACCGCCTCATGGGCGATGAACAGGTCGTGCAGGCGGGACGGGCCGGACAGCCCGGCGTCGAAGGCGGCGTCGAGCACGCTGGCGCCGGCGTCGAGCGCCTTGCGCGCCTCGGCGTGGGCGATAGCGGCCATGAAGGTCTTGGGGCTGACGCCGGCCCAGCGGGTGAAGGTGCGCTGGAAGTGGAACGGCGACAGGCCGATGGCCTCGGCGGCGTCCTCGAGCGAGGGCCGGTCCAGCCAACGCTCGGCCAGCCAGTCCAGAGCCTGGACCATGCGGGCGTAGTCCTGCGACTGAGCCTCCAGGCGGGCCAGCGGGCTCAAGGTCGTCTCGGCGATTTCGGAGTCGAGGGCCATGGCGGTCTCCTTGTTCGCCATCAGACTAGGTCTCCGCGTGGGCTGAATCCGCCCGGTTCTTGCGTCGCCGGATATCTTTCAGCCCGGGCGGTTTGGATCGCCTGCTCCAGGGCCTGGGCGAAGGCGCCGCGCTCGTCCGGGCTGAGCGAGCCAGCAATGGTCAGGGCCTTGTTCGACAGGCGCAGGCGCACGCGCTGATCGTGTTCGCTGGCCTGCTCCACCACCACGCGGGTGAAGGCGGTAGGCGAGACCCAGATCCGTCGGCGACGACCGGGGGTTTCGCGCAGCACGGTGACCTGTTCGGCCGAGACCTGCACCCGCTCGGCTCTTTCACTGGCGCGGAAGCTGAACTTGAAGGCCAGCCAGATGGCCAGGACGTCCAGACCCAGGAAGATCGGCACAGGCCATGCGCCGATCACGAACAGGAAAATCCCGAACAGCACATTGGCCGCGACGACGAAGCCCAGCAGCACCTTGAACCCGCCCGGCGACAGGGAACGGTTCTGGGTGATCACGGCGTCCATGTAGAGGGTCGCGGCCATGGGCCCAGAATGGCGCCTCTTTTCCCCGACGCGAAGGCGCGGCATGGTCCGGCCCGCATGAAAGCGCCTGCCCCCAAGCCCGCCAAGAAGCCCGCCCGCAAGACCAAGAAGCGCGTCTCCCCGGCCGAGAGAGCCCGGATCGACGAGATCTTCACCCGCTTCGAGGCGGCCGAAGCGCATCCCAGGACCGAGCTGCGCTTCCACAGCCCCTACACCCTGGTGGTGGCGGTGGCCCTCTCGGCCCAGGCGACGGACGTCTCGGTCAACAAGGCCACCGACCGGCTGTTTCCCGTCGCCGACACGCCGCAGGCGATGCTGGAGCTCGGCGAGGAGGGCCTGACCCCCTACATCGCCTCCATCGGGCTGTACCGGACCAAGGCCAAGAACGTCATCGCCCTGTCCCGCATCATCCTGGAGCAGCACGGCGGTCAGACGCCCCTGGACCGCGAGGCGCTGCAGGCTCTGCCCGGCGTGGGCCGCAAGACCGCCAGCGTGGTCCTGAACGAGCTGGGCATCGAGCCGGCCATCGCCGTGGACACCCACGTGTTCCGCGTCGCGCACCGGCTGAAACTGTCGAACGGCAAGACCCCCGATCAGGTGGAGCAGGACCTGTTCGACATCGTGCCCCAACCCTGGCTGACGCGGGCGCACCACTGGCTGATCCTGCACGGGCGCTATGTCTGTATCGCCCGCAAGCCCAAGTGCGAGATTTGCAGGATTTCGGACCTTTGCCCCTCGCGGGAGCTGTTCCTGGGGGCGTGAGGTTGTCTCCGGTGTATCGGTCTTCTCTCCTGTTCCCTCCCAGTCCAGTTTATGACCGCTCACCCCGGCGAAGGCCGGGGTCCAGATTCATCCGGCGAGCCAGCAGGGCTTCACCTGGATCCCGGCCTCCGCCGGGATGAGCGGTGAAATGGGGGCATGCCAGAAGCATAACCCCGCCCCGGCGAGCGGGGAGAAGTTCGCCGCCCTTGGCCGCCGTCGAATGTCTCCGATGTCTCCGCCAAGTGATCCGGAGTATCGAGAGTATCGGTCTCCAGAGTCTCCATTCGCGCGCACGAAATTTGCCAGCGGCCGCAGCTTTCGCTAATCGGCGTGAGACTTTTCCTTCGAAAGATCTCCCCACATGACCGCCCGCTACGACGTCGCCGCCATCGGCAACGCCCTCGTCGACGTTATCGCCCCTTCGGACGACGCCTTCCTCACCGCCGAGAAGCTGGTGAAGGGCTCGATGCAGCTGGTCGATCAGGACTATGCGGTGGCGCTGTACAGCCGCATGGCGTCGGGCATGGAGACGTCCGGCGGGTCGGGCGGCAACACCA
Source organism: Caulobacter sp. NIBR2454 (assembly GCF_027474405.1). GTDB lineage: Bacteria > Pseudomonadota > Alphaproteobacteria > Caulobacterales > Caulobacteraceae > Caulobacter. The sequence goes on from NZ_CP114871.1 coordinate 35,319, forward strand.
TCGCCGGGGTGGCGAGCCTTGGCGGCAAGGCCGTCTATCTGGGCAAGGTGGCGGACGACCAGCTGGGCGACATCTTCGCCCATGACATCAAGGCCATCGGCGTCGATTACGACGTGCCGCGCCTGGTCGGCGGGGCGGCCACGGGCCGCTGCATGATCAATGTCACGCCGGACGGCCAGCGGACCATGTGCACGTTCCTGGGCGCCTCGAACCAGCTGACGGCGGACGACGTCGATCCGGCGGTGATCGAGGGCTCCAGCATCGTCTATCTGGAAGGCTATCTGTTCGACCCGTCGGAAGCGCGCGTGGCCTTCGCCAAGGCCGCCGCCCTGGCCCACGGCGCCGGCCGCCAGATCGCGGTCACCCTGTCCGACAGTTTCGTGGTGGATCGCCACTATGAGGCCCTGCGCGGCTTCGTGGAGACCCAGGTGGACATCGTCTTCGCCAACGAGGCCGAGCTGCTGTCGCTGTATCGCACAGACGACTTCGAAGCCGCCGCCAAGCAACTGGCCGCCAGCGTCGGCATCGCCGCCGTCACCCGCGGTGAAAAGGGTTCGGTGGTGCTCAGCGGCGAGGCGCGTCACGAAATCGCGGCCGAGGCTGTGGAGAAAATCGTGGACACGACGGGCGCGGGCGACCAATACGCAGCCGGGTTCCTCTACGGCCTCGCCAAGGGCAAGCCGCTGGCCGACTGCGGCCGGCTGGGCTCGATGGCGGCGGCCGAGGTGATCTCGCACTACGGCCCCCGTCCGCTGGTGTCCCTGAAGGACCTGGCGGCGGCGAAAGGCCTCTAGAAGGACGAATGCCAATGGCGCGCACGGCCGAAGTGGTCCGCGAGACCAAGGAGACGCAGATCCGCGTCGCCATCGATCTCGACGGGACCGGCAAATCGACCATCTCCACCGGCGTGGGCTTCTATGACCACATGCTGGAGAGCTTCGCGCGTCATGGCGGGTTCGATCTGGAGATCGAGACCAAGGGCGACCTGCACATCGACATGCACCACACGGTCGAGGACACCGGCATCGTGCTGGGCCTGGCGGTGAACAAGGCGCTGGACGGGTTCAAGGGCATCCGCCGGTTCGGCCACGCCTATATCCCCATGGACGAGACCCTGACGCGCTGCGCCATCGACCTGTCCAACCGTCCGTACCTGATCTGGAAGGTGGACTTCACCCGCCCCAAGGTCGGCGACATGGACACCGAGCTGTTCAAGGAATTCCACCACGCCTTCGCCATGAACTGCGGCGCCTGCGTGCATCTGGAGACCCTGTACGGCGACAATACTCACCATATCGCCGAGAGCGGGTTCAAGGCCCTGGCCCGGGCGCTGCGTCAGGCGGTCGAGATCGACCCCAAGACCGGCGGCCATGCCCCCTCCACCAAGGGCGTGCTGTAGGTTCATCCCATGCAGAGCGTCGCCCTGATCGACTACGGGTCGGGCAATCTGCGCTCGGCCGAACGAGCTCTTGTCGAGGCCGCGCGCCGTCGCGGGCTTTCCGTGGACGTGCGCGTCACCGCCGACCCCGAGGTCATCGCCAGGGCCGACCGCGTCATGCTGCCGGGGGTGGGGGCGTTCGCCTCCTGCCGCGAGGGGCTGGACGCCGCCGGAGTGGTCGAGGCCATGGACGAAGCGGTGAAGACCCGCGGCGTTCCGTTCCTGGGCATCTGCGTGGGGATGCAGCTATTGGCCACGCGCGGCCTGGAGTTTCGCGTCACGCCGGGCCTGGACTGGATCGGCGGCGAGGTGAAGAAGCTTGCGCCCTCCGACCCCGCCCTGAACATCCCGCACATGGGCTGGAACGCGGTGGAGCGGGTGCGCGAGCACGCCCTGTTCGCCGACGTGCCGGCCGACGCGCCCATGTACTACGCCAACTCATTCGCCCTGAACGCCGCCGACCCGGCCGATGTGATCGCGGTCAGCGACCACGGCGGGCGCTTCACGGCGGCCGTCGCGCGGGGCAATGTGGCCGGCGCGCAGTTCCACCCCGAAAAGTCGCAGGCCGCTGGCCTTTCCTTCCTCGCCAACTTTCTGGAATGGCGCCCATGATCCTCTATCCCGCCATCGACCTGAAGGACGGCCAGTGCGTGCGCCTGCTGCACGGCGACATGGACAAGGCCACGGTGTTCAACGCCTCGGCCGCCGACCAGGCCGAGCGCTTCGTCAAGGACGGCTTTTCGTGGCTGCACGTGGTGGACCTGAACGGGGCCATCGAGGGCCAGTCGGTCAACACCAAGGCGGTCGAGGACATCCTGAACGCCGTGTCGATCCCGGTGCAGCTGGGCGGCGGCGTGCGCACGCTTGAAGGCATCGAATCCTGGATCGAGGCCGGCGTCAGCCGCGTGATCCTGGGCACGGTGGCCGTCAATGATCCCGAGCTGGTCAAGAAGGCCGCCCGGATGTGGCCCGAGCAGATCGCCGTGGCCGTGGACGTGCGCGACGGCAAGGTCGCCGTGGACGGCTGGACCGCCCTGTCGGACATCAGCGCGGTGGACCTGTCCAAGCGGTTCGAGGACGCGGGTGTCGCGGCCCTGATCGTCACCGACATCTCCCGCGACGGGGCGCTGACCGGCGTCAACGTCGAGGGCGTGGGCGAGGTGGCGGACGCGGTTTCGGTTCCGGTGATCGCCAGCGGCGGCGTCGCCTCGGTGGACGACATCATCAATCTGAAAGCCCGGCCGGGCGCGCCCATCGCCGGGGCGATCCTGGGTCGCTCGCTCTATGCCGGCACCATCCGGCCGGCCGACGCCATCCGGGCCGCCGGCTGATGCTGACCCGCCGCGTCATTCCCTGCCTGGACGTCAAGGACGGCCGTGTGGTGAAGGGCGTCAACTTCGTGGCCCTGCGCGACGCCGGCGATCCGGTGGAGCAGGCCGCCGCCTATGACGCCGCCGGAGCCGACGAGCTGATGTTCCTGGACATCACCGCCAGCCATGAGGGGCGGGGCCTGATCCTGGACGTGATCGCGCGGACCGCCGACGCCTGTTTCATGCCGCTGTCGGTGGGCGGGGGGGTGCGGGCGGTCGAGGACATGCGCCGCCTGCTGCTGGCCGGAGCGGACAAGGTGGCGGTCAATACCGCCGCCGTGGAGAATCCCGACCTGATCGCCGCCGGGGCCGACGCCTTTGGCGCGCAATGCGTGGTGGTGGCCGTGGACGCCAAGGCCCGCGAGGACGGCTCGGGCTGGAACGTCTGGACTTACGGCGGAAGAAAAGACACCGGGCTGGATGTGGTGGAATACGCCGCCCGGGCGGTGGAGAAGGGCGCGGGCGAAATCCTGCTGACCTCCATGGACCGCGACGGGGCCAAGACGGGCTATGATATCGCCTTGTTGAAGGCGGTGGGCGAGGCCGTCAGCGTGCCGGTGATCGCCAGCGGCGGGGCGGGAAACACCGACCATCTGATTGAAGCCGCCCGCGACGGCGGGGCCGATGCGGTCCTGGCCGCCAGCATCTTCCACTTCGGCGAGATCACCGTGCGCGAGGCCAAAGCCGCCATGGCCGCAGCCGGCCTGCCCATGCGCCTGGAGTCCTGACATGGCCGAGCTGTTCAAGGTTCTGGAAGAACTCGCCGCCACGGTGGCGTCCCGCAAGGGGGGCGACGTTTCAGCCTCCTACACCGCGCGCCTGCTGGCCGATCCCGCCCTGGCGGCCAAGAAGCTGGGCGAAGAGGCCACGGAGACGGTGATCGCGGCCGTGCAGGGCGATCTGGACGCCCTGGCGGCCGAAAGCGCCGACCTGCTCTATCACTGGCTGGCCCTGGCCGCGGCGGCGGGGCTGGACCTGGATGCGGTGGCGGAGAAGCTGGAAGCCCGTCAGGGGCAATCGGGCCTGGCGGAAAAAGCCTCGCGCTAGAGCCTGCGCTTGAGGGCCACGTAAAGCGCGCCCTCCCCGCCGTGATGGCGGTCGGCCTGGGAGACCCCGGCCACGATGTCGCTCAGGTGCGGGGCGGCCAGCCATTCGGGCACGTAGCGGCGCAGGACGCCCGTCCCCAGCTTGCCCTTGCCGGTGATGACCAGCACAGAGCGATAGCCCTCGTCCGACGCGCGGCGCAGGAAGGCCTCGAGCGTGGGGCGGGCGCGGTCCTGGTCCATGCCGTGCAGATCGAGGCGGGCTTCGAGCGGGTCGCGCTCGCGGGTGATGCGGCGCTTGCGGCGCGGCTCGATGGGATCGACGCCGTTACGCGGGGCGCGGACGGGGTTGCGCAGAGCCTTGAGGTCCTCGGCCGCCAGCAGCAGGGGCGCGGCGGCGGCGTCCGTCCGGGGGGCGGCGGGTTTGGCCTTGGGCGTCGGGCGTCCGGGCAGGGGCTGAACGCCCTTGGCCAGGGCGGCCCAGGCGGGGTCGACGGAGGGGTCGGCGGGCGGGGCCTCGACGGGCTCGGGGACCGGGACCCGCTTGCCAAGCTTGGCCTTCTTGAGGGTTTTGACCGTGACCTTGCGGACCTGGGCGTCGTCGGGCGCGCGGCCCTTGACGGTTCCGACCACCAGGTCCCACAGCCGCCGCTCTTCCGGCTTCAGCGGCCGTTTCATGGCGTCAGTCCCTCGGAACCAGACGGTACAGGCGAAGGCTGTGGCGCACGCGTCCAGCCTCCAGCCCCGCCGCCGCGCCCGTGCCCATGTAGAGATCGGCCCGCACCGGCCCCTTGATCGCCCCGCCGGTGTCGAGCGCGGCCACCAGCCGGCGGTAGGTGGGGAAGGCGCCATTGAGCTTGGGCGTATCGGCGTCGATCCAGTAGAGGCCGCCGTAGCTGTGCTGGCTGGGGTCCACCGCGATGGCCCGCCCCGGCGGCAGGGGGATGTTGGCCGCGCCACGCGGCTCGGCGCCGTCGTCGGGCTTGAGGTGGAAGAACACGTAGCGGCGGTTCAACTGCATCACCGCGTCGGCCTGCGGGCCGCGATGCTCGGCCAGCCAGGCGCGGATGTTTTCGGCCGAGGTGTTGCTGTCGGCCAGCAGGCCCTGCTCGCGCATGGGGGCGGCGACGCCCAGGAAGGGATGGCCGTTGTGGGCGGCGTAGAGCGCCTTGAAGCGCTTGCCGTCGGGCAGGGTCAGAACGCCCGAGCCCTGGATCTGCATGAAGAACAGGTCCTCGGGCTTCATCCAGGCCAGGGGTTTGTCGGTCTCGATCGTCTCGATGGCCGCGCGGTCGGGATAGGGCCTGGCCTTGCCGCCGACCACCTGGGCCGGAACGACGCCGGCGCCGAGGTCGATCATCTCCAGGTCCGCCGGCTTGGCGCGGACGGGGGCGGTGAAGTCGCCCCGGCGGGAGAAGCGGGCCTCGTACTGGGGGGCGAAATAGGCGGTGAGCACCCCTTCGCCGCCCAGGGACCGGGCGACGAGATGGGCTTCCAGCCAGGCCTTGGCCTCCGCGGCGTTCAGGCGCCCCGCTCGGTTCGCCTTGTGGCAAAGGGCCGTGAGGGACGGATCGCGGCGCGCCTGGCAGCCGGTCTTGACCGCCTCGAAGGCGGCCAGATGGTCCTCCGCCGCCCAGCCGGGCAGGTCGGACAGCACATAGACCAGCGGCCTGGGGTCCGGCCGCTCCGGCGCGGGCTCGGCGGGGGCCGTCGGGGCAGGCTCAGGCTGAACCTGCGGAGGCGGTGTCCGCGTGGCGCAGGCCGCCAGGATCAGCGCCGCAAAGGCTGCGACGCCGGGATGCAGGGCGGCGCGGCGCATCACGCCGCCGCGGCGTCGACGTTCACCAGGATCCAGTTGGGATCGCGACTCTTGAGGTCCCGCTCGAAGGTCCACAGCTCGGCGGTGCGGCGGTCGTCGACCCCCTCGCCTTCCGGGCCCCTGGTGCGGCTGCGGAACTCGGCCAGGAATCGGACCACGACCTGGGCCAGATCGCCCCGGACGGCGGCGCTTTCGAAATCAGCGCGGGGCGGGTGCAGGAATTCGACCGTTTCGGTGCGGTTTTCAGCCTCGCGGGCGGCGATCGCCCCCTCGAAACCTTCCATCACCTGCGGAGACAGCAGCGGCCGCAGCGTGTCGCGGTCGCCGGCGGCGAAGCCCCGGACCACCATTTCATAGGCCTGACGGGCGCCGCCCAGGAAATGGCCGACGTCGAAGGCGGGATCGCGGGCGCGCAGGGCGGCCAGACCGTCGGCGGAGGCCAGATCGGCTTCCTCGCCCCGGGAAGGCTCGACCACGACAGGGCCGCGAGGCGCTTCGACAGGCGCGGGATTGTCTTCGGGCTGGCGGCCCACCCGGCGTCCGAGCACCGAATAGAGCTGATAGAGCACCACAGCGGCGAGGACGGCGAAGATGATCAGTTCGAGGGCTTGCAAAGGAGGACCGACTTTTATGGCGAACAGCTTCAGACAATATAGGCGCGACGGACGGCCGCGTCAGGCCCGGCGTTGCACGAGGGGCGCCCTCATGTTAGCAGCCCGGCCTTCTACCGTGATCTTATAGGCTGTGAGGCGCCTGTCGCCTGGCCGATCCTCCTGATGGATTTCCCATGACCGACACCACTTCCGGCGCTCCGGAGACCACCGCCGAAGAGCAAATCGGCGTTCGCGTCATCGCCCAGTTCGTCCGCGATCTGTCCTTTGAAAACCCCGGCGCGCCTGAGGCGCTGCGCGGCGGCGGCCAGCCCGAAATCGACATGGGCGTCGAAATGAACGCCCGTGGTCGCACCGACGGCCTGTTCGAGGTGGACCTGAAGCTTTCGGCCCGCGCCACGCGCGGCCCGGACGCGGTGTTCCACGTCGAGGTCGTCTATGGCGGCCTGTTCCAGGTCACCGGCGTCAATGAAGACGATCTGGAGCCGGTGCTGCTGATCGAGTGCCCGCGCTTCCTGTTCCCGTTCGCCCGCCGCCTGATCGCGGACGTGACCAGCGAAGGCGGCTTCCCGCCGTTCCTGATCGATCCGATCGACTTCGCCGGCGTCTACGCCCAGCGCAAGGCCCAGGCCGGCGGCGCGACGGTCGGCAACGCCTGATCCCAAAAGGAAACGGCGGCCGGGTCACCCCGGCCGCCGTCCCATAAGCTGTCCTGATGGACGAAGCTTATTTCTTCGAGCCAGCCACGGCGTCCTTCATCGGCTTGGACGGGCGGAAGCGAACCGCCTTGGTGGCGGCGATCTTGATGGTCTCGCCGGTGGCGGGGTTGCGGCCTTCGCGAGCGGCGCGGTCGGCCACGTCGAAGATGCCGAGGCCCGACAGACGGACGTCTTCGCCCTTCACCAGGGCGCCCTGGATCGTGGACAGGATGGCGTCGAGCATGCGGCCGGCTTCAGCTTGCGAAACGCCGGCTTCCTTGGCCGCCGCGGCGATCAGTTCGGATTGGTTCACGTCAAATCTCCTTGGTTGAACCTGGGATCTCTCGCACCGGTCACGGCCGGGGCGGCGAGGGGGTGGTGGCTATAGCCCGACTCTGAGCCAAACAGCCTTGTCCTTGAGGGTCGCCGCCACGAATTCGGCGTGGGCGGCGCGTTCGGCGTCGGTGGAGCGGGGCGCCAGCGGTCTCGGCCGCGCGCCATAACCGCCGGCCATGGCAGCCGAAACCGCGAGAGCGGCGGTGGCGTGGGTCAGGTCAAGCGCCCGTTCCTTGCCGCCGCGCAGTTCCAGATAAACCTCGGATAGCAGGTGCGCATCGATCAGCGCCCCGTGCTTGTCGCGGCTTTCCAGAGAAATCTTGAAGCGTTTGCACAGCGCGTCGAGCGAGTTGTACATGCCGGGAAAGCGCTTCTTGGCCAGGGCCAGGGTGTCGACCCAGCGTTCCTCGTGCATGACCGCGCGGCCGCAGCGCTCCATCTCGTAGTTGACGAAGCTTCTGTCGAAGGCGGCGTTGTGGGCCACGATGGTGGCGTCGCCGACGAACTCGATGAAGCGGTCGGCGATCTCGGCGAACTTCGGCTTGCCCTTCAGGAACGCGCCCGAAAGCCCGTGGACCTTCTCGGCCTCGGCCGGCATGTCGCGCTCGGGATCGACGTATTCGTGGAAGGATCGGCCCGTGGGAATGAAGTCGATGACCTCGATGCAACCGATCTCGACCAGACGGTCACCCTTGTGCGGGTCGAAGCCGGTCGTTTCGGTATCGAGGATGATCTCACGCGCCATGGGCTGATTCCATGCCGATGTTCGGCGGCGGACTCAAGCTGGACCAGCCTGAAACCGCACTGTCGCAAGGATTTTTCGTACCTGGTCGTGGGCGAAATCGAGTCCTTGAGCCGTATCCACCACAAAATCAGCCATTCGTCGCTTTTCGGCGTCCGGCAACTGGCGGTCGAGAATGGCGTCCAGCTTCGCCTCGGTCATGCCCGGACGGGCCAGAACGCGGGCGCGTTGGACCTCCGGCGGGGCTGAAACCACCACCACCTTGTCCACCCTGGCCTCGCCGCCGGTCTCATAGAGTAGCGGGATGTCCAGCAGCACCACATCGGCGCCCGCGGCCTGGGCTTTTTCGAAGAAGGCGGCTCGGCTCTGGGCGACCAGAGGATGGACGATCGCTTCCAACCTTTGCAGGGCTTCCGGCTTGCCGACGACCTGGGCGCTCAGCGCCGCGCGGTCGACGGCGCCGTCCCGGACCACGCCGGGAAACGCCTCGCCCACCGGCCCGACAGCCGCGCCGCCCTGAACGTAGAGACGATGAACTTCCGCATCGGCGTCGTAGACAGGCACGCCTTCGGCGGCGAACATCGCCGCCGTGGTCGATTTTCCCATGCCGATCGAGCCGGTAAGGCCAAGCAGGATCATTGTCCGAGGGTCTTCAGGGCGAGGGCGCGAATGTCCACCGAAGCGGGGGGCGTGTAGCCGAACACCGCCTCGAAGGTGGGAATCGCCTGACGGATCAGCATCTCCAGCCCATCCACCGTCCGGCGGCCGCTGGCCGCCGCGCGGTCTAGGAATTCGGTGCGCAGGGGCTTGTAGACCATGTCCATGATCACGGCCGAGGCGGGCGCGGCGTCGAGCGGCACGTCAGGGCCGGGCCCGCCGCCGAGACCAAGCGACGTGGCGTTGATCACCACGGTGGCGTCGGCCAGCACGGCCGGCGCCTCGTCCCAGGCGTGCGCCGTGCAGTCAGGGCCCATGTCGGCGGCGATCTCCCGCGCGCGGGACAGGGTGCGGTTGATGATGCGTACGGTGGGCGCGCCGGCCTCCAAGAGCGCCGCGGCCGCGCCGCGGGCGCCGCCGCCGGCGCCCAGCAGGACGGCCGGGCCAGTATTGGCCTCATAGTCCGCCTGCGCCTTCAGGGCGCCGATCAGACCGGCGCCGTCGGTGTTGTCAGCGAAGATCGTTCCATCGGGACGGAACAGCAGCAGGTTCGAGGCCCCCGCCCGCCGCGCCATGGGGGAGGCGTCATCGGCCATGGCCAGGGCCCGTTCCTTGAAGGGAATCGTGACGTTGAGGCTGCGGACGACGCCGCCCCGCAGGCCGTCGATGAAAGCCTCAAAGCGGTCCTCGGCCGGGGCGAAGGGCACATAGGCGGCATTGATCCCGTCCGCCTGGATCCAGGCGTTGTACAGGACGGGGCTGAGGGAATGGGCGATGGGCTGGCCGCAAATGCCCGCCACCAAGGCGGCGCCGGTGATCATGCGTCGAGGACCTTGTGCAAACGCAGGAAGTCCAGAAGACCCATAAGCGGCAGACCCAGGATGGTGAAATAGTCGCCGTCGATACGGTCGAACAGCTGCACGCCCTCGGTCTCCAGCATGTAACAGCCCACCGAACCGAGGATCGCCTCGCCCTGGCGGTCCAGATAGCCAGCCAGCCATTCATCGCTGAAATCGCGCATCCGCAGGGTGGCGGTCGTCACCTCGCGCCAGATCGGCTGGCCGTCGCGGGCCACGACCAGGGCCGAATGCAGCTTGTGGCTCTTGCCCCGCAGGGTCTTCAGCCGCTCGGCGGCCTCAAACATGGTGGTGGCCTTGTCGTAGAGCCGGCCGTCCAGATCGAGGGTCTGATCGGCGCCGATCACCAGGCCGGATCGCTTTGTGGAGACCTTGACCGCCTTCAACTCGGCCAGGGCGTCGGCGATTTCGCGCGGCGTGGCCTGTTCAGCCAGCAGGGAGGCCTTGGCTGCGTCCTCGTCCACACCGGCGCCGACCGCGTCGAAGGGTACGCCAGCCTGGGTGAGCAGTTGGGTTCGGGCGGCGCTCTTGGACGCCAGGGTCAGCAGGGGAGCGGTCATTTCAGACGTCCACCTGACCACGGCCGCCGGACAGCAGGTTCATGATCGCCGCGGCGGTCTCCTCGATGGAGCGACGGGTCACGTCGATGACGGGCCAGCCCATGCGTTCGAACAGGCGGCGGGCCTGGATGATTTCCGACCGCACGGCTTCGACGTCCACATAGTCGCTTTCGCGGTCCTCGCGCAGGGACAGAAGCCGGTTGCGGCGGATCTGGATCAGGCGATCGGGCGAGGCGGTCAGGCCGACGATCAACTTGCCCTTCACATTGAACAGCTTGGCCGGGGGATCCTGTCCGGGGACCAGCGGCACATTGGCCGACCGGATGCCGCGGTGGGCCAGATAGATGGAGGTCGGGGTCTTGGAGGTGCGCGACACGCCCACCAGAACCACGTCGGCCTGATCCAAATCCTGGCCGCCCTGGCCGTCATCGTTGGCGATGGCGTAGTTCAGGGCCTCGATCCGGTCGAAATAGTCGTTGTCGAGGGCGTGCTGGGCGCCCACCCGGGTGGAGATCTTGGCGCCCAGATAGCGCGACATGGCCGAGACCACCGGGTCCAGGGCGGCGATGCAAGGCATTTCCAGCCGCCGGCAGCCATCCTCCAGCGCCGCGCGCAGGCCTGAATCGACGATGGTGTGCATGACCACGCCCGGCGCGCCGGCGATTTCCTCCAAGGCGCGCTCAAGCTGACGGGTCGAGCGGATCAGGGCGTAGATGTGCTCGATCGGCAGCACGTCATTGAACCGGGCGCAGACGGCGCGGGCCATGGCGTTCAGCGTCTCGCCGGTGGAGTCGGAGACCAGATGGATATGGAAGTAGGTCGAGACGCGCGGCCGGTCGCCCCGCTCCTCGTCTCCGCCCTGTGGATGCGCCGTTAATGAATGCTTAACCAAAACCAGTCTCTCTGGGGAATAGCGGGCACAAAACCGCGCGTCGGCGGCTTTGCCAAGCGCCTCGGTTAAGAACCACCCTTCTTGCTGTCGTACAAATCCCCAGGGGCGACTCCTTTCCGGAGCTTCGCACGCTTCTTTTCGACAAGACTGGGGATGGCGGGCCGTGATCCACCCATCGACCCACGGGACGCCATTAAGGTTTTCTTAAGAATTTGAGCGCGATGGCGACTTGTCCACGCTATCCACACCCGGCTCATCGGGCTGTGCGCGAGACTGGGGCCAAACCGCGGGAGAACGCCTGTATGGCGGCGCGTTCGAGACGCTTTTCCCCACCATCCACGTGGCCAGCACCTTCATCCAATCTTCCTTAAAATCTTATTAAGATAAGAAAGGGAGGAGGGCTGTTCGGGGAGCGAGATGTCCTTCGGGCTTGAGCCTTCGGGCCGGACCCGGTTTAAGGCGTGGCATGACCGACCAGGCCCAGAAGACCCAGACTCCGAAGTTCCTCTCCGTCCTCGCCGGCCAGAGGGCCGAGCGCCCGCCGGTGTGGTTCATGCGTCAGGCGGGCCGCTATCTTCCCGAGTACCGGGCGCTGCGGGCGACGACCCCGGACTTCATCAGCTTCTGCCTGGATTCAGAGAAGGCGGCCGAGGCGACGCTGCAGCCGATGCGGCGGTTTCCCTTCGACGCCTCCATCGTGTTCGCTGACATCCTGCTGATCCCCCGGGCGCTTGGCCAGGACGTATGGTTCGAGGCCGGCGAAGGCCCCAAGCTGGGCGAACTGCCATCGCTGGACGTCATCGAGGGCAGGATCGACGGCGCGGCTGAAGCCCTCAGGGCGGTCGGAGACACCCTTTCCATCGTCCGGGCGGCCCTGGAGCCTGAACGGGCGCTGATCGGCTTTGCGGGCGCGCCCTGGACCGTGGCGACCTACATGATCGAGGGCGGCTCTTCGGACCGGGCCAAGGCGCGGACCTTCGCCTATGAGCGCCCCGATGACATGGAGCGGCTGCTGAACGCCCTGGCCGACAGCACGGCCCTCTATCTGGCCATGCAGGCACGGGCCGGCGCCCAGGCCCTGAAGCTGTTCGAAAGCTGGGCGGAGGGTCTGCCCGAGGATCTGTTCGAGAAATTGGTCATCCGTCCGCACCAGCGGATCATCAAGCGCCTGCGGGCCGAGGGGATCGACACGCCGGTGATCGGCTTTCCGCGCGGCGCGGCGGCCTATGCCGAACGCTATGCGGCCAAGGTGGACGTGCAGGGCGTGGCGCTGGACACGGCCTGCCCGACCCTGGTGGGTCAGCGGGTTCAGGCCCTGAAGCCGATTCAAGGCGCGCTCGATCCCCTGCTGCTGCGAGCCGGCGGCGAGGCGCTGGACATCCGGGTCGATCAGCTGCTGGAGCAATGGGGCGGCGGGCCGTACATCTTCAACCTGGGCCACGGCATCCTGCCCGATACGCCAATCGCCCATGTCGAACGGGTCCTGGCCAAGGTGACGGGCAAATGAGCCGCAAGGTCGCCGTCGTCCTGATGAACCTGGGCGGACCCGACGGGCCCAAGGCTGTCCGGCCGTTCCTGTTCAACCTGTTCCGCGATCGCGCGATCATCGGCCTGCCGGCGATCGCCCGTTATCCGCTGGCGGCGCTGATCTCGACCACCCGGCGAAAGGAGGCCACGGCCAACTACGCCATCATGGGCGGCGGATCGCCCCTGTTGCCGGAGACAAAGGCCCAGGCCGACGCCCTGGAGCTGTCGCTGAAGGCGCGAGGCGTGGACGCCAAGTGCTTCATCGCCATGCGCTACTGGCATCCGTTCACGGAAGCGACCGCCCGCGACGTCGCCGCATACGAGCCGGACGAGGTGGTCCTGCTGCCGCTTTATCCGCAGTTTTCGACCACCACGACGGAGTCGTCGCTGAAGGTCTGGCGCAAGGCCTACAAGGGTTCGGGGACGGTGCGGACCGTCTGCTGCTATCCGACCCTGGACGGTTTGGTCGAGGCGCATGCGCGCAAGATCCGGTCGGCCTATGACGCGGCGGGCAAGCCGACGCCGGCGCGTCTGCTGTTCTCGGCCCATGGCCTGCCGCAGAAGGTGATCGACGCCGGCGATCCCTATCAGGAGCAGATCGAGGCCACCGCGGCCGCCGTCGCGGCGCGCCTGGGCGCCGGCTGGGACTGGAAGGTCTGCTACCAGAGCCGGGTCGGGCCGTTGAAATGGCTGGGCCCCTCGACTCCGGAAGCCATCGAGGAAGCCGCCAGCGACGGGGTTGGGGTGGTCATCTGCCCCATCGCCTTCGTCTCCGAGCATGTGGAGACCCTGGTGGAGCTGGACCACGAATATGCCGAGCTGGCCGAGGGACTGGGGATTTCGACCTATGTCCGCGTGCCGGCCCTGGGGGTCGAACCGGCCTTTATCGACGGCTTGGCGGGCCTGACCATCTCGACCCTGGCCGGGGCGGCAGAGGACTGGACGTGCGAGCACGAACAGGGAAACTGTTCGCTGGCGGCTGAGGGAGCGGTTCGATGACCTGGATGGCGGAGAATTACGATCTGCTGCGAGGCCTGCACATCCTGGCGGTGATCGCCTGGATGGCGGGGCTGCTCTACCTGCCGCGGCTTTACGCCTATCACACCAAGGCCACGCCGGGCGGCGAGACCGACATCACCTTCCGCACCATGGAAGCCAAGCTGCTGCGGATCATCATGAACCCGGCCATGATCCTGGCCTGGATCTTCGGGGTCTGCCTGATCGCGGCGGATACGGTTCGCCTGGGCCACGACTTCCTGCTGCAGCCGTGGATGCTGGCCAAACTGGCGGGGGTCCTTTTCCTGAGCGGGTGGCATGGCTATCTGTCGAAGGCGCGCAAACTTTTCGCCGAGGGCCGCAACCAACGCAGCGAAAAGTTCTGGCGGGCCACCAACGAGCTGCCGTTCCTGGCCGCCATCGTCATGGTCATCGCCGTGACCACGGAATTTGGGGGTCGCTAAGCCGGCTGGGACCTCGCGCCGCGCTTGACCGGCGCGGAGCGTTATGGTTCCCCTGCTCTCAAGCATGAAACGACGCGTTTCGTGTCGTCACCTCTTCCGGTCGTGCGCGGTCCTCGCGCCCCTTAATGGCCGGCTCCCGACTTTCGCGCCTCGTGCGCACCGCCAATCGCCGCCCGAAGTCCTTTCGGTCCGGCATTCATAAAAGACCCAAGGCCCGTGTCGCACGGGTCCGCATACCCCTGAGTTCGATATGCAAGACGAATCCTTCCCCGAAAACGAAACTCCTGAAACCCTCGCGGCCACCGAAGCGGCGGCCGAAGAGACGATCCTGGACGCGGACGGCGGCGACGATGAAGGCGACGACAACGCCGAGATCGTGGCGGCCATCGCCGAGCTGGGCATCACCCGCATGTCCCTGCAGGAGCTGAAGGAGAAATCCCCGGCCGACCTGGTGGCCCTGGCCGAGCGTCTCGAGATCGAGAACGCCAGCTCCATGCGCAAGCAGGACATGATGTTCGGCATCCTGAAGACCCTCGCCGAGGAAGGCGTGGAGATCTTCGGTTCGGGCACCATGGAAGTGCTGCAGGACGGCTTCGGCTTCCTGCGCAGCCCGGAAGCCAACTATCTGCCCGGTCCGGACGACATCTATGTCTCGCCCTCGCAGATCCGCAAATTCGGCCTGCGCACCGGCGACAGCATCGAGGGCGCCATCCGCGCGCCACGTGAGGGCGAACGCTATTTCGCCCTGACCAGCGTGCTGAAGGTCAATTTCGAGAACCCCGACAACGTCCGCCACAAGGTCGCCTTCGACAACCTGACGCCGCTGTATCCCGACGAGCGCCTGGTCATGGAGATGCCCGATCCGACCCTGAAGGATCGCTCGGGCCGCGTGATCGACATCGTCGCGCCGCTCGGCAAGGGCCAGCGCTGCCTGATCGTCGCCCCGCCGCGCGTGGGTAAGACGGTGATGCTGCAAAACATCGCCAAGTCGATCGAGACCAATCATCCCGAGTGCTACCTGATCGTCCTGCTGATCGACGAGCGCCCGGAAGAAGTGACCGACATGCAGCGCACCGTGAAGGGCGAGGTCATCGCCTCGACCTTCGACGAGCCGGCGACGCGTCACGTGCAAGTTGCTGAAATGGTTATCGAAAAGGCCAAGCGCCTGGTCGAGCACAAGCGCGACGTGGTGATCCTGCTGGACTCGGTCACCCGTCTGGGCCGGGCCTACAACACGGTCGTACCGTCGTCGGGCAAGGTCCTGACCGGCGGTGTGGACGCCAACGCGCTGCAGCGCCCCAAGCGCTTCTTCGGCGCGGCGCGGAACGTCGAGGAAGGCGGTTCGCTGTCGATCATCGCCACCGCCCTGATCGACACCGGCAGCCGCATGGATGAAGTGATCTTCGAAGAGTTCAAGGGCACGGGGAACAGCGAAATCGTTCTTGATCGGAAAGTGGCTGACAAGCGCATCTTCCCGGCCATTGACGTGCTCAAGTCCGGCACCCGCAAGGAAGAGCTCATCACCCCGAAGGATCAGCTGCAGAAGACCTACGTCCTGCGCCGCATCCTCAACCCGATGGGCGCGTCCGACGCGATCGAGTTCCTGCTCGACAAGCTGCGTCAGTCGAAGACCAACGGCGACTTCTTCCAATCCATGAACACCTGATCTAGCCTCCGTTTCGAAAAGAAACGGGGGAGCGGATCAGGATGATCGCGATCTATGGCGGGGGGCGTACGCGCTCCCTGCGTGTCGTCTGGATGGCCGAAGAGATGGGGCTGGATTACGAAATCCGGCCCGTCAGCCTGATCGAGACCAAGTCCGATCCCGCCTTCCAGGCGATGAACCCGGCCGGCTTCCTGCCCGTGCTGCAAGACGGCGACGTGACCATGATCGAGTCCGTGGCCATGATGGAGTACCTGGCCGTCCGCTATGGGCCGACCCCGCTGGTCCCGCCCACCGACGATCCCACGTGGGTGCGCTACAAGCAGTTCCTGCATTTTGGGGAGAGCTCGGTCGCCGCGGTTTTGAACATCGCGGTCGGCTCGAAGTTCGCCGCTCCGCGCGAGCATCGTGACAACTGGGGGGCGGCCCTGGCCGTGGACCTGGCCATGAACCGCAGCTGCGTGGTGGCCAACCAGCTCAAGGCCACGCCGTTCATCGCCGGTGATGAGTTTACGGCGGCCGACATCTCGGTGGCCTATCCGTACCTGCTGGCCAAGTTCATCGGCTTCCAAGACCGGGTCGATCCAGTGATCCAGGACTATATCGGCCGGCTGAAGGCGCGCCCGGCGTTCGAGCGCGCCCTCGCCAGAAGCAATGAGAAAGCGGCTTAGGCCAGGTTGTTCTGCAGGAAGACCTGGGTGCGGATCTGGGCGACGGCGGCGTCATTGCCGTCGTAGTGCTCCCCACCCTTGCGAGCAAAGGCGTGGTCCCGGCCTGGATAGGTGTGGATCTCGACCTTCGGATGGTCCTTCAGCGCGGCGATGATCTTCTCCTGCGCGGCGGGGGGCACGAACTGATCGGCCTCGGCGATGTGCATCAGGAGCGGCATCCGGATCTTGGCCGCCTCGTCGGTGAGGTTCTCGATACCGACCCCATAGTACGAGACCGACGCATTGACGTTGGTCCGCGTCGCCGTGAGGTAGGCCAGCTTGCCGCCGAGGCAGAAGCCGACGGCGCCGACCTTCCCCGTGGAACCCTCGTCCTGGCGGATGAAGTCGATCGTGGCCTGGATGTCCTCGATCCCCTTGTCGGTGTCGAAGGCGTTCATCAGGGCGAAGGCCTTCTTCCACTCGGCTTCCGACTGGTCGGTGATGTCGACGCCGGGCTCGACCCGCCAGAACAGGTCCGGGCAGATGGCGAGGTAGCCGACCGACGCCAGGCCATCGGCGATCTCGCGCATCACGGCGTTGACCCCGAATATCTCCTGGATCACCACCACGGCAGGCGCCTTGGGCTGAGACGGACGGGCGACATAGGCGGAGAACTCCCCATCGGGGGTGGCGATTTTCACGGTCTGAGAAGCCATGGGTTAGTCTCCTGCTCTGCTGTGGTTTGGGTGCGGCGCATGGTAAGCCATGCAGCGCAAGGCTTGTGTGAAAAGACGGAGGCGGCATGAAGGTCAAGATGGAATTCGACTGCACCCCGGAGGAGGCCCGCGCATTCATGGGCCTGCCGGACGTGACGCCGCTGAACGAGAAGCTGGTCGCGGAGATGCAGGCGCGCATGGAGGCCAACATGGCCATGCTGGCGCCCGACGAGTTGATGAAGAACTGGATGGCCTTCGGCGCCGGGGCTCAGGACCAGTTCCGCAAGCTGATGACCGCCGCGGCCACGGCCGGCTTTTCCGGGACCGCACCCAAGGAATGAGGGACTCTATCTTCGCCCTGGCCACCGCGCCTGGTCGCGCGGCGGTGGCGGTGGTGCGCCTGTCCGGCGCCCACGTGGGAGAGGCGCTGCGCGTCTTGGCCGGTCCCCTTCCCGCGCCGCGCATGGCGAGCTTGCGGCGGATCAAGGCCGCCGACGGCGAAACCATCGATCAGGCGCTGGTCCTGTGGTTCGAGGGGCCGGCCAGCTATACGGGCGAGGATAGTGCAGAGCTGCATCTGCACGGCGGCCGGGCCGTGGTTGAGCGGGTGCTGCAGCGACTTGCGCAGCTGGGCCTTCGTTTGGCCGAGCCAGGCGAGTTCACGCGACGCGCCTTCGAAAACGGCAAGCTCGACCTGGCGCAGGCCGAGGCGGTAGCCGATCTGGTGGATGCGGAAACCGAGACCCAGGCCAAGCAGGCGCTCGATCAGCTGGGTGGCGCTTTGAGCCGTCGGTACGAACTTTGGCGCGAGACGCTTCTCGAGGCGTTGGCCCTACTCGAAGCCGCCGTCGATTTCCCCGATGAGGACCTTCCAGAAGACGTCGCCGCCCGCGCCCATCCGGCGCTGAAGACGTTGCTCGTGGAACTTGACGAAGCGCTGGCCGACGCCGAGCGCGGCCGCCGGGTGCGTGACGGCTATCGCATCGCCCTGATCGGGGCGCCGAACGCTGGCAAGAGCAGCCTGCTCAATGCGCTGGTTCAGCGAGACGCGGCCATCGTCACCGCCACCCCCGGCACCACGCGGGATGTTATTGAAACGCCCCTGGTCTTAGGTGGCTACAAGGTTCTTCTGGCGGACACCGCTGGCGTCCGCGAAACCACGGACGAGATCGAGGGCGAGGGTGTGCGTCGGGCCCGGCAATGGGCGGCGGAAGCGGACCTGCGACTTTGGGTGGTCGATGGGTCGTCAAACGACAGCGCTTGGCGGGAAGCCCAGGATCTGGTGACGGCGTCGGACATCCTGATCGTGAACAAGAGCGATCAACCCTCGGCGGATATCTCCATCGACTTCGGCGGGCAGCGCATCGGTTGTTCCACGTGGAACACCGAGGACATGGCCATGCTTTCACGCACGCTGGAGATGCGCGTCATCGCTGACCTCAGTGGCGCCGATTTTCCCGCCGCCACGCGGATGCGCCACGTGGAAAGTCTGACGGAAGCCAGGGCCTGTCTGCAACGCGCTGTAACGACCGATCCCGAGCTTGTCGAGGTCGCCGCCGAGGAGGTCCGGTTGGCCGCGCGCCACCTGTCGCGGATCACTGGTCGCATCGATCCGGAAACCGTGCTTGGCAAGGTGTTCAGCAGCTTTTGCATCGGTAAATAGTGTTCCACGTGGAACACCGGCGGGCTTATCCACAGGGCTGTCCCCACTTCTGTTCCACGTGGAACAGTTCGTCGCCTCGACGCTGATCCCCTCAAGACCTATATTGGTTCCACGCCCAACGACTGGGCGCGTCTCAGATCGCATCGTCATGACCACCCCCCTCCCCGCTTCGTGGGACGTCATCGTTATTGGCGGCGGCCACGCCGGATGCGAAGCCGCGGCGGCGTCGGCCCGCACAGGCGCGCGCACCCTGTTGCTGACGCACAAGCTTGAGACCATCGGGGAAATGTCCTGCAACCCGGCCATCGGGGGTCTGGGCAAGGGGCACCTGGTTCGTGAGATCGACGCCCTGGACGGGCTGATGGGCCGGCTGGCGGACGTGGCGGGCATTCAGTTTCGGATGCTGAACCGGTCCAAGGGCCCGGCGGTGCGCGGCCCTCGCTCACAGATCGACCGCCGCCTTTATCGCGAGGCCATGCAGGCGGCGCTCGCCGCGCAGGCCAATCTCGACATCGTCGCCGAGGCGGTCGAGGATCTGATTGTCGAGAACGGCGCGGTCGCCGGCGCAATTGGCGGCACGGGCGCGCGCTATCTTGCTCCACGTGTGGTTCTGACGACCGGTACGTTCTTAAAGGGGATCATCCACCTCGGCGAGCAACGCATCCCGGCGGGTCGGGTCGGCGATGCGCCGGCTATCGGGCTTTCGGACCGCCTCTATGGTCTTGGCCTGTCCATGGGGCGGCTAAAGACCGGCACCCCGGCGCGCCTTAGCGGCAAGACCATCGCCTGGGACCGACTGGAGATGCAGGCGGCGGACGAGACTCCGACCCCCTTCTCCTTCCTGACCCGCGAGATCACGGTCCCGCAGATTCAGTGCGGCGTGACCTGGACCACGGAAGAGACCCACAGGATCATCGCCGAGCGCCTGACGGAGTCGGCGGTCTATGGTGGCCGCATCGAAGGGCGCGGCCCGCGCTATTGCCCGTCCATCGAGGACAAGGTCGTGCGCTTCGCCGACAAGACCGCGCACCAGATTTTCCTCGAGCCCGAAGGTCTGGACGACGACACCGTCTATCCCAACGGCGTTTCGACTTCGGTCTCGGAAGAGACCCAGCTGCTCTTCTTGCGCACCATCCCGGGCCTCGAGAACGTCGAGGTCATCCGCTACGGCTACGCGATCGAGTATGACTATGTCGATCCGCGCGAGCTGTTCCCGACCCTGGAGACCAAGGCTCTGCCCGGCCTTTATCTCGCCGGCCAGATCAACGGCACCACGGGTTATGAGGAAGCCGGCGCGCAAGGTCTGGTCGCCGGCCTGAACGCGGCCCGCGCCGCGGCGGGTTCAGAGCCGGTCACCTTTGCCCGGGACGAAGCCTATATCGGGGTGATGATCGACGACCTCGTCACACGTGGGGTCACCGAACCGTATCGGATGTTCACCAGCCGGGCGGAATTTCGCCTGACCCTGCGCGCCGACAACGCTGACCAGCGCCTCACCCAGCGCGGGATCGAGTTGGGGGTCGTGGGGGCCGAACGCGCCGCCGCCTGGGCCGCCAAGTCGGCCGAGTTGGCTCACGCCCGCCAGCGCTGCAAGGAACTGACCTTCACCCCGGCTGAGGCGCATCGCGCCGGCTTCAAGGTGGGGCAGGACGGCCAGCGCCGCGGCCTGATCCAGATGTTGGCCTATCCCGACATCAGTTTTGACGATCTGGCCGGAGCCTGGCCCGAGATCGCCGACTGGTCGCCGGCCGTGCGCGAGCAGATCGAGATCGACGCGGCCTATGCCGGCTATATCGACCGCCAGTTGGCGGACGTGGAGGCCTTCCGGCGCGATGAGAACCTGACCCTGCCGGCCGATCTCGACTACGCGGCGGTGGGCGGTCTTTCCAACGAGGTGCGCGAGAAGCTGACCCGCATCCGCCCCCTCACCCTGGGCCAGGCGGCCCGTATCGAAGGCGTCACTCCTGGCGCGCTTACCGCATTGCTCGCCCATGTCCGTCGCGTCCGCGCAGCTTGATCCCCTTCAGATCGGGGTGACCGACGCGGCCAGCTTCCAGGCCGCGACGGGCGCCAGCGACCAGGCCATGGCCGATCTGGAGCGCTTTCGCGTTCTGCTCGCCGAGTGGAATGAGAAAATGAACCTGGTCGGGCCCGCCAGCTTGCCCAGCTTCTGGAACCGTCACGCGTGGGACAGTGCTCAGTTGCTCAGCTATGCGCCCGATGCGCGGGTCTGGGCTGATCTCGGCGCCGGCGCGGGCCTACCCGGCGTGGTGCTGGCGATCCTGCTCAAGGGCCAGGACGGCGGCTATGTTCACCTGGTGGAGAGCATGGCCAAGCGCTGCCGGTTCCTGTCCGAAGTGGTCTTGGAACTCGATCTTCCCGCCGAAATCCACAACGCCCGCGCCGAAGATCTGTCGCTCAAAACCGATATCGTCACGGCGCGCGCCTGCGCGCCTCTGGAGCGCCTTTTGGGGTATGCCCAGCCCTACTTCAAACGAGGCGCAACCGCCTTGTTTTTAAAGGGTCAAGATGTTGCGTCAGAGTTGACCGAAGCTACTAAATATTGGAAATTTAACTCAGACCTGAAGCCCAGCCTGAGCGATCCGCGCGGCTTTGTTCTCCAGGTGAAAGGCCTTTCCCGTGCTCGCCCAGTCTGACCCGGCCCTACGCATCCTCGCCATCGCCAACCAGAAGGGCGGCGTGGGTAAGACCACGACCGCGATCAACCTGGGCACGGCCCTCGCCGCGGTCGGCGAACGCGTCCTGCTGATTGACGCCGATCCGCAGGGCAACGCCTCTACGGGCCTCGGCGTGCCGCGCCACCAGCGCAAGACCACCCTGTACGACGTGCTGATGGGCGACGCCCCGGCCGGCGAGGCGGCGGTGAAGACCAGCTTGCCCGGCCTGGATCTGATCCCGGCCGATCCGGACCTGTCCGGCGTGGAACTGGAGTTGGGCCAGGCTGCCCGCCGGTCATACCGCCTGCGCGACGCGCTGGAAGTCCTGCGCCGCGCCGGCAACTACACCTATGTGCTGATCGACTGCCCGCCGTCGCTGAATCTGCTGACGGTGAACGCCATGACGGCCGCGGACGCGGTTTTCGTGCCCCTTCAGTGCGAGTTTTTCGCCCTGGAGGGCCTGACGCAGCTGATGCGGACCATCGAACTGGTGCGCGGCAGCCTCAATCCGAAGCTGGAGATCCAGGGCGTGGTCCTGACCATGTTCGACAAGCGCAACAGCCTGTCCGAACAGGTGGCGTCGGACGTGCGGGCCCACTTCGGCGACAAGGTCTACGAGACCGTGATCCCTCGCAACGTGCGGGTGTCCGAGGCGCCGTCCTTCGGCAAGCCGGTGCTGATCTACGATCTGAAATGTGCGGGCAGCCAGGCCTATCTGAAGCTGGCGCGTGAAGTTGTCAGCCGTGAACGGGCCCGCCAGGCCCAGGTCGCGGCCTAAGTATTCCAAGGACTTAAGATGGTTGGGGAAACGACGATGGTCGAAGGACGTCGGGGTCTGGGTCGCGGTCTGTCCGCCCTTCTGGGCGAGGCGGAATCCGCCAGCGCCGCCGCGGCCGCCGGCTCGCCGGGCGGCCCTAACGAGGTGTCGATCGAGTTGATCCGCCGCAACGCCGACCAGCCGCGCCGGGTGTTTTCCGAAGAACTGCTCGAGGAACTGTCGGCCTCGATCCGCGAAAAGGGCGTCCTGCAGCCGATCCTGGTGCGTCCGGCTCCGGGCGCCGAGGGCGAATATCAGATCGTCGCCGGCGAACGCCGCTGGCGGGCCGCTCAACGGGCCGGCCTGCGCTCCATGCCCGTGCTGGTGCGTGAGTTGGACGACCTGCAGGTGCTGGAGATCGGCATTGTCGAGAACGTCCAGCGCGCCGACCTGAACGCTGTCGAAGAGGCGCAGTCCTATCGCGCCCTGATGGAGAAGTTCGGTCGCACCCAGGAGGACGTCGCCCACGTGGTCGGCAAGAGCCGCAGCCACGTGGCTAACATCCTGCGTCTGCTGACCCTGCCGGAAGAGGTCCAGAACCTGCTTTCGGAGGGCCTGATCACCGCGGGGCATGCGAAAGCCATCGCTTCGGCGGAAGATCCCGCCGCCCTGGCGCGTCTGGTCATCGAAAAGGGCCTGTCGGTTCGCGAGACCGAAGCCCTGGCCAAGCGTGGCGAAGCGTCGACCGAAGCCAAGTCCGCCCTGCCCTCCATGCCGCGCCCGCCGCGGGTCAAGGACGCCGACACCCAAGCGCTGGAAGCCGACCTGTCCGACGTACTGGGTCTGGACGTGGTGATCGACGATCGCGGCGGCGTGGGCGAGCTTCGCGTGCGCTATGCGACCCTCGAGCAGCTCGACGACCTTTGCCGCCGCCTGACCCAGGGCTCGCCGGTAGAAGCCTAGAGGCCCAGACGCCTGGCGCGGCCCGCGATCATCAGGGCCAGCCGTTCAGAGATCAGATAGTCAGGAGAGCCGGCCTGCTTGCACAGGCGGTCGGCCTCCAGCACTTCGGGCTGGATGGCGTCGAGGTTCTCCAAGGTCCAGGCGCGGGCCTGGCGCAGGAATTCGCGCTCCTGTTTCCAGAAAACGCCAGCCGCCTTGGCCGCGTCCTGCAGCGGCACGCCATTCTTGGCCAGGGTGTTGACCCGGCGAAGCTTGGCCAGGTGCATGCTGATGGCCCGAACGGCGGCCGGACCGCTCTCGCCCTCGGCCGCTGCGCGCCGCAAGCCCGACTGAGCGGCGGCAAGCTTGGCTCCAAACGCGTCAGAGGCCGCGTCAAACAGCGATGCGTCGGCCTCAACGCCCAGAAAATCGGCCAGATCGGCCGCCGTGGCGACAAATCCGCTGCCCGGCTTGAGATAAAGCGCCAGGCGCTCGATCTCCTGGCGGGCGACGCCGCGCTCCTTTGGCATGCGGCTGACGAACAGATCCAAGGCCTCGCTGTTGAGGCTGACCTTGTCGGCGTTGAGGGTTTCGCGGACCAGGCGGGCGATATCGCCCGGTTCGTCCTCGTAACAGGGGATCACCGCGCAGCCGGCGACCTTCTCGGCAGCCTTGCGCAGGGCGGAATCGCGGCCCAGGGCCCCGGCCTCGATCAGGAAGAAGGCGTCGGGATTGAACTTTCCGTCGGCGTGGGGGACCACGGCCTCGGCCGCCGCCTTGTCGGCGCTGGCCTTTTCACCGAGACGCAGGCGCACCAGGCGCCGGCCGCCCATCATCGAGATGGCCGACAGCTCGCCTTCGAGCTTGCCGCCCTCCCCGTCCAGATCGCCGTCGGTCAGCAGCGCGACGTCGAAGGGATCGTCCAGATTGGGGGTGATCTTCTTGGCGAGCTGGTCGGCGCGGTCGCGGACCACGCCCCGGTCGCGGCCGTAGATCACGGCGGCGCGCACCCCCGGCGTCGGCTCCTTGAGGAAACGCTCGATGTCGGGCCGCTTGGAGAGGATCATCGGCCGATCAGCCGCCTCAGCCCTTCTGGCGGGCGAGCCAGGAGGCCAGATCGATCTGGATCTTGCGGGCCACCTCGGCGGCGGCGCGGTCCTGGCCGTCCTGCTGGGCGGCGATGCCGGCATAGGGCTGGTCGGCGGAGTCGTAGGAGACGACCGCCTGGGCCGTACCGGTGCGCAGCAGCCCGCCCGAGGCCTTCTCCACCAGCCTGTAGTTGGCGGTCAGGCGCAGTTCGTAGCGGTTGGCGACGTTGTCGACACGGACGCCGCGCGGATAGCGGGCTTCGTCGATGGTCATCTCCAGCCGATAGGCCGCCGGAACCGACAGGTCCCGGGCCATGGCGTCGTCCAGGTGCTCGCGCAGCAGATAGGCCGAGCGGCCGTCCGGTACGACTACCTCGACCGAGGCCAGGGTCGGCGACACCCCCGGCGTGGCGTAAAGCGGCGTGAACCCGCAGGCCGAGAGGCCCAGCGAAGCGAAAACCAGAGCTGCGGCGGCGAGCTTGCGCATCAGCCGACCACGATGTTGACGATGCGGTCCTGCACCACGATCACCTTGCGAACGGTCACGCCCTCAAGGTGAGGCAGGATGCCGGCGTCTTCCAGCGCAATCTTCTTCACCTCATCCTCCGGCGTCCCCGCCTTGATGCGGATTTCGCCGCGGCGCTTGCCGTTGATCTGCACGGGCAGGACCCGTTCGTCTTCCGCCGCCAGGGCCGCGTCGGCTTGCGGCCAAGGCGCGTCGACCACCATCCCCTGCCCGCCGATGCGGATCCAGCACTCCTCGGCCAGGTGCGGCACGAAGGGCGAGACCAGGCGGGCCAGGATCGACAGGGCCTCCTTGCGCGCCGCCAGGACGGGTTGCGAGGCGCCTTCGGCCGGCGCGGCCTTCAGGATGTTGAGGAATTCGTACAGCTTGGCCACGCCGCTGTTGAAGCGGAAGCCCTCGATGGCGCCGGTGACCGCGCCGATCAGCTGGTGAGCCGATTTCAGCAGGGCCAGGGCCGCCG
The DNA here is from genome assembly GCF_027474405.1 of Caulobacter sp. NIBR2454. Taxonomy (GTDB): domain Bacteria; phylum Pseudomonadota; class Alphaproteobacteria; order Caulobacterales; family Caulobacteraceae; genus Caulobacter. Next base: position 60,472 of record NZ_CP114871.1, read on the forward strand.
GGTCGTCGCCCACGGGCCCAAAGTCGCCCTCAGGTTGACTGTCGAACTCATTCCACAGGCGGTGGGTGAAGCGCCAGGCGCCTTCGACGCCGCTGTTGGTCCACTGAACGTCCCGCTCGGGCGGGCTGTCGGACATCACGAACAGGCGCGCGGCGTCCACGCCATAGGCGTCGAAGATATCTTCGGGCGCCACGACGTTCTTCTTGGACTTGGACATCTTTTCGATGTCGCCGATGACCACGGGCGCGCCGGTGGAGACCTGAACGGCGGTGCGCGTCGCGCCCATGCCGCTGATCTCAACGTCCACGGGCTCCAGCCAGGCGCCGGAACCGTCCTTGTAGGTCTCGTGAGTCACCATGCCCTGGGTGAACAGGCCGGCGAACGGCTCCTCCACCGACAGCAGGCCCTCGTCCTTCAGCGCCTTGGTGATGAACCGGGCGTAGAGCAGGTGCAGAACGGCGTGTTCGACGCCGCCGATATACTGGTCCACCGGCAGCCATCGGTCCGCCGCGGCCTTGTCCACCGGCTGGTCCGCGGTCGGATTGGCGAAACGGGCGAAGTACCAGGAGCTGTCGACAAAGGTGTCCAGCGTGTCGGTCTCGCGCTCGGCCTTGCCGCCGCAGGTGGGGCAATCGACGTGACGCCAGGTCGGGTGACGCAGCAATGGGTTGCCCGGCTTGTCGAACAGGACGTCGTCGGGCAGTCGCACGGGTAGCTGGTCGTCCGGAACCGGGACCACGCCGCACGTCTCGCAATGGATGACGGGGATCGGGCATCCCCAGTAGCGCTGGCGGGAAACCCCCCAGTCACGCAGGCGATACACGGTGGCACCCTGCCCCCGGTTCTGGCCCTCGATCACCTCGATGGCCTTGGCCTTGGCGGACTCGATGTCCAGGCCGTCCAGGAACTTGGAATTGAAGATCGAGCCAGGCCCCACATAGGCTTCGGTCCCGACCTCGAACGCCTTGGGGTCTTCGCTCGGGGGCAGTACGACCGGGGTGACCGTCAGGTCATACTTGCGGGCGAAGTCCAGATCGCGCTGGTCGTGGGCCGGGCAGCCGAAGATCGCGCCCGTGCCGTAGTCCATCAGGATGAAGTTGGCGATCCAGACCGGCAGCTTCCATTCCGGATCGAACGGATGGGCGACGGTCAGGCCGGTGTCGAGGCCCAGCTTCTCGGCGCCCTCGATATCGGCCTCGGATGTGCCGCCACGCCGGCATTCGGCCACGAAGGCCGCGACCTTGGGGTCGGCCGCCGCCAGCTGCTCGGCCAGCGGATGGTCGGGCGCGATGCCGACGAAGCTGGCGCCGAACAGGGTGTCGGGACGGGTGGTGTAGACTTCCAGACCGTTTTCGAAGCCTTTTGGAGCTTCGCCGGCGAAATCGAAGGCGAACCGCAGGCCCTTGGATCGGCCGATCCAATTCTCCTGCATGATCCTGACCTTCTCGGGCCAGCGATCAAGCGTCTTCAGGCCGTCGATCAGGCGATCGGCATAGTCGGTGATGCGCAGGAACCACTGGGTCAGCTTGCGCTTCTCGACCAGGGCGCCCGAACGCCAGCCGCGGCCGTCGATGACCTGTTCGTTGGCCAGGACGGTCATGTCGACCGGATCCCAGTTGACCACGCCTTCCTTACGATAGACGAGGCCACGCTTCAGCAGCTTCTGGAACCAGCGCTGCTGCTGGCCATAATATTCCGGGTCGCAGGTGGCGAACTCGCGCGACCAGTCGATGCTGAGGCCCAGGGCCTTCAGCTGCTCGCGCATGGCGGCGATGTTGTCGTAGGTCCAGCCCTTGGGATGGACGCCGCGCTCCATGGCCGCGTTCTCGGCCGGCATGCCAAAAGCGTCCCAGCCCATGGGATGCAGCACATCGAACCCCTGAGCCCGCTTGTAGCGCGCCACCACATCGCCCATGGCGTAGTTGCGCACGTGGCCCATATGGATGCGCCCCGACGGATAGGGGAACATCTCCAGCACGTAGTATTTCGGCTTGGAGGCGTCCTCACGCGTGCGGAAAACGTCGGCGTCCGCCCAAGCGGCGCGCCATTTGGGCTCGGTCTCTTTCGGGTTGTAGCGGGCCATAAGGCTTTAAGTAGGCTCAGCCGTTGAGGTTGGACAGGCGCAGTTGGCGGGCGCGGGTCAGGACGGCGTTCTCCAGATCCGTTTCGGTCTGGGCCGAGGCCGGGGCGTCCGCCCAGTTCCCGGCGGCGTCGCGTGTCTGCTTGAACACCGTGATGTTCAGGCCGTCGGCCCGAAGACGGGTGTCGAGGATATAGACGGTGGCCTTGAAGCGCTCGTTCGGCGCTTCGGGGGCCGAATACCAATCGGTGATGATCACGCCGCCGTAAGGATCGGCCGAGGCCAGGGGCATGAAGGCCAGGGTGTCGAGCGATGCGCGCCACAGGTAGCCGTTGACGCCGATCTGGGTTTGGGCCGGACCGGAGTCTCCGCCGCCGAACGGCCACAGGCCGCCACGCTTCTCGCCATAGACCTCAGGGCCCTTGCCGCCGCCGCAGGCCGAAACCAGGGTCAGGCTGGCGATCACCACGCCGAGCGCGGCGCCGCGCTTAAAAGACCCACGCTCAAGACGCATATTCGTCCGCTCCACTCGATATCAAGCCGCGCTTACATAGAGCACGGACTAGCGCCGCCCCCGCGACCGGGATCGGGTCTATAACATGCCGCCGCCGCCGCCAAACAGGTTTCGCGTGGCCCAAGGGACACAGGCGACTGCCTGAATCGTGGTCAGACCACCCCTGGCGTGCGACTCACCGTTGACCCCGTCGTCTTGGCGTCTCAAATGCCTAGTATTACGCCGAACAAGCGGAGCCCTTCCGGACTCCGTGCGTTGGGCCAGTCGGGTAGGGAAATTCGGGTTGTCATGACCGCTATGCGCGTCATCTCCGCGGCGGCCGCCACGCTGATCCTCTTGGGATCGGCGGCGACGGCTCATGCCCAGCAGAAACGCAGCTCCGCGATCGCACCCGACGCCTTCACCGTTCGCGGCGATTTCGACTCCAAGGGCTCGCAGTTCGGCCCGCAGGCCGGCAAGAGCCTGAAGTGGGACGCCAACAAGGGCCGTTGGGGCCTGAAGCTGGACGTCGACCCCTCGCGCGTTCGCCCGACCACCGACGTTGAAGCCGGCGCCTATTTCAAGGTGACCCCGACCCTGCGCGTCGGCGGCGCGGTCGGCATCGGCCAGCCCGACCAGGACAACGCCATGCGCAAGGCCCGCGAAGAGCCGGCGCCCCGCGTTCGTCTCGAGACCGCTCTGAAGTTCTAGTCGGCCAATCCGCTGACGGCGGCCAGCCCGGCCGCCCCGCTGCCCCGCAGCTCTCCCACATTCTCCGCCTTCACCCCGCCCAGGGCGTAGAGCGGTATTTGCGACGCCTGGACCAGGGCGGCGAACCGCTCGACGCCCACGGCCGCGCCCGCCGACGGACTGTCGCTGGGAAAAACGGAAGAAACGATCGCGGCGTCCACGCCCGCCAGCGTCGCCGCCTCGATCGCGGCCTGTGAATGAGCGGCGGCGGTGATCAGCCAGCCCGGATGCGCCAGGCGAAGACTTGAAGCGCGGTCGGCCAAGCGTTCCGGCAGATGCACGCCATCCGCGTTCGCCGCCCCGGCCAGGACCGCGTCGGCCCCGATCAGCAGCTTCAGGCCTCGCGCCAGGGTCAGTTCGCGCATGGACCGCGCCTGGGCGAGGGCGTCGGGCGCCCCGAACAGCCGCAAAACCACCGCCGAACCTGCCGGCAGGCGCGCCGCCACGGCTTGCGGATCGGGGGTCCTTGCCGGGTCGGTGAAGAACAACAGGGGGGGGAGGGGCTTTTTCAGCTTGGCGGCGCGGTTAAGGTGCGCCGCCGCTTCGGCCAGGACTTCGAGACTCATAACGCCATGCCAGCTTCCGCCCTCGACGACATCCGCGCCCGCATCGCCGCCGCCGCAAAGGCCGCCGGCCGTGATCCGGCCGCCGTCGAACTCGTCGCCGTGTCCAAGACCCAGGAATGGTCGGCCGTCGAGCCCGTACTGACCGCCGGCCAGAAAATCTTCGGCGAAAATCGGGTGCAGGAGGCCATGAGCCGCTGGACCGAACGCCGGGCCGAGATCGAACTGCGGCTGATCGGGCCCCTGCAGAGCAACAAGACCCGCGAGGCGGCGAGCTTCTTCGACGTCATCGAGACCGTCGATCGCGACAAGCTGGCCCGCGCCCTGGCGAACGAGGGCCAGCGGGCCGGCAAGCTGCCGCGCCTGTTCGTGCAGGTGAATACGGGCGAGGAGGAGCAGAAAGCCGGCGTCATCCCCACCGAGGCGGACGCCTTCATCGCCCGTTGCAGTGGTGAATACGGCCTGACCATCGAGGGCCTGATGTGCATTCCCCCCGCCGACGTCCCGCCGGGGCCGCATTTCGCCCTGCTGGCCAAGATCGCGGCCCGCAACGGCCTGTCCAAGCTGTCCATGGGCATGAGTGGCGATTTCGAGACCGCCGTGCGCTTTGGCGCGACTTCGGTTCGCGTCGGCTCGGCCCTGTTCGGCGCCCGCACCTGAGGATCAGTCCCTGACGATGGCGATGGCCGAGCCCGGCGTCGCCAGATGCAGCAGGGCCTCGAGATCCGCCCGCGCCAGAGCCACGCAGCCTTCCGTCGGCTCATAATTGTCCCGCGCCAGGTGCAGGAAGATCGCAGATCCCATGCCGGGAACGGGGGGATCATCATTGTGCGCCAGCACACCCACCAGATCATAGACATGATCGTCCCGCCACAGCCGCTCGGCGCTGGCGGCGTAGGGCAGGGCGACTTCCCGATTGTAGAGAGGGTCGGCCGGGGCGTCGCACCAGCCGTCCATCTGGCCGATCGCCTCGACGGGCAGGGCCGTTCCGGGGCCATGGGGATAGACGTCTGGCCGATAAAGCACCTTGCGGATGGCCCAGGTCCCCAGCGGACTGGCCCCATCGCCCTCTCGCTTTTCGTCAACGGGAAGCACGCCGCCCTTGCCCAGGGCGCATCGCACCGTATGGCCGTCGAGGTCGAAACGGCCGTCCGCGTGGGCGGTGAAGATCATTGGATCGTTCATGGCGTGCATCATGCCTGTTTGGCCGGTCTTGGCGAAGAGGCCCGGACCAGTGCATGTTCACCAACATGCCGCAACGCAAGACGCTCCTGCTCATCGATGACGACAACGACCTGCGCGGCGCCCTCGCCGAGCAGATACAGCTTCACGAGGAGTTCGCCGCCGTCCAGGCCGACAACGCCACCGACGGCGTGCGCCTGGCCAAGGAGGTCCGGCCGGATCTTATCCTGCTGGACGTGGATCTGCCCGACATGGACGGGCGAGAGGCCTGTCGCCTGATGCGCAAGGGCGGGGTGACCGCCCCGGTGATCATGCTCACCGCCGCCGCCACGGACTCCGACCAGATTCTGGGGCTGGAGTCGGGCGCCAACGACTACATCATCAAGCCCTTCCGCTTCGGCGTGCTGCTGGCCCGCATCCGCGCCCAGCTGCGCAGCCACGAACAGTCGGAAGACGCCATGTTCCGGGTCGGGCCGTACGAGTTCAGGCCTTCGACCAAGCTTCTCCTCGACGACAAGGGCAAGAAGATCCGCCTGACGGAGAAGGAAACCAAGATTCTCAAGTACCTCTATCGCGCCGGGGGCAAGCCCGTGCCGCGCGACGAGCTGCTGACCGAGGTCTGGGGCTACAACGCCGAAGTGACCACCCACACCCTGGAGACGCACGTCTATCGCCTGCGCCAGAAGATCGAGACCGATCCCGGCGCGGCGCGTATCCTGGTGACCGGGCCGGGCGGATACCGCCTGCAGCCCTAGGGGCGCCTAGACCTGGAAGTCGGCGCTGACCGGGGCGTGGTCGCTGGGGCGCTCCCACTCGCGCACGTCGTCGTGGACGCGTGAGACCGCCTTGCCCGTGGCGAAGGCCGCCTCGCGCAGGCCGGGACTGGCCAGGATGTGGTCCAGGCGCAGGCCGCGGTTGGACTTGCGGAAGTCGGCGGCGCGATAGCTCCACCACGAGAACAGCTTCTGCGGCTCGGGCGTCGCCTCGCGGGGCAGGTCGATGAAGCCGAGGGAGCTTTTCAACGCTTCCATCGCCTCGACCTCCACCGGAGTGTGGCTGACGATGCGCGACATCTGCTTGTGGCTCCAGACGTCGTTCTCGCCGGGCGCGACGTTCAGGTCGCCGGTGAGCACCAGCGGCGCCTTGGGGTCGCGGCGCTTCATCTCGGCGGTCAGCTTTTCGTAGAAATCGAGCTTGTGATCGAACTTGGCGTTCAGGGCGCGGTCCGGAATGTCGCCGCCGGCCGGGATGTAGAAGTTCTGGATCTCCACGCCCGCCACCTTGGCCGACACGCAGCGCGCATGACCCTCGCGGCACACGTTCAGGGGCTGGGCGTCCTCGATCGGCAGGCGCGAGGCGATGGCCACCCCGTGCCAGCCCTTCTGACCGGCGATGCGCAGATGCGGGAAACCGATGGCCTCGAAGGCGGCCCGGGGGAACTCGCCCTCCTGGCACTTGATCTCCTGCAAGGCGATGACGTCGGGCGCCGTTTCATCGACGAAGCGCGCCACCTGCTCCATGCGCAGGCGAATCGAATTGACGTTCCAGGTGACCAGTCGAAGCCGCATGGCGCGGACCTACGCGGTTTGCGGACAAAAGAAAACGCCCGGACGAAGAGGGCCAACGTCCGGGCGCTAAAGTCGTATCTCTCTCATGCCGCAGCCGGGAGGGGATTAGACCGGCACGGTCGGGCGTCACGAAGGTCCGTCGCGACGCCGATGTGCCAAAATAGCCACGACCAATACTAAAAGCAATATAAGTCGGTTAGTTTCTTGCTTGTTGTGTTTATGTCACAAATCAGGGGCGGCCAGGACGGCGCGGACGCGGGTCCTTCAGCACGAAGGTCCCCTTCTCGAACCCGTCCGCCGGGGCGAGGCTGGTCAGCCGCAGACGGGTCGCCGAACCCCGGGCGTCGGTCGTCGTCCAGCCGATCAGCCGCAGGGGTGAATCCGAGAAATTCAGGGTGATCTCCCCGCGGGTTTCCTTGCGCACGTCGCGGGCGGTGATCGAGAAGCCGTCCGACAGGCGCGCCACGCGGGTGACCTGGACACCGCGATCCAGGCGGATTTCCCGGGCCAGGAACAGCGCCAGGGGCGTGGCCTTCAGCGGATAGCCGTCAAAGGTCTTCAACCGGCTGTCGGAGACATAGACATAGATCCCGTCCGACACCACGGTCAGGCCGGAGGGCGCGTCATACTCAAAGCGCGCCTTGCCGGGACGCTGCAGATAGATCGTCCCCTGGGTGCTTACATTTCTGTTGTCGGTCTGGACGAAGCGGCCCTTGGCCATCTTCAGGCCCGACAGATAGCTCACCGCCCTGTCGACCAGGGCCTGGTCGGCGGGTGACAGCGGGGCGGCGAGCGCCAGGCTGGGAGCGAGGGCGGCCATCGCGGTAAGCGCCAGCAGATCGCGGCGGGTGGTCATGCGTCTTGTTCTCCTTGGCGGCGACCCTGGCGCGCCATTCGGGCGTCAGCAAGGCCGCTGCATGTCTGTTCTGGAACAGGCCGTAACGCACGAGCCAAGGCGAAGCTTCACGCTAGGCCGGCTTTTCTCGTCAGAAACGCCCGGAAAGGCTGGGGGTGAGGCGCAGCAGGACGTCGTCCGCCGCCCCGAGGCCGCCGGGACAGGCTTCCGGCTGGAACTTCAGGTCGTAGCAGAGCCGCACGTCGCCCAGCCGCCGCTCGCCATCGATCCGGACGACGATCATCTCGCGCTTCAGCCAGGGATTGAGGGCGGTGAACTCGCTCCGGACGCGGCCGGCGGTCAACTGGTCCGCGGGAATCTGCTCAAGCCTGGGAGTCTTCACCGAGTCGTACAGCCGGGCGGCCACGGCGAAATAGTCGGCGGGGCTGGTCCAGCCGCAGGTCCCGTGCGCGGCCCATTCATGCTGCAGCAGGCCAGGCGACGGCATGCGGCAGTACATGCCCCGCACAGTCTCGGCGTCGATCGGCCCGGCGTCGGCGCAGTAGCGCGGATGGCGCTTGCCGGCCCCGTTGGGCCACAGGCCGTGCAGGGTGAAGCCGAAATCGCCATGGCGGGCGCCATGTTCTGGCGGATTGGACCGCTTCCATTCCGGCGCCCAGCTCAGGGCCAGCAGGTTGTGGGCCACCGGCTGGTCGCGGACCACTTCCTCGGCCGGGGGGACATAGGCCGGCGCGGGGGCGAGATTGGCGGGTACGGCGCAGCTGTCGGCCAGCGCCGCTCCGGCGAAGGCGAGGACGGGCAGGGCGGCCAGGGCCGCCAACGAACGATGCAGGCTCATGCCCGAGGCTCTACAGGGCGGGCGGCGGCGGGGCCAGGATCTCGCGCTTGCCGGCGTGGTTGGCGGCGCCCACCACGCCTTCCTTCTCCATCCGCTCCATCAGGGAGGCGGCGCGGTTGTAGCCGATCTGCAGGCGGCGCTGGATGTAGCTGGTCGAGGCCTTGCGGTCGCGGGTGACCACCGCCACGGCGTGGTCGTACAGGTCGTTGGCCCCGCCCTCGCCGGCGAAGGCGCCCTCGATGGCCTCGGCGTCCTCGTCGTCGCCGCCGGCCGTGACTTCTTCCAGGTACTGGGGCTGGCCCTGGGCGCGAAGGAACTTGGCGACCTCCTCGACCTCATTGTCGCCCACGAACGGGCCGTGCAGGCGCGTGACGCGGCCGCCGCCGGCCATGTAGAGCATGTCGCCCTGGCCCAGCAGCTGTTCGGCGCCCTGTTCGCCCAGGATGGTGCGGGCGTCGATCTTGGAGGTGACCTGGAAGCTGATCCGGGTCGGGAAGTTGGCCTTGATGGTGCCGGTGATGACGTCCACCGACGGGCGCTGGGTGGCCATGATCAGGTGGATGCCGGCGGCGCGGGCCATCTGGGCCAGACGCTGCACGGCGCCTTCGATATCCTTGCCCGCCACCAGCATCAGGTCTGCCACCTCGTCGATGACCACCACCAGATAGGGCATGGGCTCGGGGCTCAGCTTCTCGGTCTCATAGATCGGGCGGCCGGTCTCGTCGAAGCCGGTCTGGACCGTGCGTTCGAAGTGTTCGCCTTTGGCCTTGGCCTCATTGGCGCGGTCGTTGTAGCCGGCCACGTTGCGCACGCCGATCTTGGACATGCGGCGATAGCGGTCCTCCATCTCGCGCACGGTCCATTTGAGCGCGACGATGGCCTTCTTCGGATCGGTCACCACCGGCGCCAGCAGGTGCGGGATGCCGTCATAGACGCTGAGCTCCAGCATCTTGGGGTCGATCATGATGAACCGGCACTTGTCCGGCGGCAGACGGTACAGGATCGACAGGATCATGGCGTTGACCCCCACCGACTTGCCCGAGCCGGTGGTGCCCGCGATCAGCAGGTGGGGCATCTTGGCCAGGTCGGCGATATAGGGCTCGCCGCCGATAGTCTCGCCGAGCGCCATGGGCAGGGCCTGGCCGGCCTTCTCATAGTCGCTGCTGGACAGCAGGTCGCGCAGATAGACGGTCTCGCGCTTCTGGTTGGGCAGTTCAATGCCGATGGCGTTGCGGCCCGGGACCACGCTGACGCGGCAGGCGGCCACGCTCATGGAGCGGGCGATGTCGTCGGACAGGGCCACGACCCGGGCGCTCTTCACGCCGGCGGCGGGGACAAGCTCGTACAGGGTGACCACGGGACCGGGGCGGATCTGGTCGATCGAACCCTTCACGCCAAATTCGGCCAGCACGCTTTCCAGCAGACGGGCGTTCTGGCGCAAGGAGCCTTCGTCCACCGCCGAGGCGCGGGGCTTGGGCTTGGTCAGCATGGCCAGCTCGGGCAGTTGGAAGCCGCCGGGCTGGACGAAATCGAAGGTCTTCTGCTTTTCGCGCACCTCGCGGCCCGAATCCTTGGGCGCGGGCTTGGGCTGCTTGATCGACAGGCGCGGCTCGCCGGACGGCGTGGAGACGGGCGCGTCGTCCTCGACCTCGTCGTCATCGTCGTCATGCTGCACGGCGATGGGCGCGGCGCGGCGCGGCTTGCGCTCGGGCGTGGCGCGTGGCGCGGGGGCGCGGCGTTCCTCGACCTCTTCGGTGCGGCGCTGCATCTGCTCGCCCACCCATGCCGCCGACGCCGCCAGGTCCAGGCGGCGCAGGCCGATGGCGTAGCCAACCCCGATCAGACCCAGCAGGCCCAAGGTCAGTCCCGCGATCAGGGTCGCGCCCGGAAGTCGGGCGAAGCTGAGCAGATTGGCGAAACCGTGTAGCAGGCCGTCGCCCCAGAAGCCGCCGAGCCCCTTGGCCAGCGGCCAGCCGGCGGGCGGGCTGGGCAGGGCCAGCAGTCCGCCCAGGGCCAGCAGCCCCAGAACGCCGACCACGGCCCGGATGCGGGTGGACTTGCGCGACACATCCGGGTCCTGATCGGCGACGCGCGAAAGGCCGAAGATGACCATCATCAGGCCGGCGCCCCAGGCGGCCAGGCCAAGCGATTGCATGAAGATGTCCGCCAGAGTGGCGCCGACGCCGCCCAGGGCGTTGCTCGGCGCGCCGCCGGTGGCGGCGTTCCAGCTGGGATCGGCCGCGTCGTAGGTGGCCACGGCCAGAACCAGCGCCACGCCGGCGGCGGTCACCATGCCGCCGCGGAATCTCGCCGTGAAAGGCGCGCTCCAGCTCGCCTTGGCCGCGTCCCAGGCCAGTTCGCTGATCGTGCGCCGCGCAGCCCGCGCCATGTCCGCCCCTTAAAGTCCGTAGATCGTCTCGAATCCCTGTTCTGCGCCGATGAAGGTTAAGGGGCGTTTACGATGATCGCGGTGTCTAGACTTATCCCCGCCGGAGCGCGCATATCGCGGCCATGGCTGACCGATACGATGCGGATGTGATCATCGCCGGCGCGGGCATGGCCGGCGCCACCCTCGCCCTGGCGCTCGCCAGCGGCGGGCTGAGCTCGATCCTGATCGATCCGCAGCCGTTCGAGGCCCAGCTGGCCCCCACCTTTGACGGCCGTTCCTCGGCCATCGCCTTCGCCTCGTTTCGTCAGTGGAAGACCATCGGCGTCGGCGAGGCGTTGGAGCCGCACGCCCAGCGCATCGAGCAGATCCTGGTCACCGACGGCCGGGCGCCCGGCGCGGGACGAGGCCCGGCGCACCTGTCCCATTCGGCCTATCTGCGTTTCGACGCCGCCGAAATCGCCGACCGCTGCGAGGGCGAGCCCCTAGGCTACATGCTGGAGAACCGCCAGATCCGCGCGGCGCTGTCCGCCGCGGTCGTGGCCAATCCCCTGATCCAGGTGATCGCGCCCCAAAGCGTCACCGGTCTTTCGGTGGAAGGGGGCGGCGCGTCCGTCACCCTGGGCGACGGCAAGACCCTGCGCGCCGCCCTGGTGGTGGGCGCCGAAGGCCGCGGCTCTGTGATCCGCCGCGAAGCCGGGATCGGCGTTATCGGCTGGGGCTATGGCCAGTCGGGCGTCGTCGCCACGGTGAAGCTGGAGCGCGGCCACGAGGGCGTGGCCCACGAATATTTCCTGCCGGGCGGGCCTTTCGCCATCCTGCCTTTGACCGACGATCGCGCCAGTCTGGTCTGGACCGAAAAGACCGCGCGGGGCGATGCGCTCAAGGCGGCGGGTCCCGAGGCGCTGCACGCCTTCCTGCATCGCCGGTTCGGCGAATTTTTGGGCAAGGTCGAGGTGGTGGGGCCGACCTTCGTCTATCCGCTGTCGCTGTCCCTGGCCGAACGCCTGGCCGCGCCGCGTGTGGCCCTGCTGGGCGACGCCGCCCACGGCATCCACCCCATCGCCGGCCAGGGCCTGAACCTGGGTCTCAAGGACGCCGCCGCCCTGGCCGAGGTGCTGGTGGACGCGGTGCGGGCGGGCGAGGACCTGGGTTCTCTGGCGGTGCTGGACCGCTACTCGCGCTGGCGGCGCTTCGACAACGCCATGCTGGCGGCCTCGGCGGACGCCTTCGTGCGGCTGTTTTCCAATGACGACCCGCTGCTGCGCTTCGTGCGAGGCGCGGGCATGGCGGTGATCAACCGCATCGGCCCGGCCCGCCGGTTCTTCATGCAGGAAGCCGGCGGCGCGGTGGGCGATCTGCCGCGCCTGCTGCGGGGCGAGGCGCTTTAAACCTAGTCCTCGAGAATGCGGGCTTCCTCGGCCAGCATGATCGGCACACCGTCGCGGATCGGATAGGCCAGCTTGGCCTGGCGGCTGACCAGTTCGGCCGCCTTGCGGTCGTAGTCCAGGGGACCTCGGCTCACGGGGCAGACCAGAATCTCCAGAAGGCGCGGGTCGATTTCGGCGGCGGGGGTGTCGAAGGGATCGCTCATGGGCGCCTTTTACTGAATGGCGGACGGTTCGTCATCCGGACCGGCGGCGGCGTCGATCTCCAGCATGGCGATCAGGGCCGTGCGGCGATCCTCGGCCGTGCGGGCCTCCAGCAGCAGCTGCTTTTCCTGCACATCGAAGGGCAGGGCCATGGACAGGCTGTTGACCAGGGCGTCGCAGGGCGCGCCCTCGGCGCTTTCCCAGTCGATGTCCAGGCCGCGACGCTCCAGATAGTGCTTAAGGGCGGTCAGGAACGGGCCGCGATCCAGGGCCAGATCCGCCTCAATGCTGGTCAGGTCGTGTTCGAACGGCGCGAACCGTGCTCGCACCTGGCGATAGGGGGTGCGCGCCGGGAGCTCCTCGCCCGCCTCGAAGCGGCAGATGCCGGTCAGGGTGATCAGATAGCGCCCGTCGGTGGTTTCGGCGAAGCTGGTCACCTTGCCCGCGCAGCCCACGGCGGCCAGCTTGGGCCGTTCGGGATCGTCGTCGGCCCCGTGCCGGGTCTGGATCATGCCGATGATCCGCTCCCCGCCCATGGCGTCGTCCAGCATGTTCAGGTAGCGCGGCTCGAAGATGTTGAGCGGCAATTGTCCGCCCGGCAGCAGCAGGGCCCCATCCAGCGGAAACACCGGGATCACCTGGGGCAGGTCCGACGCCTTCCGATAGCCAGTGGCCATGCGAGCTCCTTAGGAGAAGAGGATCGAGGACAGGCGGCGGCGGCCGTGCTTGGCCACCTCCGAGGTCGGACCCGCCGCCTCGAACACCGTCAGCAGCTGTTTGCGCGCCGCTTCGTCGTTCCAGGCGCGGTCACGCTCGATGATGGTCAGCAGTTGATCGGCCGCCGCATCCAGCCGGCCGTGACCGGCCAGGGCCTTGGCCAGCTCAAAGCGGGCTTCGTGGTCATCGGCGTCGGCCTTCAGCCGCTTTTCAAAGGCGCTGGTCTCGGACGGCGCGTCCTCGGCCAGGGACAGGGCGGCGCGAACGCTTTCCAGATCGGCGTCCTTGGCGCCGGCCGGAGCCATATCCGCGATCTCGCGCGCACGCTCCATGTCTCCCCCCGCCAGGTAGCAGCGCGCCAGGCCGCCCAGGGCCTTTATGTTCTCCGGGTCCAGGGACAGGGCTTCGGCGTAGGCCTGGGCCGCGCCGCCGATGTCGTTCAGGTCCATGGACTCCTTGGCTAGCGCCAGGATGGCGTCCACGTCCGAGGGGGCGGGCGGTCCCGCCAGCTTGTCGATGAAGGCCTTGATCTGACTGTCGGGCACGGCGCCCATGAAGCCGTCCACCGGCTGGCCGTCGACGAAGGCGTAGACCGTGGGGATGGACTGCACCCGCAGCTGGCCCGCGAAGGCCGGGTTCTTGTCCACGTCGATCTTGACCAGCTTCACCGCGCCGGCGGCGGCGGTGACGGCCTTTTCCAGCGCCGGGGTCAGCTGGCGGCAGGGGCCGCACCAGGTGGCCCAGAAATCCACGATCACCGGCTGGACCTTGGACGCCTCGATGACGTCGGCCATGAAGGAGGCGTCGCCGCCCTCCTTGATCAGGTCGCCGGCGGGCGCGCTCTTCTTGTCGGGCGCGAGGCCCTCGCCGATCAGGCTCATGGTCGGTACTCCAGTTCGATGGGCCTTAAGATGGTCGCAAGCGTCGCCGGCTTCAACGCGCCGACAGCGTCATGGCTTCGAAATCGACGATCAGGGGCTCGATTTCCAGGGCCGCGAGGAAGCGCCGGAACCCCGTCTGCGATACCGCGGTGGTGGCGTCGTTGCTCAGAGGATGGAAATTGACCGGGTCGGCCGCGGCCAGGGCGGCGTCCAGAACAAAGCGCACCTTGCGCGCGCGGTCGTTGATGAGGCCGAACGCGGTGACCGAGCCCGGCGTCACGCCAAGGGTCTCGACCATCAGCGCCTCCGGCCCGAACGACAGCCGGCCCGAGCCGATCACCGGGGGCAGGGCCTTCAGGTCGATCCGCGTCTCGCCCAGGGCCGAGATCAGCCAAAGCTGCCCGCGATGGTCCTTGAGGAACAGGTTCTTGGTATGGCCGCCGGGCAAGTGGGCCTTTATGGCCTGGCCCTCCTCCACCCGGAAGACGGGCGGATGCTCATGGGTCAGGTGATCCACGCCATGGCGGTCGAAGAAGGCGAACAGGTCGGATCGGTCAGCGGGGCCGGTCATGCCGCCTCCCTAGCGCAAGCCGTGGCCGAAGGTTAGAGGTGTCGCGGTTCCCTCAGCGAGGATGCTCATGCAGCTCGAGTGCTACCCCACCTGCAACCGCCCGCCGGACATCGTGCCGGGGCGCCCGCAACGCGGGTGGATGGAGACCTTCGCCGACCGGCACCCCTATCGCTGCCTGCCCCTAACCATGGCCAACACATCGGGCTGGGAAATCCTCTGTCCCGTGAGCTTCACGGCCAGCTGGACCGGCGGCAAGCACCAGGACGACATCCGCGTCACCCCGGATCATCCGTTTCCGGACTTCACCGATTTCGTGAAATCCCACTTCAGCCATGGGGTCCTGACCTTCCACCCCGGCTACCTGTTCCGCAGCCCTCCGGGCTGGTCGATGCTGGCCAGCGGGGCGCCCAACCACGTCAAGGACGGCATCCAGGCCCTCAGCGGCCTGGTGGAGACCGACTGGCTGCCGTTCCCCTTCACGATGAACTGGATCTTCACCCGCCCCGGCGAGGTGCGCTTCGAAAAGGGCGAGCCGTTCTGCTTCATCACCCTGGTTCAGGACAAGCCCCTGGCCCAGGTGCAGCCGGTGACCCGCTCCCTGGCTCGCAATGAAGAACTGCGCGACCAGTACGACGCCTGGAGCCGCCAGCGGGGCGAGTTCAACGCCCGCATCTTCCGCCGCGAACCCGAGGCGGTGAAGGAGGCCTGGCAGCGCTACTACTTCAAGGGCGAGCTGCCCGAGGAGCTGGGTCCGGGGCCGGCCGACCACGTCAACAAGCGCCGTCTGAAGTCGCCGAAACTGGGGGCGTGATTTTATTGGCCGAGCCGCTTGCAAAGGCCAAAAGCCTCTGCCATAAGCCGGCCTCTCGATTTTGGGGACGCGGTTCGCCGCCCCCCGATGCGGGCGTAGCTCAGTGGTAGAGCACAACCTTGCCAAGGTTGGGGTCGAGAGTTCGAATCTCTTCGCCCGCTCCAGTCTTCAGACTGGAATATCGAGTTGAACAGGGCCCGCCTCGGCGGGCCCTTTTTCATTTCCCAATTCATCTTGCATGGCAGCCGGAACATCGCCGCGCGGCCGCCCGTTCTCCTGCCAGCACAGGAGATGGTCATGACCGACACCAACGGCGACTGGGAACAGGATCAGGCGGAGACCTTCGACGAGGACAACATGTCTCTCGACGAGGAGGGCGGACCGAACGCCGAGCTTCGAACCTTCGAGGAAATGCCGGACGTCGAGGACCTGACCCAGGCCGCCGGCGACGCGGACGATGATGACGCGCTGATCGCCGAGGATCTCGACGACGAGGAGATCATCGAGCTGGAAGCCGACGCCGACAACGGCGAATTCGACGACGCGGCGCTGGAGGACGACCAGAACCTGGCCGTGCGCTCGACCATGGGACTGTCCCGTCCCGGTCATGACGAGGTCGAGCTGGCCGCCGGCGGCGACATGTCCCAGGTAGGGAACAGCCCGGCTTCGCGGTTTGAATCTTCTCGTCTGTCGGACGAAGACCTGGAAGATCTGGGCTATGCGAAAGACGGCAAGGCTACATAGTTAAAGCGCCGGAAACCTTTGTGTAGCTTGGCTTTGCGAAAATAAAGCTGACCGCTGAAACTATTTCTTTGCCAACGCGCCAGTAGGTTCCCCTGATCTTCTTTGATTAAGGGCGCCGCGTGCTCAAAGTTCTGACGTGCCTGACCGTTGAACATGACTTCAGGCTCGTCGTGGTCGCCGCGGTCGTGTGTTTTTCGGCGTGCCTGACGGCTTTCCGGCTGTTCTCGCGCATCCGCGGCTCGCAGGGCATGGTCCGCGGGGCGTGGGTGCTGCTGACCGGTCTGGTGGCCGGTTCCGGCGTCTGGGCGACCCACTTCATCGCCATGCTGGCCTACAAGCCCGGCCTGCCGACCGGCTATGAGCCGCTGGGCACCTTGGCGTCCCTGATGATCGCGGTCGTTTTCATCGGCGGCGGCTTCGCCGTGGGCGCCGCCCGCCGCGACACTGACAACCAGATCGCCGGCGGCGTGCTGATCGGCCTCGGCGTGGCGGCCATGCATTATGAGGGCATGTCGGCTTTCGTCACCCAGGGCCAGATCGTCTGGGAACAGGCGATCGTCGGCGCCTCGGTCCTGTTCGGGGTCGCCGGCTCGGTTTCCGCACTGATGGTGGCGGGCCGCGCCCGGACCCTGTCGAGTCAACTTATGGCCGGCAGCCTGTTCGCCACCGGCGTCTGCGCCCTGCACTTCACCGGCATGGGCGCCATCACCATTATTCCGGACCCGAGCATCGTGGTTCCGGCCCAGCTGCTGTCTGGCGGCGTCCTGACCTTCGCCGTGACCGGCATCACCGCCATGATCATCATGGGCGGTCTGGGCGCGGTGGTCATCGAATCCCAGACCAGCCGCTCAGCCCTCGAGCGCATCCGCCGCCTGGCCAACGCCGCCTATGAGGGCATCGTGGTGGTCGAGGAAGGCCGTCTGAACGACGCCAACGCCGCCTTCTGCGATCTGGTCGGCGCCCCGCTCGACGCGCTCGTCGGCGCCCGCCTGGAAGGCGAGCTGCTGATCTTCGACCCGGCCGCCCCCCGGGGCGGCGAGCGTCGCCGCGAGGCGGTCCTGCGCCCGCGCGACGGCATGAGCGAGATTCCGGTCGAGGTCTTCGCCCGCGTGCTGGAAGACGGTCGTCGCACCGAAACCTCCGGCCTCACCGTCCTGGCGATCCGCGACCTGCGCGAGCGCCGGTCGGCCGAGGAAAAGATCCGTTACCTGGCCGAACATGACGGCCTGACAGGCCTGCCCAACCGCAACTCGCTGCAGGCCCGCCTGACCGCGGCGCTGGACCGGGTCGAGGCGTCTGGCGAGGGCTTGGCCCTGCTGTGCCTGGATCTCGACAACTTCAAGGAAGCCAACGACCTGCACGGCCACCCGGCGGGCGACGCCCTGCTGGTCGAGGCCGCGCAACGTCTGTCCAGCGTGCTTCCCGCGCCGTCCTTCGCCGCCCGGCTGGGCGGGGACGAGTTCGTCATCGTCCAGATCGGTGGCGGCGATCAGCCGGCCGCGGCGGCCGAGCTGGCCGCCCACGTACTGGAATCCATGCGCCGGCCGTTCCATTATGAGGGCCACGAGCTTTCCCTCAGCGTCAGCATCGGGGTCAGCCTGTGCCCGGACGACGGCCGCACCGCCGCCGCCCTGCTGACCAACGCCGACATGGCGCTTTACCGCGCCAAGGAAAGCGGCCGCGACCGCTATCGCTTCTTCAAGCGCGAGATGGACGAGACCATCCGCGAGCGCCGCAATCTGGCGCGCGAACTGAAGGCCGCCATCCAGGCCGAAGAGCTGATGGTCTATTACCAGCCTCAGGCTCGCGCCTCCGACGGCGAGATCTGCGGTTTTGAGGCTCTGGTGCGCTGGAACCACCCGGTGCGCGGCATGATCCCGCCGGTGGAGTTCATCCCCATCGCCGAGGAGAGCGGCCTGATCGAGGCGCTGGGCGCCTTCGTGCTGAACCAAGCCTGCGCCGACGCGATGGCTTGGGAGCGTCCCCTGAACGTGGCCGTGAACCTGTCGCCGCTGCAGCTGAACCAGCCCGGCCTGTCGGCCATGGTCCACAGCGTCCTGGTCAACAGCGGCCTGTCGCCCCAGCGCCTGGAGCTTGAAGTGACCGAAAGCGCCCTGTTCAAGGACTATCAGCGCGCCCTGGACAACCTGCGCCAGTTGAAGGCCCTGGGCGTGCGCATCGCCATGGACGATTTCGGCACCGGCTATTCGTCCCTATCGACTTTGCAGTCCTTCCCCTTCGACAAGCTCAAGATCGACAAGAGCTTCGTCGAGAGCATCCACCGCCACGACCGCGCCACCGCCATCGTGAAGGCCGTTCTCAGCCTGGGCCGCAGCCTGGACATCCCGGTTGTGGCCGAAGGGGTGGAGACCGGCGAACAGCTGGCCTTCCTGCGCGGCGAAAACTGCGCCGAGGTGCAGGGCTACGCCATCGGCCGCCCCGCGCCCGTGGACACCCTGACCAACTGGACCAACCTGGTCGCGCCAAAGCCTTCGCGCCGCCGCTCCACGGCCGCCTGACCAGCGTTTCCCGGCGCGCGGCCATCCGCCGCTTCCGCGTGCAGCCCATCTTGGGTTACAACACTGACGGGACAGGGGTGGCCCGCGTGGAGTGAGCTATGCCCGTCTTCGGTCCCGCCAAGTGGGATTCCGCCCAGCGTGGTGTCGGCGCGACCGTCACCTGGAGCTTCGCTGAGAGCAACTACGCCTCATTGGCCCAGCGCTACAGCGGCTATGTGGATCTGACCCCTATCGCCGATGCCTTCCGCGCCTCGGTGCAGGCGGCGTTCGACGCCTGGGAGGCGGTGGCCAACATCGATTTTGTCTGGGTCGCCGACGCGTCCAATGTCGATATCCGGGTGGGCGATCACGCCATCGACGGACGGCCGAGCGCCGGCCAGGGCTCGACCCTGGCGACCGCCCAGTTCTGGTACAGCGGCGGGCGGATGAGCATCGCTCAGGTCTATTTCGACGTGGACGCCTACGACCGGGGCAATTTCTACAGCACCGCCGTCCACGAGATCGGCCACGCCATCGGCCTCGATCACGCCAGCCTGCCCGAAGCGGTGATGTACGCCCAGATCACCAGCGCCAATCGTTCCGGCACGCTGCACGGCGACGACATAGCGGGCGTCCAGACGCTCTATGGCGCCAAGGCCGCCGCCGGGGCGAGCGCTACGGTCAGCCTGTTGCAGGCCAGTTTCGAGCATGTCCTGCGCGTCGATCCGGCCACCGCGCCCGCCACCCTGATCCTGTCCGACGGATCATCGGTGACCAATCCCATGCGCAGCTTCGCCGATCTTCTGCCCGGCCTGGCCACACAGGTGGAGATGGGGCAGATCAGCCTCGCCGCCGCCCAGGCGCAGATCGCCGGCTGGGCGGCGACCACGACCTCGGTCGCCAACCTGGCCTATGACTTCTTCACTGGCCGCACGCCCACGGCGACAGGCTTGGACTATCTGATCAACAGCCCCTCGAACGCCGGGGATTTGAACGACCCCTATTACGCCCGCTTCAACGTCGAGAACCGCTACATCAATTTCGCCGTCAACCTCGGCAAGCTGGGAGAGGGTCGGGATAGCTTCACCGAGGCGTACGGCGACCTGACCCTGCAACAGGCGACCAAGACGGCGTATGAGCAGATTTTCGGCGTCGCGGCCACCGACGCCAAGGTCTCGGCCCTGCTCTCGGGCCGGATCGACTACTTCGCCAGCTACGGCGGCGACGGGGCGAATGGCGTCGGAACCAAGGCGGCCATGGTCGGCTGGTTGCTGGCCGAAGCCGACAAGGCTGATCTGGGACCCTATGTGACGGCCAACAACCGTTTCCTGATCGACCTGGCCACGGACGGAACAGCGCAGTTCAACGTCCATCTTCCCACGGCCTACGCCCTGGGCGCCCCGGCCGAGGACAGCGGCGCGCTGCAGCTTCACGCCGATTCCGTCTACAGCGCTCCGGACCCGGATTTCGAGGACGGGAGCCAAGCTGTGCTTTGGGGCGTTGTGCGGAACCAGGTGTTCGAACACGCCGAGCTGGTCTGAAGCGGCGCCATTGACGGCGAGCGGGCTCGGCTGGACATTCGCCCGCCCCCAACTGGACCCGTCATGGCCGCCATCGTACCCGTCACCTCGCGAAGCTCGTTGATCATCATCGCCGCCGTGGCGGTGGGCTTCACGCTGTATTTCCTGCGCGACATCCTCACGCCGCTGGCGCTCGCCGTATTCCTGGCCGTGATGATCGATGGGTTTGCGCGCATCCTGGGTGAGCGCATTCCGGGCTTTCCGGCCCGCGCCGCGCTGCCGGTCGCCGTCGTGGCCTCGATCCTGATCTTCGGCCTGACCACCTGGTTTGTGGCCGAGAACGCGGCCACCTTCGTCAATCAGCTGATCCATTACGGCCCGCGCATCGACGGGCGCATCGCCCAGGTGGCGGACCTGTTGGGGATCGCCGCCCCGCCGCCGATGCGCGAGTTGATCACGCGTTTCAACG
Source organism: Caulobacter sp. NIBR2454 (assembly GCF_027474405.1). Lineage (GTDB taxonomy): Bacteria > Pseudomonadota > Alphaproteobacteria > Caulobacterales > Caulobacteraceae > Caulobacter. The sequence goes on from NZ_CP114871.1 coordinate 80,991, forward strand.
CCACCCGCTATATCGGGCCGGTAGCCGCGGGCTTCCAGAACTTCGCCTCCGACGCCGTTTTCGTCCTGATCTACCTGGGCTTCATCATCGCCTCGCGGCGCGGCTTCAAGCAGAAGGCCCGGGCCCTGTTCGTCACCGACGCCGAGCGGCAGGACGCGATCAAGGCCTTCGACCGTATCCGCAGCGGGGTTGAGCGCTATCTTTGGATCCAAACGGTCACCGGCGTGATCATCGCCTTCGGCTCATGGATCGCCATGGTGGCCGTGGGCCTCGACAGCGCCCTGTTCTGGGCTCTGCTGATCTTCCTGGCTTCCTATATTCCCGTCGTCGGCGGGGTGATCGGCGTGGCGCTGCCGCCCGTCTTCGCCCTGGTTCAGTTCGAAACCTGGTGGCAGGCCATCGTCCTGCTCAGCGTGCTGCAGACAGTTCAGTTCGTGGTCGCCAATGTGATCCTCCCCCGAATGCAGGGCGACAGCCTGAACATGGATCCGGTGGTGGTCCTGCTGGCCCTGGCGTTCTGGAGCCTGGTCTGGGGTTTGCCCGGCGCCTTCCTGTCCACGCCGCTGGCGGTCATGACCATGATCATCCTCGCCCAGTTCGAAGGCGGGCGTAAGATCGCCATCCTCCTGTCGGCTGACGGCGACCCCCTTGGCGCGGACGAAGCCAAGGGGCGTCCGCGCCGAAAAAAGCCCGTCGCGAAACCTTCGTCTTGAGGGGTCTTTAATCCCCGGCGTGGTCACCTATCTGTAGTCCATCGGACGTTCCCCCAGGTCCGATCGCGGAGCGGCGCAAAGCGTCGTGACCGCCCAAGGCAGCGCCAACTCCCCCTTGGCGCGCCATTGCGCCGCCGGATTTCCCCCATCCGGCGGCGCTTTTGCGTCTGGAATGGATCAAAACGGGTTTTTTTCGATCAAGGGGTTGTTTCCCCTTCCGTGTCAGGGTTGATCCATCTGAACGCGGGCAAACGCGCTCGCGGGAGGAAAAAACGGGGTTACCCATGAGCGGCGCAAAAGTCCGCCCGTCAGTCGCAGCTGACTTCGAATCTGATGCCTTGAAAAAGGCGTTCGCAGAACAACTTGGCGCGGACGCCCCCGCCGCCGAGGGCTTCCTGGTCCAGGTGGTCGACGACTGCGCTCCCGACGAGCTTGTCGGGCTTTCCGGGGCCGACATCGCCCGCATCCTGGCCGACTTCTGGCGCTTCGCCAGCGGCGAGGCCGCCGCCGACCCTGCCATTCGCCTGCGCCGCGCCATTGGCGAAGGCGATCGCGAGCTGGCTTACGACCTACTCGAGATCGTCCAGCCCGACCGGCCCTTCCTGGTCGATTCCATCATGGGCGAGATCGCCGATCTGGGCTTCTCGGTCCGCGCCATGTTCCACCCGGTGGTGGAGCTGGGCGGCGTTCGCCGCTCGATGATCCAGGTCCATCTGGACCCGGTGGGCGAGGATCGCGAAGAGGCCCTGGTCGCCGCCCTGCACGCCACCCTGGCCGATGTGAAGGTGGCCGTGGAGGATTTCTCCGGCATGCGCGCGCTCATGCGCCGCACCGTCGAGGAGCTTCGCGCCGCCCCCGCCCCGGAATCGGCGGCCGAGCGTGAGGAACTGATCGCGTTCCTGTCGTGGCTCGAGGACGACCATTTCGTCTTCCTCGGCGCGCGCACCTACGAGTATCCGCGCACCGCTGACGGCGGCTATGCGGCCGAAGAGCCCCTGTACCAGCCCGAAGGCAGCCTCGGCGTCCTTCGCGACCAGAATCGCGCCGTCCTGCGCCGCGCCAGCGAGCCGGCCATACTGTCGGCCCAGCTGCGCAAGCACCTGGAGATCGGCGACCCGGTGGTGGTGGCCAAGTCCAACCTGCGCTCGCGGGTCCATCGTCGCGCCTACATGGACTATGTGGGGGTCAAGCGTTACGGCGCGGACGGCAAGCCGGCGGGCGAGATTCGCTTCGTCGGCCTGTTCACCGCCGAGGGGTACGAGACCCCCGCGCACGACGTGCCGCTGATCCGGCGCAAGATCGCCGGTGTCACCGAGCGCGCCGGCTATGCGTCCGGCAGCCACAACGCCAAGCGCCTGCGCAACATCGTCGAGACCTATCCCCGGGACGAGCTGTTCCAGATGGGCGAGGACGAGCTGCTCGATATCTCGCTGGGCGTGCTGCACCTCTATGACCGCCCGCGCGTGCGGCTGTTCGTCCGCCGCGACCCCTTCGACCGCTTCGTGTCGGTCCTGCTGTTCGTGCCGCGCGATCGCTATGACAGCGGCGTCCGCGCCCGGGCCGGCGCCCTTCTGGCCCAAGCCTTCGGCGGCCGGGTCTCGGCCTATTATCCCAGCTTCTCCGACGCGCCCCTGGCGCGGGTCCACTACATCATCGGCGTGGCTCCGGGCGATCACTTGAATCCGGACCTGCCGGCCGTCGAGGCCCAGATCGCCGAGACCGCCCGCACCTGGGAGGACCGCTTCGAGGCGGCGGCCCGCGCCGGCGGCGTGGCTCCCGGCGCCGTGGGCGAGACCCTGGCCCGCTACGCCAGCGCCTTCTCGCCCGGCTATCGCGACGCCTATGACGCCGCCGAGGCCCTGGCCGACATGGCGGTGATCGAGGACATGACCGCCGACGAGCCGGTCCGCGTCCGCGCCTTCCGCGCGCCGACCGACACGCCGTTGCAGCTGCGCTTCAAGCTCTATCGCCCCAACGAGGCCGCGCCCCTGGCCAACGTTCTGCCGATCCTCGAGCACATGGGCATGAAGGCCCTGATCGAGGAGGGCAACAAGGTCACGCCCCTGGGCCCCGACGGCGCGCCGCGCCCGGTCTGGGTCCACGAGTTCCTGCTGCAGGACGACCACGGCGAACACCTGGTCTTCGCTGACGCCAAGGCGCCCTTCGAGGCGGCCTTCACCGCGGTCTGGACCGGCGTCACCGAAAGCGACGGCTTCAACCGCCTGGTGCTGGAGCTTGGCGTCTCCTGGCGCGAGGCCGCCCTGATCCGCGCCCTGGCGAAATATCGCCAGCAAAGCGGGCTCGATCCCAGCCAGGCCGTGCAGGAGGAGGCTCTCAGCGCCCACCCCGGCGTCGCCCGCCTGATCCTCGACCTGTTCCGCACCAAGTTCGATCCGGCTATCGCCCAGGACACCGACGCGCGCGCCTCCCAGGCCCAGGCCATCATGGCCCAGATCGTCGAGGCCCTGCAGGCCGTGGCCAGTCTGGACCACGACCGCGTCCTGCGCCGCCTGGCCCTGCTGGTCGGCGCGGTGAAGCGGACCAACTTCTACCAGCTAGGCGACGACGGCGCCCCCAAGCCGCACATCAGCTTCAAGGTCGCCAGCCGCGAGCTGGACGACCTGCCGGCGCCCAAGCCCTATCGCGAGATCTTCGTCTGGGCCCCGCACGTCGAGGGCGTTCACCTGCGCTTCGGTCCGGTCGCCCGCGGCGGCCTGCGCTGGTCCGATCGTCGTGACGACTTCCGCACCGAGGTCCTCGGCCTGGTGAAGGCCCAACAGGTCAAGAACGCGGTGATCGTGCCCGTCGGCTCCAAGGGCGGCTTCTATCCGAAGTCCCTGCCGCGCGGCGGCACGCCCGAGGAAACCCGCGCGACGGCCATCGTCGCCTACAAGACCTTCCTGTCCGGCCTGCTCGACATCACCGACAATCTGGGCGCCGACGGCGAGGTCATCCGCCCGGCCGGCGTCATCGCCCATGACGGCGACGATCCCTATCTGGTGGTCGCCGCCGACAAGGGCACGGCCACCTTCTCCGACATCGCCAACGGGCTGGCCGACGACTACGGCTTCTGGCTGGGCGACGCCTTCGCCTCCGGCGGCTCGGTGGGCTACGACCACAAGGTCATGGGCATCACCGCCCGCGGGGCGTGGGAAGCGGTCAAGCGCCACTTCCGCGAGCTGGGCAAGGACATCCAGACCGAGCCCTTCACCGTGGTCGGCGTCGGGGACATGAGCGGCGACGTGTTCGGCAACGGCATGCTGCTGTCCAAGGCGACCAGGCTGCTGGCGGCCTTCGACCATCGTCACATCTTCCTCGACCCCGATCCCGACCCGGCGGCCTCGTGGGCCGAGCGCGACCGCATGTTCAAGCTGCCGCGCTCGTCCTGGGACGACTATGACCGCAGCAAGATCTCCAAGGGCGGCGGCGTCTTCGCCCGGTCCCTGAAGACCATTCCGCTGTCGCCGGAAGTCCAGGCCATGCTCGACCTGAAGGCCGAGGAGGTCTCTCCGGCCGAGCTGATGACCGCCATCCTCAAGAGCCGCGCCGAGCTGCTCTATCTCGGCGGCATCGGCACCTATGTGAAGGCCAAGGGCGAGACCAACGCCGAGGCGGGCGACAAGGCCAATGACGCCGTTCGCGTCAATGGCGCCGACCTGCGGGCCAAGGTGGTGGGCGAGGGCGCCAATCTGGGCCTGACCCAGGCTGGCCGCATCGAGTTCGCCCGAAACGGCGGCCGCATCAACACTGACGCCATCGACAACTCCGCCGGGGTCGACAGTTCCGACCACGAGGTCAACATCAAGATCCTCACCGGCATGGTCGAGCGGGGCGGCAAGCTGAACCGGCCCGACCGCAACACCCTGCTGGCTTCGATGACCGACGAGGTCGCCGAACATGTGCTGGTACACAATTACGACCAGACCTTGGCCCTGACCCTGGCCCAGCAGGGCGGGGCGGCGGACCTGGACGCCTACCAACGGTTCATGGCTGACCTGGAACAGCGCGGCCGCCTGGACCGCAAGGTCGAGGGCCTGCCCGACGCCACGGCTCTGGCCGAGCGCGCCCAGACCGGCAAGGGTCTGACCCGGCCGGAGCTGGCCGTCTTGCTGGCCTACTCCAAGATCGACCTGTTCGACGACATGGTCGCCTCGACCGGTCCCGACGACGCCTTCTTCGAAACCACCCTCAAGGCCTATTTCCCCAAGGCTCTGGGCAAGTTCGAGGACGAGATGAAGCGCCACCGCCTGCGGCGCGAGATCATCTCGACGGTGCTGTCCAACGAGATCGTCAACCTGTGCGGCCCGACCTTCGCCCAGCGCCTGCGCGCCGCGGCCGGTTGCGACACCCGCGCCCTGGTCCTGGCCTTCGAGGCGGCCCGGCGCATATTCCGCCTGGACGAAGCCTGGGATTCCATCGCGGCCCTGGACCTCAAGATTCCGGCGGCGGCCCAGACGGCCCTGTTCGCGGAAGTCTCGCTGGTCCTGCGTCGCCAGACCTTCTGGCTGGCCCGCCGCGCCACGCGCGGCGACGTCACGGTCCAGGGCCTGATCGACGGCTACCGGCCCGCCGCCGACGCCTTGCTGGGCGAAGGCGCGGCCTTGCTGTCGCCGCTGGAACAGAAGAGCTTGGCCAAGCGGGCCAAGGCCTTCGTCGCCCTCGGCGCGCCGGAGGACCTGGCCCAGGCCATCGCCGCCCTGCGCACCATGACCAGCGTCAGCGACGTGGCGGATCTGGCCTGGAAACAGGGCTGGACCGCCCAGCAGGCCGGCCGCCTCTATCACCGCGTCGGCTCGGCCTTCGCCTTCGACCGCCTGCGGGCGGCGGCGGGAACCCTGCCGGCCGGCGACGCCTTCGAGCGCATGGCCATCCGTCGCCTGATCGAGGACCTGCTCGCCGAGCAGGCCGGCCTCAGCGAGGCGGTGATGAAGTTCTCCGCCAACGCCCAGGCCGGCGACAGCCTTGAGGCCGCCAAGACGGCGGTGGCCTCCTGGTCCGCCCTGCGAGCCGATCCCGTCCGCGCGGCCAAGAAGGCGGTGGACGAGATCGAGGCCGCCGGCGGCGACTGGAGCTTCGCCAAGCTGACCATCGCCAACGGCGCCCTGCGCGAGGTGGTGGCGGTCGCTTAAGCGAGACCGGCTGTGAGGGCGCGGGCGAAAAAGGCTCGCGTCCGCTCGGCGTAGTCGGGGCGGTGGCGCGTGCGCGGATCGCTGGCGCGGTCGTCGTCGAAGGCGTGGGTGGCGTCGTCGAACTTCAGGGTCTCGACGCCCACCCCGTCTGCGGTCAGTCGGGCCAGGGCTTTCTCGGCGGGCTTGAAGCCGACCACCTGATCCTTGCCGCCCAGCACGGCCGCCACGCGTGGCGCGCGGTCGCCCCAGCCCCGCCGCAGGGCGACGCTGAACGGTCCGGCATAGGGATAGACCAGAAACGCCGTCTTCAAACGGCTCAAGGCCGACAGATCAACGTCGATCAGGCCGGTCGCGCGTGTCGTGGCCGGGGTCAGGGCCAGGGCGTCCAGGATCGTCCAGCCCCCATGGCTCCAGCCGCCGACGGCCACATGATCGGCGTCGGCCCAGTCCTGGCCTTTCAGCCAGTGCAGCATGGCGAAGATATCGGCCGCCCGCTGCTGGCCATGCACGCCAAGACCGGTGCAGACCACCAGATGGGCGGTCACCCGCGACAGGCCGCGAGGGGTGAACGAGTCCACGATCACCGCCGCGAACCCGGCCTGCACCGCCGCGTCGGCGTAGTTCTGCATGAAGGGCTGCAGCCCCCCGCAGCCGTGCATCAGCAGCACGACCGGGAACGGGCCGGGTCCTTCGGGCCTGGTCACCTGGATGTTCGTCGCCAGCCGGTCAGCCCAGCCGGCGACAGTCAAAGACTGGCCCTTAATGACGGAACACCCGCACGCCGGTGAAGGCCATGGTCAGGCCCGCCTTGTCGGCGGCCTCGATCACCTCGGCGTCGCGCATGGAGCCGCCCGGCTGGATGATCGCCGTGGCGCCGGCTTCGGCCGCCTGGATCAGGCCGTCGGCGAAGGGGAAGAAGGCTTCCGAGGCGCAGGCGCAGCCCGTCAGGTCCAGGCCAAAATCGGCTGCGCGCAGGGCCGCGATACGGGCTGAGTCCTTGCGGTTCATCTGGCCGGCGCCGACGCCCAGGGTCTGGCCGTTGCGGGCGTACACAATGGCGTTGGATTTCACGTGCTTGCCGACGGTGAAGGCGAACAGCATGTCGCGCACTTCCGTCTCGGTGGGCTGGCGCTTGGTGACGATCTTCAGGTCCGACGCCTTGATGCGGGCGTCGTCGCGCGACTGCACCAGGAAACCGCCGGAGACCGACTTGAATGTTTCGCCGGGAGCCAGCGGATCGGGCAGGCCGCCGGTGACCAGCAGGCGCAGGTTCTTCTTGGCCGCGAACACAGCCACCGCGTCCTCGTCGGCTTCCGGCGCGATCACCACCTCGGTGAAGATGTCCACCATGGCCTCGGCCGCGGCGCGGTCCAGGCGGCGGTTGACCGCCACGATGCCCCCGAAGGCCGAGGTCGGGTCGCAGGCCAGGGCCCGCTCATAGGCCTCGCGCAGGCTCGACCCCGTGGCCACGCCGCAAGGATTGGCGTGCTTGATGATCGCCACCGCCGGCGCCTCGGCCGGATCGAACTCGGCGATCAGCTCGAAGGCCGCGTCGGTGTCGTTGATGTTGTTGTAGCTCAGTTCCTTGCCCTGCAGCTGGGTGGCCGTGGCCACGCCGATGCGCGGGCTGGGATAGGTGTAGAAGGCCGCCTTCTGGTGCGGGTTTTCGCCATAGCGCATGGTCTGGGCCAGATTGCCGGCGATGGACTTGCGGGCGGGGAAGTCCTGGCCCAGCTGGCCGGCGAACCAGCCGCTGATCGCCGCGTCATAGGCCGCCGTGCGGGCATAGGCGCGGGCCGCCAGGGTCTGGCGCAGGGCCAGGGTGGTCCCGCCAGCCTTCAGGGCCTCCAGCACCTCGGCCAGGTCGGACGGTTCGGTGCAGACGGCCACATAGCCGTGGTTCTTGGCCGCCGAACGGATCATGGCCGGGCCGCCGATGTCGATGTTCTCGACGCATTCGGCGTAGGAGCCGCCCTTCGCGACGGTGGCCTCGAACGGATAGAGGTTCACGTACAGGATATCGATGGCGCCGATGCCGTGGTCGGCCATGGCCTTGGCGTGATCGGCCGCGTCGCGCACGCCCAGCAGGCCGCCGTGAACGATGGGATGCAGGGTCTTGACCCGGCCGTCCATCATCTCGGGAAAGCCCGTCAGGTCCGAGACATCCTTCACCGGCAGGCCGGCCGCCGCGATCGCCGCCTTGGTGCCGCCGGTGGAGACCAGCTCCACCCCCGCCTCGTGCAGGACCTTGGCCGCCTCGACCAGGCCGGTCTTGTCGGAGACCGACAGCAGGGCGCGCTTGGGCGCGACGAGATCGGGAGCGGAAGGATAGTCAGGGGCGGCGGGCACGGCGGACTCCGGGGTTCGGTTGAACGAATAGGAGCCCAGGCGCGCGGCATATCAAGCTTCGCGCTTCCCGGTGGTTACCCACCTTCAACGCCAGTCACGCGAGGCGGGCGGAAAATAGGCCAGGGGGCGGGGGAGTCAACGCCGCGCCTTCAAGTCTCCGCCCGCGTCAGCTTCCAGCGGATGCGGGCGCCCTTGTCCAGGCGGGCCTGGCTGCGCAGGACGATCTGGGTGGAGCGGCGGGCGACGCCGTTCTCGAAGTGGACCGACGGCTCCACCGCCACGTCCACCGCGTCGTTCCTCAGCCACCAGCCGATATTGGACGGGCCCTTGATCAGCACGCTCTTGTGGTCGCGCGCCACGCTGGCCCGGGCGTCGGGGTGCAGGTGGAAACGGACGGAGAAGGGGGCGTAGCGGCGCGGGCCGTCGCCCTTGGGCGCACGCACCGGGCTCAGGCGATCCTCGCCGCGCAGCTCGTCGCCGTTGGTGTCCACATAGAGCCGCCGCTCATGGGTCAGGCCAAAGCGGCTGACCCAGCCGTCATGGGCCAGATCCAGCCACAAGCCGGCCTCGGTCTCGTGCCGCCGCACGTCCACCCGCCGCGCGCCGCCGGCCAGGCGCGGGCCCAGCAGGGTGGCGATGAAGCCGCGCAGGGGCGCGCCGGCCGAAACGTCGCCCACCGCGATGGTCGAGGCCGCGTCGGTCAGGCGAAAGGCGTGGGGGGCGGCGGCGTCCGGGCTCCAGCCCGCATTGGTGATCAGCCGGTCCTTACCGCAGACGATCTCGATGGCCAGGGGCTGGCCGCAGGCCGACAGGCCCAACTCGCCCCGCGCCGGGGCGCCAGCGTCGACCATCAACTGCAGGGTCTTGCCGGTCAGCTTCTGATAGCCGGCGTTCAGGGCCTGTTCGGGCGGCCGGGTCTCGCCGTCGTCGTGGGCAAGCGCCGCCGCAATACGGGCCTTGTCCACCGCCTCGCCGCCCTGGAAGCAGGCCAGGGCCCCGTCCGCCAGGGTGAAGAAGCGCGCGGCCCCGGTCAGGCGGTCGATGGCCCGCGAAAGGGCTTCCGGCGCGGCGCGGCCACGCTGCACCAAGGCGTCGTCCAGAGTCAGCAGGTCGAACAACAGCTCCAGCCCCGCCTGGGGCGAGCGGGTGGCGTGGCCGCCGTCGGCCAGGACGATCTGCGGCAGCAGGCGTTCGAGCCGGCCGAGGGCCCTCTCGAAGATCTGCTCGCCCGTGGGTCCGGCCAGGACGCAGCCGGCCGTGGCGGCGGCGGCCAGGCGTTCGGCGGCGCGGCCCTTGTCATGGGTGATCTGCAGCAGGTGGCGCGCCTGGCGGGCCAGGTCCTGCGCCAGTTGCGCGCCCTCGGCGTCCGAGGCGACGGCGTTCAACGCCCGCGCCGCGCAGGCCAGGTTCAGCACCCGGCGGTCCAGCACCTCGGCGCTCCAGGCGAAGCTGTTCCAGCGGCCGAAGATCCGCCGCCAATCCAGATAGAGCCGCAGCCCCTGCCGCGCGCCCGCCTCGCCGGTGGCCAGCAGATCCGGCAGCCAGGCGAAGCGATGCAGCACCACGGCGAAGCGCCGCGTGGGGCTGGGCTTGTTCCAGGGATCGCCCGCCGGCCCCAGGTGCAGGGCCGAACCGCCCAGGAGGAACGCCCCGCCCAGGATCTGGCGGCCGCGCTCGGGGCTGATGGGGCGGGGGTCGCGGGGGTGGGCCGACAGGCCCTCGGGCTTGCGGCCCGACAGGGTCAGCAGGTGCGGCGGCGAGCCGAACCATTCCAGCTCCACCTGCCGGCGCAGGCCGTTGGAGAAGGCGGCGAAGGGTCCGCCGCCCAAGCGGGCGGCGAAGTCGGGAACCACGCGTGCAAGGGGCGCCCGTTCGTCCATCCCGGCGATCAGCCGCCCTTCAGGGCGCGGATATTGGCGGCGTAGGCGTCGGGGCCGCCCTTGAACACCGCGCTGCCGGCGACCAGGGCGGTGGCCCCGGCGTTGACGCAGTCGCGGGCCGTGATCGGGTTCACCCCGCCGTCGACCTCCAGCTGGATATCGCGACCGCTGGCGTCGATCATGGCCCGCAGGCGCTCGACCTTTTTCAGCTGCGAGGTGATGAAGCTTTGGCCCCCAAAGCCCGGATTGACCGACATCACCAGCAAAAGGTCGATGTCCTCCATCATCCACTCGATGGTCTCGACCGGGGTCGAGGGGTTGAACACCACCCCCGCCTTGGCGCCGAGCTGGCGGATCAGCTGCAGGGTGCGGTTCAGGTGTGGGCCGGCCTCGGGGTGGACGCTGACATAGTCCGCGCCCGCCGCCACGAAGGCCTCGATGTATGGATCGGCCGGGGCGATCATCAGATGGACGTCGAAGGGCAGGGCGCTATGCGGGCGCAGGGCCTTCACCACATCGGGGCCGATGGTGATGTTGGGCACGAAATGGCCGTCCATCACGTCGATATGGACCCAGTCGGCGCCAGCGGCGGTGATCGCACGCACCTCCTCGCCGAGCTTGGCGAAGTCGGAGGCGAGAATCGACGGGGCGATGAGCGGGGTCTGACCGGACATGGGTGAGGCTTAGCGCTCGTCGCCTTTTGCTACAAGCTTAAGGGGCCTTGACCAATCGGGCGGCGAAGAAGCCGTCCGCCCCGCCCGGTATATGGTGCGGCAGGATGCGCAGCATGCCCTCGGCCGTGACGCTCGCGGCTGGCGCGCCGCCCTCGCCGGGCTCGACCGGAACGAGCTTGAAATCGGTGCGCCGGGCCAGGAAGGCGCGGACCTGCGCCTCGCCTTCCTCAGGCTCAAGCGAGCAGACGCAATAGACCAGCCGTCCGCCGGGCTTTGTCTTGTCGGCGGCGGCGTCCAGCAGGCGCGACTGCACCGCCGCCAGGCTGGCGATGTCGGTGGGCCGCGCCGCCCACAGCACGTCGGGGTGGCGGCGGAAGGTGCCGGTGGCCGTACACGGCGCGTCCAGCAGCACGGCGTCGAAGGTGCGTTCGTCCTGCCAGGCCCCAGCGTCGGCGGCGACGATCTCGGCGCCCGAGCCGATGCGGGCCAGGTTCTCTGTCACCCGCTTCAGGCGCGGGGCGGAGCGATCCACGGCCACCACCTTGGCTCCGGCGGCGGCCATCTGCATGGTCTTGCCGCCCGGCGCGGCGCACAGGTCCAGGGCGGTCTCGCCGGCTTTGACGTGCAGCAGGCGGGTCGGGATGGCGGCGGCGGCGTCCTGCACCCACCAGCGGCCGTCCTCGAAGGCCGGCCAAGTCGCCACATCGCCGCGCAGGGCGGTGCGCAGGGTGCCGCCGGGCAGGATTTCGGCCGGCAGGGCCTCGGCCAGGGCCGCCACGTCGTCGGGATCGCGGGGCGTCAGGTCGGTGGCCGGCTCGGCGGCGATGGTCAGGGCGATGGCCGCGGCGTCTTCATCGCCAAAGGCCGAGCGCCAGCGGGCATAGAGCCAGTCGGGCGCCAGGGCGGCGGGGTCCAGCGCCGGCTTGCCGTCGCGCAGCAGGCCGCGCAGCACGGCGTTGACCAGGCCCTTGAAGGCCTTGGTCTCCTTGCGGGCGTCCGCAAGATCGACGGTCGTGGTCACCGCCGCGAATTCCGGCACGTCCAGGAAGAAGGCCTGGGTCGCGCCCAGCCGCAGCAGGGTGCGGATTCGCGCCGGCGGCTCGCGCTGCAGCTTGGGGGCCAGGATGCGGTCCACCATGCCCAGGTGGCGCAGGGTGGCCAGGGCCAGGGCGCGGGCGAAGGCGCGGTCGCGCCCTTCCAGCCGGGTGAAGGCGCCCGTGGTCTGGGCTTCGTCGAGGCCCGCGCGTCGCGCCAGGGCCGCCTCGATCAGGTCGCAGGCGGCGGCGCGGGGGGCCAGTTCATGAGAGGATTCAGAGGTCACCCGCGGGCCGTGCCTCAAGGCGCGGCCCGAGGCAAGGACTTTAGGCCGCTCTGCGCCAGGCGCTCAGCACTGCGATGACGAAGGCGATCATGCCGGCGAAGGCGATCAGCGAGGTGATCCCGACGATGGGCTCCATCCCCGCGTTCCCCTTCAGCAACAGGGCCAGGGCGGGCGCCATGGCGATGGCGCCGACGGTGGAGAGGCTGAAGTTGACCCAGCCCAGCTTGACCGGCGCGCGGTCGCCCAGCAGGGCGTAGAACCCCCCCATCAGGAACAGGCTCACCCAACCCAGCAGGTTCAGGTGGGCGTGGGCCGGAAAGGTGGTGTGGTCGTGCGTGGCGCCCATATAGACGCCCCAGGCCATGCCGATCAGGCCGCAAAGGGCGCCGGCGGTGAAAAAGGCCATCGAAAGTCGAGACATGGTAAAACTCCCCCTAGAGCGACGCCCTCATGCCAGCGTTGGGCGAACGCCGCAACCGCTTCACATGCGAACTAATTCACTTTTGGACGAAGCTATGGACGAGAACGACATCGGCGCCGCCCCGGGCAAGACCCTGACCCCCGCCGCTCGCCGCGCCCTGGAAGAGGCCGCCGCGCGCCGGGCGGCCGAGGAAAGCCAGGCCCGCGCCGCAGAGGAAGGCGGTCCCGCCGGTCCAGAACCCACCCGCTTCGGCGACTGGGAGCGCAAGGGAATCGCGGTGGATTTCTAGGCTAGCTGCAGGCCCGCCATCTCGGCGACGACCTTTAAGGCCGCCTCACGCGGATCATTGGCCGCCGTGATCGGCCGGCCGCAGACCAGATGGCTCGCCCCATTGGCCAGGGCGTCGGCCGGGGTCGCGGCCCGCGCCTGATCGTTCTTGGCCGACCAGGCCGGCCGCACGCCGGGCGTCACCACCAGGAAATCGGGTCCGGCGATCTCGCGGGCCAGGGCGGCCTCCAACGGGCTGGCCACCACGCCGTCGACCCCGGCCTCCACCGCCTGGCGGATACGCTTGGCCACCAGGTCGCGGGCGCTCTCGCGATAGCCCATCTCCACCAGGTCCGCCTCCGATAGGCTGGTCAGCACCGTGACGGCCAGGATTTTCAGGCCGGACTGGCCCCGACCCGCCACCGCCGCCTTCATCACCTGCGGCGTCGCATGGACGGTGAGCAGGTCGCAGCCGGCGCCGGCCAGCACCGCCGTGGATCGGCGCACGGTCTCGCCGATGTCGTGCAGCTTCCAGTCCAGGAAAACCTGCTTGCGCTGGGCCTTGAGTTCGCCCGCCAGGGTCATGCCGTCGCTGGCCAGCAGTTCCAGCCCCACCTTGTAGAACGACACCGCGTCCCCAAGCCGCTCCACCATGGCCCGCGCCTCGTCGGTGGACGGCAGGTCGAGGGGGACGATCAGACGGGGATCGGCGGTCATGGTCACGCTCCGGGCATGGCGCGCGCGAGGGGGTATCGCCTAGAGTGCTGGCGACTCGCGACGGGCGCGGGGACAAGTTGAGGCTGAAGACGCCAGATGATCCAAAGCGACCTCGCCGTCAATTTCTTCGTGGCCCTGTTCGCCCTGATCGACCCCATCGGCAATGTGCCGCTGTTCGCCGCCGCCACGGTGGGCGCCAGCGTCTGGGGCCGTCGGATGGTGGCGGTCTATATCGGCCTGTTCGTCCTGGGTTTCCTGACCTTCTTCTTCTTTTCGGGCCTGTCGCTGCTGCAGTTCTTCGGCATCTCCCTGCCGGCCTTCCGCATCGCGGGGGGCGTCATCCTGTTCCTGCTGGGCCTGGAGATGGCCCGCGACGACTTCACCGCCAGCTTCGCCGACGTGGCCGACGCCAGCGAACAGGTCCCCACCGCCCGCGCCTATGCCCGCAAGCGGTTCGAGCGCCTGATCGTGCCCTTCGGCATGCCATTGCTCATCGGCCCCGGCGCGATCTCGACGGTGGTGATCTATGCGTCGGAGGCCAGGGCCTCGGGCCTCGCCGGCGCCTTGGCGGGGCTCGTGGCCATCGCCGGGGTGTCGTTCACGGTGGTCATGGCCTTCTGGGCCACGCCCCTGATCACGCGCCTTTTGGGCCGCATCGGCCTGACCATCGTGGTGCGGGTGCTGGGCCTGATCCTCTGCGCCATGGCGGTGCAGTTCATCATCATCGGCGCCGCTGACGCCACCCGCGGCATCATCCGCTACGAGGCGGCCAGTCCGTATGCCGACGGCCGCTAGGCCTTGCGGAAACGGCTCTGCTGGCTGGCCATCAGGGCCAGAGCCCAGTCGTCGGGCAGGATCTTGGCCAGGGCCGTGATCGCCTTGTTGGGCGTGCCCGTGACGCAGACCGGGCGGTTGGCCTCGGCGGCCTCGTAACCCGTGGCCGCCACCTCGTCGGCGCCCAGCCACATCCAGGGCGGGGTCGAGCCTTGGGTCTGCTCGCGCGTGCCGTTGACGTCGTGGAATTCCGAATAGGTGAAACCGGGACACAGGGCGCTGACATGCACCCCGGTCGACAGGTTCTCCAGATGCAGGCTCTGGGAGAACTTCACCAGGAAGCTTTTGGACGCCGCATAGAGGGTGTGGCCCGCCGCGCCCGGAACCAGCCCGGCGACCGACGCGACATTGACGATGCGTCCGAACCGCCGCTCGATCATGCCCGGCAGGACGCGATGGGTGGTCTCGCACACCGCCGTGACCATCAGTTGCAGAAAAGCCGCCTGATCGGTCCAGGTGGTCTGGGCGTAGCTGCCCGGCAGGCCGTAGCCGGCGTTGTTGATCAGGGCGTCGATGACGCGACCCTGTTCCTCGACCCCGGCCAGCACGGCCTCGACCCCGCCGGGGGCGGCCAGATCACCGGGTACGGTCAGGGCCTCGACCCCGAAGCGCAGGGAGATTTCGCCAGCCAGCTGCTCCAGCCGGTCGGCGCGGCGGGCGGTCAGGGCGACGTCATAGCCGTGGGCGGCGTAGATGCGGGCGAAGGCGGCGCCGATGCCGGCGGAGGCGCCGGTGATCAGCGCAAGGCGTCGAGCCATGGGAAAAGCAAACCTCGTCTAGGACGGGGCGAGAGTGGCGCGCTCCGGCGAGCTAGGCAACAGCGCGGGGCGCTTCGGCCTCGGCCAGCAGGTCGGCGACGGTGATCTGGGCCAGTCGGTCGCGGGCGGCCTCGTCGGCGGCGGCCAGAACGCCGCGCACGGCGTCGGGAATCTTTTCGCCGATCGGGCAGCCCTTGGCCCCCGGCGGCGGGGTGCCCAGGTGGGTGCAGCCGCCGACGGCGCGCAGCACCTCGTCCAGGCGGATTTCATCAGCCGGCTTCAACAGCCAGGCCCCGCCGCTGGCGCCGGCGCGTGCGCCCACCAGTCCGGCGCGGCCGAGCATGGCGGTGACCCGCCGCACGACGACCGGATTGGTCGGCATGGAGGCCGCCAGCATGGCGCTCGCCACCGCCTTGTCAGGCGAAAACGCCTGTTTGTGGGCCAGATAGGCCAGCGCATGAGCGGCGACAGGGAATTTTTGGCTGTCAGACATCTTAGGTGGAACGTAAGGCTGTACGGCGCGCGTTCAATGGCAAACTACGCAAATGCGACGCTCCCGTCATTGTACGGCGCCCGGAAAGGGTGTATCGCGCGCCGCTCGATCATTGGGGCGCCGCCTGTGCGGCCTTGGCCCCGGAGGGATTGAATGGCTGATCAGGCCTCTGGCGGTTCCAACGGTTCCGCCGCTTCGGCGTCGGACGCCGCATCCCAAAATGGGCAGGGTCACGACGGCCACGGCCTGAAGGGGCAAGGGTTTTTCGCCCTGGCGCTCGGCTCGGTCGGCGTCGTGTTCGGCGACATCGGCACCAGCCCGCTCTACGCCTTCCGCGAGGCGCTGCACACCGCCGCCGCCGACGGGGTGACCCGCGCCGAGATTCTCGGCGTCGTGTCCCTGGCCCTGTGGGCCCTGATTCTGGTCGTGACGATCAAGTACGTCTTCTTCGTCATGCGCGCCGACAACAAGGGCGAGGGCGGGGTTCTGTCCCTGATGGCCCTGGCCCAGCGCGCCATAGGCAAGCGGACCACCACCGTCTTCGTGCTCGGGGTCATCGGCGCGGCGCTGTTCTATGGCGACGCGGTGATCACCCCGGCCATCTCGGTCCTGTCGGCGGTCGAGGGTCTGGGCACCATCCCGGCCCTTGAGGGCAAGATCAGCACCCAGCTGGTCATGCTGATCAGCGTGATCATCCTGGTGGGCCTGTTCATGGTCCAGAGCCATGGCACGGCCAAGGTCGGCCGCTTCTTCGGTCCGGTCTGCGCCGTGTGGTTCGTGACCATGTTCGGCCTGGGCGCTTACCGTTTCATCGAACACCCCGACGTGCTGATCGCGGTCAGCCCCCACTATGCGGTGATGTTCCTGGCCGACCACGGCCTGGTCGGCTTCCTGGTCCTGGGCGCGGTGTTCCTGACGGTGACCGGGGCCGAGGCCCTGACCGCCGACATGGGCCATTTCGGCCGCTGGCCGATCCAGGCCTCGTGGCTGTTCTTCGTCCTGCCCTGTCTGGTGGTGAACTATCTGGGCCAGGGCGCCTTCGCCCTCTCCACCCTGGACCGCGTCGCCGAGGCCGGGGGCGTGTTTCCCAACGCCAACTGGTTCTTCGAGATGGCGCCCGACGCCATCCGCCTTCCGGTGGTGATCCTGTCGGTCCTGGCCACCATCGTCGCCTCCCAGGCGGTGATCACCGGCGCCTTCTCCCTGACCCAGCAGGCGATCCAGCTGGGGCTGCTGCCGCGCATGGACGTGCGCCGCACATCGGAGCACCAGTCGGGCCAGATCTTCGTGCCGCAGATCAACTGGCTGATCCTGATCGGCGTCCTGGCCGTGCTGGTCAGCTTCAAGACCTCGTCGGCCCTGGCCCATGCCTATGGTCTGGCGGTCACCGGCACCATGGTCGTCACCACCCTGATGGCCTTCGTGGTCACCCGCCGTCTGTGGAAGTGGCCGCTGCCGCTCAGCCTCGCCTTCATCGGCCCGCTGCTGATGCTGGACTTCGCCTTCCTGACGGCCAACGCCCTGCGCCTGTTCACCGGCGGCTGGCTGCCCCTGCTGATCGCCGGCGGCCTGTTCCTGGTGATGAGCACCTGGGTCCGCGGCGCCCAGATCCTCACCGACAAGACCCGCCGCGACTCCGTGCCCCTGGTGGATCTGATGGGCATCCTGTCGGCCCGCGCGCCGCACCGCGCGCCCGGCACGGCGATCTTCCTGACCGGCGACCCGGACATGACCCCCGTCGCCCTGATGCACAATCTCAAGCACAACAAGGTGCTGCACGAGAAGAACGTCATCCTCACCGTGGCCACCGCCGAGACCCCCCGCGTGCGCGAGGAGGACCGGGTGCGGATCGAGAAGATCAACGACGACTTCAAGAAGGTGGTCATCACCTACGGCTTCATGGAAAGCCCCAACGTGCCCAAGGCCCTGGGGCTTTGCCGCAAGCAGGGGCTGAAGTTCGACATCATGGCCACCAGCTTCTTCCTGGGCCGCCGCTCGCTGGTGCCGTCGGCCCAGTCGGGCATGCCCCTGTGGCAGGATCGGCTGTTCATCTTCCTGATGCGCAACGCCGCCAACCCCACCGACTTCTTCAAGATTCCGCCCGGCCGGGTGGTCGAGCTGGGCGCGCAGGTGACCGTCTGATGGACACGCTCAACCTGATCATCGACGGCCTGTGGATCGCGGCCCTGTCGATCATGGCCGGCTCCGCCCGCCAGGCTTACGGCCGCATCCTGCCCGACACCCAGGTGCCCATGCAGTTCGGGTTCGACGGCCGGCCCACCTGGCGCGCGCCGAAGCTGTTCGCCCTGGCCTTTCAGCCCGTGGTGGCGACGCTTGTGTGGCTGGCCATGGTGCTCGCCGGACGCCTGGGAAGCGGCGAGAGCGCCATGCTCATGATCGGCTTCAAGGCGGTGTTCGCCCCCCTTCTGGCGCTGGTCAATCTGTGGTGGCTGCGCAAGGTGATGACCATCCTCGACGACGAAGGTCAGCTTAGGGGTTGACCTAGGGGGCCGGGCGCCCTTGAACGCGCGCGACTTCCACAACCTTTGCAAGGACGCCGCGCCCATGGCCGCCGACAAGCCGATCAAGAAAGTGGTCCTCGCCTATTCGGGCGGCCTGGACACCTCGATCATCCTGAAGTGGCTGCAGACCGAATACGGCGCGGAGGTCGTGACCTTCACCGCCGATCTGGGCCAGGGCGAAGAGCTGGAGCCGGCCCGCAAGAAGGCCGAGCTGCTGGGCATCAAGCCGGAAAACATCTTCATCGAGGACGTGCGCGAGGAGTTCGTGCGCGACTTCGTCTTCCCGATGTTCCGCGCCAACGCCGTCTATGAAGGCGTCTATCTACTCGGCACCTCCATCGCCCGCCCGCTGATCGCCCAAAAGCAGATCGAGATCGCCCGCAAGGTCGGCGCGGACGCCGTCTGTCACGGCGCCACCGGCAAGGGCAACGACCAGGTCCGTTTCGAGCTCGGCTATTACGGCCTGGAGCCCGACATCCACGTGATCGCTCCCTGGCGCGAGTGGGACTTCAAGAGCCGCGAAGCCCTGCTGGAGTTCGCCGAGAAGCACCAGATCCCGATCGCCAAGGACAAGCGCGGCGAGGCGCCCTTCAGCGTCGACGCCAACCTGTTGCACTCCTCGTCCGAAGGTAAGGTCCTCGAGGACCCGGCCGTCGAGGCCCCGGAATTCGTCCACATGCGCACGATCGCGCCCGAGGACGCCCCCGACAAGCCGCACGTCTTCACCATCGACTTCGAAAAGGGCGACCCGGTCGCCATCGACGGCGTCAAGCTGTCGCCCGCCGCCCTGCTGACCAAGCTGAACGAGCTGGGTCACGACAACGGCGTCGGTCGCCTCGATCTGGTGGAGAACCGCTTCGTGGGCATGAAGTCGCGCGGCGTCTATGAGACCCCCGGCGGCACGATCCTGCTGGCCGCCCACCGGGGCATGGAATCCATCACCCTGGACCGCGGCGCCATGCACCTGAAGGACGAGCTGATGCCCAAGTACGCATCGCTCATCTACAACGGCTTCTGGTTCTCGCCCGAGCGCGAGATGCTGCAGGCCGCCATCGACCTGTCCCAGAAGAATGTCACCGGTCAGGTCCGCGTGAAGCTGTACAAGGGCAACGTGACCGTCATCGGCCGCACCAGCCCCTACAGCCTGTACGACCAGGATCTGGTGACCTTCGAAGAAGGCAAGGTCGCCTATGACCACCGCGACGCCGGCGGCTTCATCAAGCTGAACGCCCTGCGCCTGCGCGTCCTCGCCAAGCGCGACCAGCGTAGCCAGTAAGGTTTAGGCGCAGCGGTTGTAGGGATAACGATCCCGGATCATCCGCTGGAAGAACCGGCCCTTGGAGGGTGCGCGGACGAAAGCGTCCCGCACCCTTTGCGGCACGCCGACATAGACATACTCGTCGCCGTCGATGAATCGCACGAAGAGCTTTCCGTGCTCGGTTTCGTAATCGATGGCGGAAATGGCGGTCGAGTCCACGGGCATGGCGGATCTCCATTGGGGCCTTGCGCCTCTAGAACGTCATGAGCCCGCCCTGCGGTTCCAACCGCCAGGCCTTTCGCCCTTGGGGCGAAGCGTGACAGCATCCCCGCAAAAGGGAGGCTGAACCAAAACATGCAACAACCGCACAACCTGATCGCCCTGATCACCCTGCTATCGCTCGTCCTGCTGGTCTGGAAGATCGCGCGGGTGGGCAAGGCGCGCATGCGCTTCGGGGTCGAGGCCCCGGCTGTCACCGGGCACCCCGAGTTCGAGCGCCACTTCCGCGTCCAGATGAACATGATCGAGGGGCTGGTGGTCTTCCTGCCGTCCCTGTGGCTGTTCGCCATCTACTGGAACGACCTGTTCGCCGCGGGCCTGGGGGTGCTCTTCCTGATCGGCCGCGTGGTCTACATGCTGGCCTATGTGAAGGACCCGAAAAGCCGCTCGCTGGGCTTTGGCCTGCAGGGCGTGGCCATGCTGGTGCTGCTGATCGGCGCGATCATCGGCGCGATCCGGGCCATGATGGTCACCGGCGGCGTCTAGGGACTGGGCGTGGCCTGGCCGGCCTCGCTGGCCAGGCGGCGCTAGAAGAAGTCGTCCGAAACCCAGACCGCCGCGGCCAGTCCGACGATCAGTTCGCCGGTGCTGATCGTGGTCATGGTGTCGATTTCGACCCCGCGCAGGTTGGCGGCCATGCCGGTGACGGTCAGGTTGGTCACGTTGCTGTCGCCGCCGATCACGATGTGAACGTCCTCGCGACCGTCGCCGTCCATGTCAAAGCCGATTCGCCGACCGTTGATCGAGGCGCCGACGAAGCTGGAGCCGTCCGGCGTGACGAAGGCGCTCAAATCCACCTGGTCCGTCACGCTGACGATCCGGGGCGGATTGGCGTCGTTGGCGAACTGCAGGCGATCGCCCTGGCCCTCGTTGTAGTCGAGGATGACTCCCGCGCTGACCGAGGCCGCGGCGGGACGCCAGTTGATGATGAAGATGTCGGCGCCCTGGCCGCCGTTGGCCACCACGCGCGAGCCCATGGCGAACTCGTCGGCGCCGTTGTCGCCGTCGAAGCGGGTGAAGCCGGCAGGATCGATCACGCCGCTGTCCGCGCCGCCGCCCTTGTTGCCGGTGTTCTCGACGCCAGGCTCTGCGCCGGGCGGGGCGATGGTCGGGGGATCGCCGCCGCCGCCCGCGGGCTCACCATCCACCGGGGCCGCCGCGACGGGCGTCGGCTGAAGCATGGCCGGCTCTGGCGCGGCGAAGGCCGGCAGCGGCGCGGCGGCGGCTGCGATGGCCGCGGCCGCGGCGGCCGGCTGGAACTGGATGATCTCGGCGGTGACCACGCGCAGGGGCGCATGCGGCGCCGCCGGTTCGGCGAAGACATGCAGCGGCGCTTCGGCCGCGGGCGAGGTCAGCTCGTCGGACGCGTTGAAGGCCGCGGCGCGATCCAGCGCGTCCGCGCCGATCGGATCGTAGCGGGGCGCCATTTCGGCGCGCAGGGGCGCCTGTGCATCGTCATGCAGATGCTGCGCGCCGGCGATCAGGGTGAAGGGCGCGTCGTTGGGCAGCACGTCGGCCAGGATGGGCTGCACCCCGCCCACGCGCGCCGGCGGGCGCTGCTGGATGAAGGCCGCGGCGGTGAAGACGTCCGACGCCTCGCGCACCATGCCGTCGAACATGCGGTGGATGATCACGCGGCCGCCGATGCGGGCGATGTGCAGGACGACCTCTTCGCGGTCGTCGGTGGCCACGCACCAGGGATCGCCGTCGTCGGCCAGCCCGAACATCAGGTTGGAGCCCGTCCGATCCCCGGTCAGGGCGGCGGCGATTTCTCGCAGCTGCGCGCGCTCGCCGACGGTCCAGTCGCCGTCAGCCAGTCCGCGGCCCATGAATTTGAGGATTGTCGCCAACCGCTAGTGCCCCTCAGCCCGCCGCCTTTTCCCGCACGTCCTTTGTGCGGGGCTCATCCGTGAACAGCAGGCGGTGCAGCTCGGGTTCATAATACCGCAGCAGGGTGCGAGCGAAACCCTTCGGATCCAGGCCCAGGGCGTCCGCCCAGGCGGCCTGCATTTCGATCGGCACGCGTCCCAGCCCGCTCTCCACCTGCGAGATGAAGGTGTAGTAGCGCAGGTTCACACGTTCCGCGAGCCCCGCTTGCGTCAGGCCGGCGGCTTCCCGCGCGGTCTTCAGCCAGCGGCCGGCCTCCTGACGCAGACTCTTGGTCTCCGCTGCACGTGCTGGATCAACGGCCTGTCTCGGCATTTCACACCCGGTCTTGCATGGGGCGTAAACACGCGACACTCGCAAAGCCCCGCTTCAAAGGTATCCAGTTATTACGTAACCCACAAGGGGCGGACCAGCCGGCGAAAAAGCCGCACTTTAGGATTTACTTATCCAGTAAGAACTATATGGTGATTTCGACGACGCACCGCCGAGGCGCTTAGCGTACTGCCCGGCAGCGACGTCCATTCCTGGGGTCGCGGTTCCTCCACCCCATTCTGCGAATCGCGGCTCCGGCGTCCGTCCCTCCCTCGGGACGGACGCCGCCCCGGAAAACGCCCGGACTTACCCCTATCCGGCCCTTGACGGTCACGCTTGCGCGGCGGAAGGAGCGGACATGGTCCTTCCCGTCGATCCCGCCCGCTACGGCGCCTTCCTGTCGGTGATGGCGGTGATGGCCGCCACCCCTGGTCCCGCCAACCTGTTCGCCATCGCCAACGGGGCGGAAAAGGGCAAGGCCGCCGCTGTCATCGGCGCCGTGGGCATGAACAGCGCCTCCCTGGTCTGGTTCGCTGCCGCGGCCCTGGGTCTTGGGGCCCTGGTCGCCGCCTTTCCGCAGGTCTTTCACCTGCTCACCTGGCTGGGGGCGGCCTATGTGGCCTGGCTGGGGGTCAAATCGCTGCTCAAGGCCTGGAAGGATCGCGGCGAGCCGCAGGAACAGGCGCACATCAAGACCGGCCGCTCGGCGTTCCGTGACGGCTTCATGGTCCAGATCGCCAACCCCAAGGTCCTGCTGTTCTTCACCGCCGTCCTGCCGCCCTTCGTGGACGTGAACCGTCCCGTGGCTCCGCAGATGGCCATGTTCGCCGCGGCGGCGGTGTCCATGGACATGATCAGCATGACGTCCTACGGCCTCGGGGGCGCCGCCCTGGCCGCACGGATGACCGAGCCGAGGTTCCGCCGGATTTTCGCCGTTTTCGTCGGCGTTCTGCTGATTGCGGCCGCCATTCTCATCTTCCTGCGCGGATAGACGTATCTGCTGGGAGAAGAGTTCGGGTGGGCTTGCGCAACCGGCGCCGCTGCGCATGTGTTGTGAGAGATAGAAAAAGACCGCGCCTTTGGAGGACGCGAACATGAAAGCCAGATCCCTCGCCATCGCCGGCCTTCTGGCGGTCGCCGCCACCGTTTCGGCCTGCGCCACCGCCACGCCCTATCAGCCCAATGTTCCGGGCCAGACCGCATCCGGCGGCTTTTCGGAAATGCGCATCGAAGCCGACCGCTTCCGCGTCAATTTCGCCGGCAACAGCCTGACCTCGCGCGATACGGTCGAACGCTACCTGCTCTACCGGGCGGCCGAACTGACCGTCGCCGAAGGCTATGACTGGTTCGAGCTGGCCGACCGCAAGACCGACAAGACCAGCCGCACCTATATCGACCGCGATCCCTTCTACAATCGCTGGTCCTACAGCTACTGGGCCCCGTCCTGGAGCTATTTCGGCCCCCGCATGGGCTGGCGCAGCTGGGACCCCTATTGGGGCGACCCCTTCTGGGCTGACCGCATGGACGTGCGCACGGTCAACAAGTTCGAAGCCAGCGCCGAGATCGTCCTGCGCAAGGGCCCCAAGCCCGCCGACCGCAACGCCTTCGACGCCCGCGAGGTGATCGCCAACCTTGGTCCGTCGATCCAGCGCCCGCCGATGAGCTAAGGTCGGCCACGAACTGAATAAGAACGGCGGGCCCTTCCGGTCCCGCCGTTTTCGTATCAGCGCGGCGCCATGCGGATGCCGCCGTCCAGGCGCACGTCCTCGCCGTTGAAATAGCCGCACTCGATCATGGTCACGGCCAGCTGGGCGTATTCGGCGGGGTGGCCCAGGCGCTTGGGGAACGGCACCGAGGCGGCCAGGGCGGCTTTGACGTTCTCAGGCGCGCCATTCATCAGCGGGGTGTTGAAGATGCCCGGCAGGATGGTGTTGACCCGGATGCCGTCGTTCATCAGGTCCCGCGCGATAGGCAGGGTCATGCCGATCACACCGCCCTTGGACGCCGAATAGGCCGCCTGGCCCACTTGGCCGTCCTCGCCCGCCACGCTGGCGGTGTTGACGATGGCGCCGCGCTCGCCGTCCTCCATCGGCTCCAGGTCCAGCATGCCCTTGGCCGACTTGGCGATGCAGCGGAACGTGCCCACCAGATTGATCTGGATGATCCGGTCGAACGCATCGAGGGGGAAGTGCTTGGTCTCGCCCGTGCCCTTGTCGCGGCTGGCGGTCTTGATGGCGTTGCCGGTGCCGGCGCAATTGACCAGGATGCGCTCCTGGCCATGAGCGGCGCGGGCCTTTTCGAACCCGGCGTCCACGTCGGCGTCCGAGGTCACGTTGACCTTGCAGAACACGCCCCCGATATCCTTGGCCACGGCCTCGCCGGCGGCTTCGTTCATGTCGAAGATGGCGACCTTCACACCCTTGGCCGCCAGGGCGCGGGCGGTGGCCTCGCCAAGGCCGGATGCGGCGCCGGTGACCACGGCGGCGATTGTGTTGTCGAGCTTCATTGGACGTCTTCCCTGCAAGTGCGTTTAATGACTTTGGAGGAACCCATACAAAGATGAGCGCGCAAGCCAAGCCGTCACCCGACGTCAACCAGGCGTTGGATTCGTCGAAAGCCCTGGTTCCCGCCGTGGTGCGGGTCAACGAGCAGCGCGTGGCCCGGGGCTTCTGGCCCAAGATCGCCCGCACCGCCGGCAAGATTCCCTTCGCCGCCGACGCCCTGGCGGTGTTCTGGGCCGCCCGCGATCCGGCCACGCCGCGCAAGGCCAAGGCCCTGATGTTCGCGGGCCTGGCCTATTTCGTCCTGCCCACCGACGCCATCCCGGACATCCTGGCGGGGGTCGGCTTCACCGACGACGCGGCGGTCATGGCCGCCATGATCGCCCTGGTGGGCCGCCACCTGAAGGCCAGCCACAAGCAGGCCGCCCGCGAATGGCTGGAGAAGAAGGGCCAGGGATAGGGGACTCTGGAGACCGATACTCTCGCGACTCTGGAACCCCTGAGGGAGACATCGATCCCCTCGCGCCGCGATCTTGTCCTCCCGCGCCACGCGCGGCGTATACTGTTTGTATGAAGGATCGAAAAACCCGCGCGCCATGGGCCGGCTTGGCTTCCTTCGCGGCCCAAAGTCCCTTCCTCCGCCCCGCCAGACCGTCGCCTGTCCCCACCCATCGGCGGCCAGTCGTTATGCTGGAGACAGTCGCCCCTTGCCGCCGAACGGCGTGATGCTAGACCTTCGTCAAAATAGCGGGGGAAATGCATGAGCACGGCGACGGACAGCGCCTCGGTCAAGGAAGGCGCATCCATGCGCACGGTGGTGGCGGCCTCGTCCGCCGGCACCGCCTTCGAGTGGTACGACTTCTTCATCTTCGGAGCCCTGACCCAGGTCATCTCCAAGACCTTCTTCGCGGGCCTGAACGACACGGCGGCCTTCATCGCCGCCCTCGCCCTGTTCGGCGCCGGCTTCGCCTTCCGCCCGCTGGGGGCGCTGATCTTCGGGCGCATCGGCGACCGGGCTGGGCGCAAGGGCGCCTTCCTGATCACCGTCTCGATGATGGGGGTGGCCACCTTCGCCATCGGCCTGCTGCCCACCTACGGCCAGGTCGGGATCATCGCGCCGATCCTGCTGGTCCTGCTGCGCATCATCCAGGGCACGGCCCTGGGCGGTGAATATGGCGGCGCGGCGATCTACGTGGCCGAGCACGCGCCCGCCAACAAGCGCGGCTGGGCCACGGCCTGGATCCAGACCTCGGCGGCCTTCGGCCTGCTGGGAGCTCTGGGGGTCATCCTGGTCACCCGCACCCTGCTGGGCGAGGAAGCCTTCACGGCCTGGGGCTGGCGCATCCCGTTCCTGGTCTCGTCGGGCCTTTTGGCCATCTCGATCTTCATGCGGCTGAAGCTGACTGAAAGCCCCAGCTTCCAGGCGCTCAAGGCCTCGGGCGGGGAATCCAAGGCTCCGTTCAAGGAAGCCTTCGGCGAGTGGAAGAACCTCAAGCTGGTCCTGCTGGCCTTCTTCGCCATGATGACCGCCCAGGGCGGCGTCTGGTACACGGCCTTCTTCTACAGCCAGATCTTCCTCGAGAAATTCCTCAAGGTCGCCCCGACCACGGTCAACGCCATGATCATGGTGGTGACCCTGGCCAGCGCTCCGCTCTACGTCTTCTTCGGCTGGCTGTCCGATCACGTCGGGCGCAAGTGGGTGATGCTGGGCGGCATGGTCCTGGCCACCGCCCTCTATTTCCCCGGCTTCCATCTGATCACCCAGTACGCCAACCCGGCCCTGGCGGAGGCGCAGCAACGCACCCCTGTCACCGTCATCGCCGACCCGGCCGCCTGCTCCCTGCAGTTCGACCCGGTGGGCAAGGCCGCCTTCGTCACCTCCTGCGACATCGCCAAGGGCGCCCTGGCCAATGGCGGCGTGTCCTACAGCAACGAGGCCGCCCCGGCCGGGACCGTCGCTTCGGTTCGCATCGGCCAGGCGGTGATCCCCTCGGTCGAGGGCGCCGGCCTGTCCGCCGCCGAACTGAAAGCCGCCAAGGCCACGGTCGAGAGCGACATCAAGGCCGCCCTGACCGCCGCCGGCTATCCCGCCGTCGCCGATCCGGCGCGTATCAATCTGGTGGCGGTCTTCGCCGTCCTGATGCTGTTCACCGTGGCGGCCACGGCGCTCTATGGCCCCATGGCGGCGGCGCTGGTGGAGCTGTTCCCGACGCGCGTGCGCTACACGGCCCTGTCGCTGCCCTATCACATCGGCACCGGCTGGATCGGCGGCTTCCTGCCCTTCACCGCCTTCGCCATCGTGGCGGCCACGGGCGATATCTATGCGGGGCTCTGGTACGGGGTGTTCTTCACGGCGCTCAGCGCGGTGACCACCCTGTTCTTCTTGCCGGAGACCAACGGCAAGCCGCTCGACTAGCTAGCGGAACCGGCTGGCGGCGCGGCCCACCTGGTCCGCCGCCAGCACCGCCGCCACCGCCAGAACCGCCGAGGCGGCGCACAGGATCGCCGCCCGCGTCTCCCCGCCCGGGGTCTGAACCGCGGCATAGATCGCCGCCGGCAGGGTCAGGGTCTCGCCGGGGATCGCCGCCACGAAGGTGATGGTCGCGCCGAACTCGCCCAGCGCCCGGGCGAAGCCAAGCACCAGCCCCGCTCCTATCCCCGGGGCTGAAAGCGGCAGCAGAATGCGCACGAAGCGGGCGACGCGGCCGGCGCCCAGGGTGCGGGCCGCCTCCTCCACCTCGGCGTCGATAGCCTCGATCGACAGGCGGATGGGCCGCACCATCAGGGGAAAGGCCATGATGCCGGCGGCCAGGGCGGCGCCCGTCCAGTCAAAGGCGAAGACGATCCCGACCTTCTCCAGCGCCGGCCCCAGCAGGCCGCGCCGCCCAAACAGCACCAGCAGCACGAACCCTGTCGCCACCGGCGGGATCACCAGGGGCAGGTGCAGGGCGGCGTCCAGCAGGTTGCGGCCGGGAAATCGCCCCCGCGCCAGCGCCCAGGCCGCCAATATGGCCGGCGGCAGGCCGGCCACGGCCGCCACGGCCGCCACCTTCAGGGACAGGAAAAGGATCGCCAGATCGCCGGGCTCCATGCGCCCGGACTATCAGGCCGCCTTCCTAGGCGCTAGGCGCGGCGAGCAGGACCTCGACCTCGACCTTGGCCTTGATCAGGGCGCGCAGGTCGTCCGGGTCCACCGGCCCGGTGATGACCCGCGCCACCTGAAGGCCCTGGTCGGCGTGGGCGATCAGGCCCTTGACGTCGATCTCGGCCGGATCGATCCGCTCGGCGTCGCGGCGGCTCAGGCTGAGGATCTGCGGATCGGCGTCCTCGTCGGCGATCAGGATGTCGGCCGCCGCCAAGGTGCGGGCGGCGCGCAGGGTCAGAAGGTCGGCAGGACCCCGCCCGGCGATGTAGCGCACGCGGCCCTTGACCTTGCCGCCCTGGGCCAGGGCGTCCAGCAACTGGCGTCCCGCCTCGTCCATGTCGCCATCCATGGCGATCTGGGCGATGGGGCCGTTCAGGACCTCGCGCATGAAGAACCGGCGCTTGGCCTGATCGGGCAAGGCCTTGCGAACGGCGATCTGGTGCTTGTGCAGCAGGGCCGCGACCCGCCCCGCGCCTTCGGGCACCCTGGCCTCGATGTCGCTGCGCAGCAGAGACGACAGCAGGGGCGCGGCGCCGGCCGTGCCGACCGCGGCGACGACCTCGCCCCGATCGATGACGGCGGGGGTCTGAAAGTCCGACAGCTTGGGCTTGTCGACCACGTTGATCATGGCGCCCGCGGCCTTGGCGGCCTCGTGGGCGGTCTCGGCGAACAGGTTGTCGCCGGCGATGAACACCAGGGTCGCTTCAAGATAGGGCGTACGGGTGAAGGCCTCGGGCGCTTCGATGCGCACGACCTGGGCGGGCGATCCGGCGAAAAGCCGGGCTTTCGCCTCGGCCGCCTCGCCTGTGCCGGCGATGACGATCTTGGCGCCTTTCAAGGGAAAATAGGCGGGAAAAGCTTCCACTCGGGCCTCTTACACACACGCTGAAACCATTGCGGCCCCTCACCGCATGGCGACGCTTAGCCGCACATCGTGAATTTTCCACTCGCGCCTGCAAACTTAACCGAGTCAACATGTGGTGATGCCAACCGGAGGACGTCCCATGGCCATGACCCTGCAGGTGAACGGACGCGCCATCAGCGTCAAAGCCGATCCCCAGACGCCGCTGCTATGGGTCTTGCGCGATGAACTGGGCCTGACCGGCACGAAATTCGGCTGCGGCGTGGCCCAGTGCGGGGCCTGCACCGTGCACGTGGACGGCCAGCCCATGCGATCCTGCCAGACGCCGATCGAACTGGTGGCGGGCGGCCAGATCACCACCATCGAAGGCCTGGGCGGGACGCACCCGCTGCAGCAGGCCTGGGTCAAGCATGACGTGCCCCAGTGCGGCTACTGCCAGTCGGGCCAGATCATGAGCGCCGCGGCCCTGCTGGCCCAGGCGCCCCAGCCCACCGACGACGACATCGACGCGGTGATGAGCGGCAACATCTGTCGCTGCGGCGCCTATCAGCGCATCCGCACCGCCATCAAGGACGCCGCCGGAGCCGCTAGCGCCCCGACGCCGCCGGCCAAGGCCTGAGGGAGCGCGCCATGAACAAGATTATCGACGCCAAGGCGCTCAAGGGCTCCACCCGCCGCGAGGTGGTGATCGGCGCGGCCCTGGTGGGCGGCGCCCTGACGGTGGGGGGCTGCTCCCCCGCCGACATCCTGTCGGTCGGGACCAATAATGACTTCGGGGCCTTCGGGCCGTTCCTGAAAATCGCGCCCGACGGCGTGGTCACGGTGATCTCCAAGCACATCGAATTTGGCCAGGGCAACCACGCGGGTCTGGCCGCCATCGTGTCCGAAGAACTGGACGCCGACTGGTCGAAGGTGCGGGTCGAGCAGGCCGCGGCCAACACCAAGGTCTATATGAACACGGGCATGGGGGCGCAGGGCACCGGGGGTTCCTCGGCCATCTCCAACAGCTGGGAACAGCTTCGCAAGGTCGGCGCCAGCGCCCGGGCCATGTTCGTCCAGGCGGCGGCGGCCAAATGGTCGGTCCCGGCCGCCGAAATCTCGATCAAGGACAGCGTCGTCAGCCACGCGGGCTCCGGCCGCTCGGCGGCGTTCGGTGAACTGGTCGCCGACGCCGCCAAGATCGCTCCGCCCGAGACCCCGGTCCTGAAAGACCCCAAGGCCTTCACCCTGATCGGCTCAGACCGGGTTCGCCGCAAGGACGCCGTGCTCAAGAGCACCGGCCAGGCGCGCTTCACCCAGGATGTCCGCCTGCCGGAGATGCTGACGGCGGTGGTGGCCCATCCGCCGCGCTTCGGCGCCATCCCCCAGAACTTCGACGCCGCCAAGGCCAAGGCCGTGCCCGGGGTGATCGACGTATTCTCGGTCAAGTCCGGCGTGGCGGTGGTGGCCGACAGCACCTGGGCCGCCCTGCAGGGCCGCGCGGCGCTGAGCGTCACCTGGGACGAGGGCAAGGCCGAGAAGCGCGGCTCCGACGCCCTGGCCCAGACCTTCCGCGACATCGCCGCCGGCAAGGGTGACGAGATCGAATGGCAGGGGTTCGACAGCAAGGGGGCGGTGGGCGATCTGTCGGGGCCGGACGTGCTGACCGCGGCCTATGACTTCCCTTATCTCGCCCACGCGACCATGGAGCCCATGAATTGCGTGGCTCAGGTCAAGGGCCGCAAGGTCAAGCTGACCTTCGGCTCCCAGTTCCCGACCCTGGATCAGCTCAACGCCGCCAAGATCGTGGGCTGCCTGCCGGGTTCGGTGGAGATCGAGACGCTTTACGCTGGCGGCTCCTTTGGCCGGCGCTGCAATTTCCAGTCTGACTACGTGGCCGAGTGCGTCCGCATAGCCAAGAAAACCAACGGCCGGCCGGTCAAGCTGGTTTGGACGCGCGAGGACGACCAGCGGGCGGGCTATTTCCGCCCGCTGACCCACCACGCCGTCGCCGTGCGCCTGGACAAGGATGGCTATCCCGCCGCCTGGCGCCATCGCATCGTCACCCAATCGATCATGAAGGGCTCGCCCATGGGCGGCGGCAAGGGCCCGGAAGCGCCCGCCGTGGAAGGCGCCATGGGCTCGCCCTATCTGAAGGCCACGCCCGCCGTGGACGCCCAGGTCGCTCTGCCGGAGGTCGGCGTGCCGGTGCTGTGGTGGCGTTCGGTGGGCGCGACCCACACCGCCTACGCCATGGAGCACACCATCGACCAGTTGGCCCGCAAGGCCGGCAAGGACCCCGCCGACTATCGCCGGACCCTTTACCAGAAGGCCGGCTCAGGCCGCCATCTTGCGGTGCTCGACCTGCTGGTGGAGCGTTCCGGCTGGAGGACGCCCGCGCCCGAGGGCTGGGTGCGGGGCCTGGCCGTCCATGAAAGCTTCGGCTCGGTGGTCGGCCAGGTGGCCGAGGTGAAGCTGGAAGACGGTCAACCGCCCAAGGTCGGACGGGTCACCACGGTGGTTGATTGCGGGACCGCGATCTCGCCCGACCAGATCGCCGCCCAGATGGAGGGCGGGACCTGCTACGGCCTGTCGGCGGCGCTTTACGGCCAGATCACCCTGATCGACGGCGTGGTGCAGGAGAGCAATTTCGACACCTATCGCGTCCTGCGCATGAACGAGGCGCCGACGGTCGAGACGCACATCCTGCCTTCGACCGCCGCTCCGTCCGGCGTCGGCGAGCCGGGCACGCCGGTGATCGGGCCGGCGGTGGCCAATGCCATCTTGGCCGCCACCGGCAAGGCGACCTTCAGTCAACCGTTCGTAAGGGCGGTCTAGGTCGGCGGAAGGTCCACGTCGAACAGCACGCCCTGGTCCTTCGTCGGGATCAGGGCGAGCCGATCGCCCAGCGCGTCGAGCACCGCTCGCGCGCCCTGGTCGCCGGTCAGGTCGCGGAGCTGGGCGAACAGCGCCCGCGACAGCAGGGCCGGGTGGCCACGCCGGCCATCGCACACCGGCGCCGCGGCGACCGCGCCCTTGTCCAGCGCTTCGGCCAGGGGCTCGAGAACATCGTGGGGAATGCGCGGCATGTCGCCGAGAAAGATGAAGGCCGCCCGGCAATCGTCGCCCAGCGCTCCAAGCCCGGCGCGCAGCGAGGCCGACAGGCCCTCGGCGTGGTCGGCGGCATAGACCAGGCGCAGGCGTCGCGATTCGCCCCAGCGCCGGGCGAAGGCCAGGGCGGCGTCCTCGACCCTGTCGTCCGCGCCAAGCACCACGGTGACCCCTTGGGCCGGGGCGGCGAAGGCGGCCCCCAGGGCGCCCTCGATCAGCAGGCGGCCCTCGAAGTCCGAAACCAGCTTGCCGCCGCCGAACCGGCTGCCCAGCCCGGCCGCCAGAACAATCGCTTCAAGACCCCTGCGCATCATCGCGCCCCTGTTTCCAAAGCCACAGACCGCCTATGTTGCCCGGCTCAGCCATGACGCCGTTCGACGCCACCCCTTCGCCGCTCCACCCGACAGGCCCCGCTCCGGGCCTGGTGGACGGATTCGGCCGCACGGTGACCTATCTTCGGGTCTCGGTGACCGACCGCTGCGACCTGCGCTGCGTCTATTGCATGGCCGAGCATATGACGTTCCTGCCCAAGACCGAAGTTCTCAGTCTGGACGAACTGGACCGCCTGGCTTCGGCTTTCGTCGCCCTGGGGGTGCGCAAGCTGCGCCTCACTGGCGGCGAGCCCCTGGTGCGCAAGGGTTTCATGGATCTGGTCGCCGGGCTGTCGCGGCATTTGAAGAGTGGTGCGCTGGACGAGATCACCCTGACCACCAACGGCGCCCAGCTGGCCCGGCATGCGCAGGGGCTGGCCGATCATGGCGTTCAGCGGATTAATGTGTCGCTCGACACCCTCAAGCCTGAGCTTTTCCGCCGGCTGACCCGCGGCGGCGACTTGGTGCAGGTGATGGCGGGCATCGAGACCGCCAAGGCGGCCGGCTTGAAGATCAAGATCAACGCCGTGGCCTTAGCCGACGACAATGCGGACGAGCTGCCGGACCTGATCGCCTGGGCGCATGGCGAGGGGTTCGACATGACCCTGATCGAGACCATGCCCCTGGGCGAGGTCGAGGGCGATCGAACCGACCAGTTTCTCTCGCTCACCAAGGTGCGGCAGGAGCTTTCGGCCTTCTGGACCCTGGAGGACCTGCCCCTGAACACCGGCGGGCCGGCGCGTTACGTCAGGGTGGCCGAGACGGGCGGGCGGCTGGGGTTCATCACCCCTATGACCCACAATTTCTGTGAGGCCTGCAATCGCGTGCGCCTGACTTGCACCGGGGTGCTGCACACCTGCCTGGGCCGCGATGACGCCGCCGATCTGCGAGCTCTGGTCCGGGGCGGAGCCAGTGACGTTGAACTGCAATCGGCGATCCGGGCGGCGGTGACGGGCAAGCCGCAAGGTCACGACTTTCATATCGATCGCGGCTCGGCCCCCGCCGTCGCGCGCCACATGTCGACCACGGGCGGCTGATGCGGGTTCTGTTGTTCGGACGTCTTGGCGATGTGGCCGGCTGGCGTGAGCGGGTTTTCGAAACCGTGCCCGCCGATCTGTCCACCCTTCGCGCCGACCTGGCGTCTCAGGACCCGGCGCTGGGCGAGGCCCTGGCCGGCCTGGGCGTGCAGACGGCTGTCGATCAGGTCCTGGTCCGGGGCGAAGCCTCGCTGAGCGGCGTCGCCGAGGTCGCCTTCCTGCCTCCGATGAGCGGCGGATGATCCTGCTCCAGGCCGAGCCCCTTGATGTCGGCGCCCTGACCGCGAGCTTCTGCGCCGAGCGCAGCGAGACGGGCGCTGTGGCCACCTTCATCGGCCTGGCCCGGGCCGAGGGTGGAGCGACTCGCGTGCTGGAGCTGGAAGCCTATGCCGGCTTCACCGAAAAGCAGATCGGCCGGATGGTCGAGGAGGCGCGGGAGCGCTTTGGCCTGCACGACGTCAGCGTCGTCCACCGCATCGGCCCGGTCGCCCCCGGCGAGGCGGTGGTGTTCGTGGCCACGGCGGCGGCCCATCGCCGTGAGGCGTTGCAGGCCTGCGACCATCTGATGGACTATCTGAAGAGCCGCGCCCCCTTCTGGAAGAAGGAGCACGGCCCCGACGGCGCCCGCTGGATCGAGCCGACCGGCAAGGATCTGGCTGACGCCAAGCGCTGGGACCCTTAGGACGAGATCATGAGCACTCTTAATCCCTCCTCGCTTGTTCCGGGCGGCCGGATCGTCGATGACCTGCCTTTCATTCCCGTCCGCGTGGCCGTGCTGACGGTTTCCGACACTCGCGACGAGGAGAGCGACACCTCCGGCGCCGTGCTGGCCGCGCGAATTCAGGAGGCGGGCCACGTCCTGGCCGGAAAGACGCTGGTGCCCGACGACGTCACCGCTATCCGCGCGGTGGTGCGGGGCTGGATCGCCTCCGGTGACGTGGACGCCATCATCACAACGGGCGGCACGGGGATCACCGGTCGCGACGTGACGCCCGAGGCGCTGCAGCCGCTGTTCGACAAGACCATCGACGGCTTCTCCACCGTCTTCCACCTGGTCAGCTACCAGTCGGTAGGCCTGTCGACCCTGCAGTCGCGGGCGACGGCGGGGATCATCGACGGGGTTTTCGTCTTTTGCCTGCCGGGCTCCAACGGGGCGGTGAAGGACGGTTGGGACAAGGTGATCCGCGCCCAGCTCGATAGCCGTCACAAGCCCTGCAACATGGTCGAGCTGATGCCGCGGCTGTTGGAGAAATGAGCCGCCTGACCCACATCGACGACGAGGGCCGCGCCCGCATGGTCGACGTCTCGGAAAAGGCGGTCACCGCTCGCGAAGCCTTGGCTGAAGGCTTTGTTCGCATGAACGGCGAGACGTTGGCCCTGGCCATTTCCGGGACCGGCAAGAAGGGCGACGTGCGCGCCGTGGCCGAGATCGCCGGGGTGATGGCGGCCAAGAAGACCTCCGACCTGATCCCGCTTTGCCATCCCCTCGCCCTGACCAAGGTCGAGGTGGCGGTCGAGCCGGCGGAAGACGGGATGAAGGTGACCGCGCGGGTCAAGACCAGCGGCCAGACGGGCGTCGAGATGGAGGCCCTGACGGCCGTGTCCGTCGCCTGCCTGACGATCTACGACATGCTGAAGGCCGCCGATAAAGGCATGACCATCGAGGCCGTGCGCCTAGTCGAGAAGACGGGCGGTAAGTCCGGAGATTGGCGCCGCCAGGTCTGAATTGCGGACGGCCATGATCTCGCCGAGCACGGCGACGGCGATCTCGAATGGGGCCTTACCGCCCAAGTCCAGGCCGATGGGCGCGCGCAGCTTGGTCAGATGACCCTCGGAAATCCCCGCGTTTCTTAGCCTGGCCAGGCGTTCGGGCAGCCTCGATCTCGCGCCGAGCAGGCCCACATAGGGCGCCGGCGACGGCAAGGCGGCCAGGAGGGCCGCCTCGTCCAGATCCATATCGTGATGACAGACGGCGACGGCGGTCCAGGGGTCGAGGCCGATGGCGTCCAAGGCTCTCTGCGGCGTGTCCCGGCTATAGGTCAGGCCGGCGATCGGCGGCGGATCGATGGGGCCGTTGGGACGCACCAGAATGGTCTCGTGACCGCAGGAGACGCCCAGGCTGGCGATGGCCAGGGCGGTAGGGTCGCCGCCGAACACGATCAGGCGAGGCGCCGGCTCGAAGCGCAGTCGGATCGCGCCGGGCCAGGGCTGGGCGAGATCGGCCAGGGTGCAGGCGCGCTGGGCTCCATCGGTCAGCCAGGCGGCGGGTTGGCGGGTCTTGGCGAAGACCTTCAGGGCCGCCGCGGCCGCGTCGTCGGGCATGATGCGCTCGACCAGGACCTCAAGCCGGGCGCCGCAGAGCAGGCGGATGTCGGGCCAGGGGCTGCCGGCGCCATAGACCAGCCGTCGGGGCTCCCCGTCGGCCAGGCAGGCGGCGGCGTGCAGAGCGACGTCGGCTTCGATGCAGCCGCCGGACAGGAAGCCGGATGTCTCGTCGGTCCCAAAGACCATCTGGGTCCCCACCGGACGAGGGCCGCCGCCCTGAAGGTCCACGATGGTGACCAAAATCGCCGGACCTTTTTGCAGGGCGCGCGCCAGGGCCGGACGGGCGTCATCCGAGAAACCAAAGGTCGGCCAAGGGTTTAGGTCAAACGGTGTCGTAGTTCCCATGTGACGAGCTTAACGCCTCGGAAAGACTTCAGATACGGGTTCTTAGGCCTTCCGCGCGATCCTTCGCGCATGAGTGGTCCTGTTTCCAAACTTGGCTTGAACGCGGCGCAGTTCGGGCTCGACAGTTCGTCGAGCCTGCGTTCGCGTCCGCCGCAAGCCGAAGCCCGCGAGATCCTGGGGATCGCCGCGCGAGCCGGGCTGGGCGTCCTGGATTCCCAGGGCCTGTACGGCCATGCCGAGAGCCTGTTGGGCGAAGCCCTGCCGCGTCCGACGCCGTTCCGCATCACCATCGGCGCCGCGCGCGCCGACCGCGGCCCCATGCATGTGGAGAACGAGGCCCGCGCGGCCCTTCGCCGCCTTCAGGTGGAGCGCGCCGACGCCATTGTCGTCTCGTCCATGCACGACCTGTTCGGCCCCAACGGCGACCATTTCTGGAACACCCTTCTGGCCATGAAGGACGAGGGCCTGTTCGCCAAGGTCGGCGTTTCGGTCCACGCCACCGACGATTCCGTCGGCATCATGAAGCGCTTCAAGCCGGACATCGTCCAGGCGCCGGGCAGCCTGCTGGACCAACGCCTGCTGGCTGACGGCACCCTGGCCCGCCTGGCCGGCATGGGCGCCGAGGTGCATCTGCGCTCGATCTTCCTGAACGGCCTGCTGTTCCTGCCGCCCGATCGGGTTCCGGCCCAGCTGAAGGGGGCTTCGGGCCGCCTGTCGCGCGTGCGCCGGATGATCGCCGAGGGACGTTCGGATCCGCTGCAGGCGGCGCTTGGCTTCGCCCTGTCGCGGGTCGAGGCGCATTCGGTTCTGGTGGGCGTCACGTCCGCGGCTGAACTTTCGGCCGTCGTGGCGGCCGCGGCGAGCCCGCCGCCGGATTTGGACTGGGACGACATGGCGATCGACGACCCGATCGCGCTCGACCCCAGCAACTGGGCCGCGGCCTAATTTAGCAAAATTCTCGGGAGGCCCCCTCGGGGCGCGCCGTGCTCAACCGCGGCGCGGCCCCGAGGAGCCGAACACCGACCGCGTTCTGACCCGCGGCCGGTGTCGTCTCTTGAAGTCCGCCCCTGTGGGGAGCGGACCCCTTGAGCTTGTTCAGCCCCACACGCCGTACGGATCGACCGACGGCTTGCCCAGCGCCTGGGCGACGGCCGGGTGGGTCAGCTGACCCTTCAGCACGTTCAGGCCCTTGGCCAGGTGGGGGTTGGTCTTCAGCGCGTCCAGGCCGTGGTTGGCGAGGGCGAGGCCAAAGGGAAGGGTTGCGTGACCCAGGGCGTCGGAGGAGGTGCGGGGGGCCGCGCCCGGCATATTGGCCACGCAATAGTGGACCACGCCGTCGACCGTGTAGGTCGGGTCGGCGTGGGTGGTCGGCTTGCTGGTCTCGAAGCAGCCGCCCTGGTCGATGGACACGTCCACCAGAACAGAGCCGGGCTTCATGCGCTTGAGGTGCTCGCGCTTGACCAGGGTCGGGGCGGCGGCCCCGGCGGTCAGGACGGCGCCGATGACGACGTCGGCCTTGAGGATTTCGTCCTCGACCGAGTCCAGCGAGGAATAGCGAGTCAGGATGCGGCCCTGGAACAGGTCGTCCAGCTGGCGCATGCGGGGGATGGAGCGTTCCAGCACCACCACCTCGGCGCCCAGGCCGGCGGCCATGCGGGCGGCGTTGGTGCCGACCACGCCGCCGCCGAGGACGGCCACGCGGGCCGGGGGCACGCCGGGCACGCCGCAGAGCAACAGGCCCATGCCGCCGTTATGCTTCAAAAGGGTCTCGGCCGCCGAGAACACGGCGATGCGGCCGGCGACTTCCGACATGGGGGCCAGCAGCGGCAGGCCGCCGGTCGCGTCGGTGACGGTTTCATAGGCGATGGCCGCGCAGCCCGAGGCCAGCAGGCCTTCGGTCTGGGCCGGATCGGGCGCCAGGTGCAGGTAGGTGAACAGGATGTGGCGGTCGGTGAGCTTTTCCCACTCGACCTTCTGCGGCTCCTTCACCTTCACGATCATCTCGGCGCCGGCGAAAACGGCGTCGGCGTCGGGGGCGATGGCTGCGCCGGCCTTCACATAGGCCTCGTCGGCGTAACCGGCGCCCTGGCCGGCTCCGGCCTGGACGAGGACGGAGTGGCCATTGGCCACATATTCACGGACGGCGGACGGGGTCAGGCCGACCCGGTGCTCGCCCTGTTTGATTTCAGAAGGGACGCCAACGCGCATCGATGTTTCCTCCACTTTTGGGATTTGAACGCGGTGTAGCGCGGGCAGGCTGCGGCTTCCCGGCGTAATGATCACGACGAACCTTGCTATATGGATGGATCATGCGAAGAAGGTCACCATGAAGCAGGAATCCTCCAGAAGCCTCGACAGCTTCGACCGAAAGCTGTTGCGATTTCTCCAGCGGGAAGGCCGCGCCAGCTATGTGGACATGGCCAAGGCGGCCAATCTTTCGGAGTCCGCCTGCCTGCGCCGGGTCAAGGCGCTGGAGCAGGCGGGGATCATCGACCACTACTCGGCGGTGCTGGACCAGCGGGCCGTGGGCCTGCCGCTCAGCGTGTTCGTCACCGTGACCCTGGCCTCCCAGGCCGAGGCGACCCTGACCGCTTTCGAGACGGCGGTGGCCGGGGTGCGCGAGGTGGCCGAGTGCTACCTGATGACCGGCGGTTCGGACTATCTGCTGCGTCTGGTGGTCCGTGACGTGGACGACCTGGAGCGCGTCCACAGCCGGGAGCTCACACGGTTGCCGGGCGTGACCCGGGTCAGTTCGTCCATCGCAATGCGTACCGTGGTCAAGCGGGCGGAATTGCCGTTGTGAACTCCCCCCTTCTCCCTCGATGGGAGAGGGGGGCGTGCTGCATTTCAGATAGTTCCGTCATCCTCGCCCTTGTGGCGAGGATCCAGACACGGCTGAGGTTCTGGGTCCGCGGCGGTGGAGCCGCTTTGCCCATGCGGCAGGCGCGGAGTCTCTGGGTCCTAGGCACGAGGCCTAGGATGACGAGCTTTGAGATGGGCGTGCGAAATCCCCCCACGGGAAATCCCGCAAGGCCGGAAGGGCGGCGGAGCAGCCTGACCTGGGTCAGGCGATGGATTTTTGCAGTGCCGGTTCGACCCAGGTCTTTCCGCTCCGCGCGATCGTGTCTGGGGGCTTCTCGCGAGGACTTACACATCTCCGAGCAAGGCCCTGACGGGCGGGCCTCCTCCAGCGAGGAGGTCCCGGACCGCGTGGACGCCGGGGTTCCACGCCTGATCCCGCTCGATCGCATCCCCATCACAACCGGCGCTGGCCGAGCGCCCTTCCCGTGATGGAGACAGGGGCAAGAGTACGGGAGGCGGAATGGGGGCGGATAAGTCGGCGCAAATCCCCCTCTTCCTCTTGATGGGAGAGGGGGTCGGCGGCCCCTATCCGTCCAGGGCTTCCTGATAGCCTTCGAGGCTGTTGATGGTCACGCCAAGGTCGGTGACCAGGCCGTTCGACAGGGAATAGACCCAGCCGTGGACGGCCAGTTTCTGACCGCGCGCCCAGGCGTCCTGCACGAAGACGTCGGAGGCGACGTTGCGCACCTGACGGATGACGTTCAGTTCGCACAGGCGGTCCAGCTTGGGCCGGTCGCCCTCGATGGCGTCCAGTTCGGCGCGGTGCTCGGCATGGACCTCGCGGATCGGGTGCAGCCAGTGATCGACCAGGCCGCGGCGCTGGCCGTCGATGGCCGCCGCCACGCCGCCGCAGCCGTAGTGGCCCACGACCATGACGTGTTTGACCTTGAGCACATCGACCGCGAACTGCAGCACCGACAGGTAGTTTGCGTCCTGCGGCGGGGCGAGGTTGGCCACGTTGCGGTGGACGAACAGCTCGCCCGGGTCGAGGCCGACGATCTCGTTGGCCGGCACGCGGCTGTCCGAGCAGCCGATCCAGAGATATTCGGGGCTCTGCTGGTTCTCCAGACGCTTGAAGAACTCGGGGTCGACCTCGGTCTTGGTCTTGGACCAGTTGAGGTTGTTGAGCTTCAGATCATCAAGTCGCGGCATTCGGTGCGTCCGGTTGCAGATCAGGGTGGGCGGCGGCGAAGGCGGCGTGTTCCACCGCTTCCGCCGCGACTTCACGGATATGGGGATAGGGCGCCAGGTCCACGCCGAAACGGCTGGCGTTATAGACCTGCGGGATCAGATAGCAGTCAGCCAGGCCCGGCGTGTCGCCATAGCACCAGCCTTGGCCGTGCTTGGCGATCATGCCGTCCAGAACCTCGAAACCCGGAGCGACCCAGCGGGCGACCCAGGCCTTCACCTGCTCGTCGTCGGCGCCGAAATCGGCGCGCAGGCTGTTGAGGACCCGCAGATTGTTGAGCGGGTGGATGTCGCAGGCGATGACCATGGCCATGGCGCGTACCAAGGCGCGCTCATCGTCCTCGTCCGGCAGCAGGGGCGGCTCGGGATAGGTGTCCTCCAGCCACTCCAGGATCGCCAGGCTCTGGGTGATCACCTTGCCGTCGACTTCCAGGGCCGGGACGAAGCCCTGCGGGTTCAGGGCCATGAAGGCTTCGGACTTCTGGCCGCCGCCGGCCAGATTCACGCCCTTCTGCTCGAACTCCAGTCCCTTGAGGTGGAGGGCGATGCGGACGCGGAAGCTGGCGCTGGAGCGCCAGTAGTTATGAAGGATCAGGTTCATGGAGTCAGACCAGCTGGAAGGCGACGGACCCGACGCCGTCAACGGCGCCCTCGATCCGGTCGCCCTTGCGCACGGGCCCGACGTTCTCGGGCGTGCCGGTGAAGATCAGGTCGCCGGGCGCCAGACGCCACAGCTTGGACGCCTCGGCGATTACCTCGGCGACGTTCCAGATCATGTCGGAGACGACGGCGTCCTGTTTCAAGTCGCCATTGACGGACAGGTGGATGCGGCCCGTCGGGGGCGGGCCGTCGGCGCGGCGGATGGCCGAGATCGGGGCGCTGTGGTCGAAGGCCTTGCCGGCTTCCCACGGGTGGCCCTTGGACTTGGCGGCGTTCTGCAGGTCGCGGCGGGTCAGGTCCACGCCGGCGGCGTAGCCGAAGACGAGATCCAGGGCCTGGTCGGGCGAGACCTGGAAGCCCTCGGCCCCGATGGCGATCACCAGCTCCATTTCGTAGTGCAAGTTCTCGGTGGCCGGCGGATACGGAACATCGGCGCCGTGCGAAACCAGGGCGTCGGCGGGTTTTGAGAAGAAGAACGGCGGGTCGCGGTCGTCGCCGCCCATTTCACGCCGATGAGCGTCATAGTTGCGGCCCACGCACAGGATGCGCCGGACGGGAAACACCGCTTCGCTGTCGAGGACGGGAACGGTGGGCGCGACCTGCGGGGCGACGGCGTACTGGATCATGGCGCGAAGCGTTAGCGCGCCGACGCCCGCGGCTCAACCGATGGCGCGTGACGTTGCCGTGATTGCGGGCGCCGGCGATGGGGTGACTCTTCTTTCACTTGCTCCGGCGGCGCGGGAAGGCCAAGGAGCAAGGGAAGCCATTCGCGGGCCGAAAAGATCTGACGCCGACATGCTGATCATCGAGAACCTGACCCACGTCTACGACAACGGCGTGCGCGCCCTGGACGAGGTCAATCTGATGGTCCCCCGGGGCATGTTCGGCCTGCTGGGTCCGAACGGCGCGGGCAAGTCCACCCTGATGCGGTCGATCGCGACCCTGCAGGCGCCGACCAGCGGCCACATCCGCTTTGGCGACATCGATGTTCTGAAGAACCCGCAGATTTTGCGCCGGACCCTGGGCTACCTGCCGCAGGATTTCGGGGTCTATCCGCGGGTCAGCGCCTACGAGATGCTGGATCACATGGCCATCCTCAAGGGGATCGCCAACGCCGCCGACCGCAAGGAGACGGTGGAAGGCCTGCTGGCCCAGGTGAACCTGTGGGGCGTGCGCAAGAAGGCCCTGGCCGGCTTTTCGGGCGGGATGCGCCAGCGGTTCGGCATCGCCCAGGCCCTGATCGGCAATCCCGGCCTGATCATCGTTGACGAGCCGACGGCTGGGCTGGACCCGGAGGAGCGCAATCGTTTCCTCAATCTGCTGGCCGAGATCGGCGAGAGCGTGGTGGTGATCCTGTCCACCCACATCGTCGAGGACGTGTCGGACCTTTGCCCGGCCATGGCCATCATCTGCGAGGGCCGCATCGTAGGCCGAGGCGCGCCGGCCGACATGGTCGCCGCCCTGAAGGGCCGGGTGTGGATGAAGTCCATCGACAAGGCCGACCTGCCGGCGCTCAAGGAGCGGCTGCAGGTGATCTCCACCCGCCTGTTCGCCGGCCGCACCGTGGTCCACGTGCTGTCCGACAACGATCCTGGCGACGGCTTCGCCCCAGCCCCCGAGGGGCTGGAGGATGTCTATTTCACCACCCTCGCCGCCACGCGCGCCGCCTGAGCGGAGAGCGGGATGTTCGGCAAGATCGCGGCCTTTGAATTTCGTCACCAGACCCGCCAGCCGGTGTTCTGGGTGGCCGCGGGCATCTTTTTCCTGCTGACCATAGGCTCGGTCGTCGTCGACCAGATCCAGATCGGCTCGGGGGGCAACACCCGCAAGAACGCGGCCTTCGCCATCGCCCAGATCCACCTGATCTGGTCGATCTTCTACATGTTCGTCACCGCCGCCTTCGTGGCCAATGTGGTGCTGCGTGACGATGAGACGGGCTTTGGGCCGATCATCCGGTCCACGCGGGTGGGGCGGTTCGACTATCTGTTCGGACGCTTCGTCGGCGCCATGGCGGCGGTGCTGCTGTCGTTCATGGCGGTGCCGCTGGCGATCATGGTCGGAACCCTGGCCCCGTGGGTCGATCCGGAGACGCTGGGCCCCTTCGTCTTCAGCCATTACCTGTTCGCCTATTTCGTCCTGGCGGTTCCCAATCTGCTGCTGACCGGGGCGATGTTCTTCGCCCTGGCCACGGTGACCCGGTCGATGATGGGCACCTATATGGGGGTGGTGGTCTTCCTGGTGCTGTGGATCGTGGCCGGGATCGTCCTCAACCAGCCCCAGTATGACCGCGTCGCGGCCCTGTGGGAGCCGCTGGGCACGGCGGCCTACGGCC
Organism: Caulobacter sp. NIBR2454; assembly: GCF_027474405.1. Classification (GTDB taxonomy): domain Bacteria; phylum Pseudomonadota; class Alphaproteobacteria; order Caulobacterales; family Caulobacteraceae; genus Caulobacter. The sequence continues at coordinate 123,523 of NZ_CP114871.1, forward strand.
TGGTGACCAAGTACTGGACGGCGACGGAGCGCAACAGCGCGATTCCCGCCGTCGCCGGCGCGCTGCTCTTCAACCGCGTCTTCGCCCTGGCCCTGGCGGCGGCGATGCTGGCGGCAGCCTATTTCCTGTTCCGCTTCAATCCCGTGACTCGCAGCGCCAAGGTCCGCAAGGCGCGCCGCCTGCGCAAGGCCGAAGCCGACGCGCCGCCGCCCCAGATCGTGGAAACGGTCCGACCGGCGCCCAGATTCGGCGCCGCCTCGGCCTGGACCCAGATGAAGGCCCGCACCCGGCTGGAGATGGGGCAGATCTTCCGCCATCCGGCCTTCCTGGTGTTGATGGCGATGGGCGTGGTCAACGCCCTGGGCCAGCTGTGGTTCGCCACCGAGACCCGATATGGCAGCGACATCTGGCCGGTGACGCGCCTGATGATCCGCGCGCTGGAGGACTCGTTCACGGTGATCCCCATGGTGGTGGCGATCTTCTATGCGGGCGAGCTGGTCTGGCGTGAGCGCGACCGACGCACCCATGAGATCATCGACGCCACGCCGCTGCCCGATTGGGCGTTCGTCGCGCCCAAGACGCTGGGGGTCTCGCTGGTGCTGCTGGCCAGTCTGATGATCGGCGTCGTGGTGGCCATGGGCATCCAGGCCTCCAAGGGCTTCACCGACTTCGCCATCGGCGAATACCTGCTGTGGTACGTCCTGCCGCGCACGGTCGACATGATCCTGATCGCGGTCCTGGCGGTGTTCCTGCAGGCGGTCTCGCCGCACAAGTTCGTCGGCTGGGGCCTGATGGTGCTGTTCCTGGTCGTGCAGGCGACCATGGCCACGGTGGGGCTGGAGCATAACCTCTATAACTACGGGTCCGGCCCCAACGTGCCGCTGTCGGACATGAACGGACAGGGCCGGTTCTGGGAGGGCGCCTGGTGGTTCCGGCTCTACTGGTCGGCGTTCGCGGTGGTGTTGCTGGTCCTCGCGCACGTGCTGTGGCGACGAGGGGCGGAGACCCGCATGAGCCCGCGCCTGCGCCGGATGGGCGCGCGCCTGAACGGCCCGGCGGGCGTGGTCCTGGGCCTCGGCCTGTGCGTGTTCGCCGCCGCCGGGGCTTTCATCTATCTCAACACCAATGTCTGGAACGAGTACCGCACGCGCATCGACGACGAGCGCTGGATGGCGGACTATGAGAAGACCCTGACCCCGCTGGAGAACATTCCCCAGCCCAAGATCGCTTCGGTGCGGCTGGAGGTGGACATCCACCCCGACGCGCCGCGCATCGACACCCGCGGCGTCTATGTGGTCGAGAACCGTACGGCCCAGCCCCTGCGCCAGATCCATGTGAGGTTCGCCCGCGATCTGAAGGTCAAGGGCTTGTCCATCGAGGGCGCGCGTCCGCAGCGGACCCTGGACCAGTTCAACTATCGCATCTTCGCGTTCGATACACCGATGATGCCAGGGGAACGCCGGACCCTGTCGTTTATCACCGAGCTGTCCCAGAAGGGCTTCCGCAACCGGGACAACCTGACCCGGGTGGTGGGCAACGGGACCTTCGTCAACGACCAGGAGATCGCGCCGGGTCTGGGCGTCGACCGCAACATGGTGCTGAGGGACCGGGCCAAGCGCCGCAAGTACGGCCTGGCGCCGGAGCTGCGCATGGCCCGCCTGGGCGATCAGGCCAGCCGCCAGTTCACCTATCTGCGCCGGGACGCCGACTGGGTTCACGCCGACATCACCGTGACCACGGACGCCGACCAGACGCCGATCGCGCCGGGGTACAAGACCAGCGACCGGACCCTGGCCGGGCGGCGCACCGCGCGCTTCATCACCGAGGCGCCGATCCTGCCCTTCTTCTCGATCCAGTCCGCGCGCTACAGCGAGATGTCGCAAATTCACGACGGGGTGACCCTGACGGTCTTCCACCACCCCGAGCACGACTGGAACACCGAGCGGATGCTCAAGTCGCTGCGGGTGGGGCTAGACTATTTCCAGACCAACTTCGGCCCGTACCAGTTCCGCCAGGCGCGAATCCTGGAATTCCCGGCCTATGGTGATTTCGCCCAAGCCTTCGCCGGGACCATCCCCTGGTCGGAGAGCATCGGCTTCATCTCGGACTCGCGCGATCCCGACAAGATCGACTTCGTCACCTATGTCGGGGCGCATGAGCTGGGTCACCAGTGGTGGGCGCACCAGCTGATCGGCGCCGATCAGCAGGGCGCGACCGCCCTGTCCGAAAGCCTGGCGCAGTACTCGGCTCTGATGGTCATGGAGAAGCTCTATGGCCGTGAGCAGATCCGTAAATTCCTGAAGTTCGAGCTGGATCGCTATCTGCGCGCCCGCGGCGGCGAGGTGATCGAGGAGCTGCCGCTGGTGCGGGTCGAGAACCAGCCCTACATCCACTACCAGAAAGGCGCGCTGGTCATGTACCGCCTGCGCGACGAGCTGGGCGAGGAGGCGGTGAACCGCGCCCTGCGCATCCTGCTGCAGCGCTACGCCTTCCAGGGGGCGCCGTTCGCCATTGCATCGGACCTGGTGGCGGCCCTGCGCAGCGTGGCGCCGGCCGACAAGCAGGACCTGATCACCGACCTGTTCGAGCGCATCACGCTCTATGATGTGAAGGCGCCCAGGATGACGTCCAGGCGCCGTCCGGACGGCAAGTTCGACGTCACGCTCACCGTGGTCGGCCGCAAGCTCTACGCCGACGGCAAGGGCGTGGAGCGAGAGGCGCCGCTGAACGAGGTGCTGGACGTCGGCGTGTTCGCGGCCGAGCCGGGCAAGGCGGGCTTCCGGTCGGGCGATGTTCTGGCGTTCGAGCGGCGGCCGGTGCGGTCGGGAACCCAGACCTTCACCTTCGTCACGGAACGCCAGCCGCGTTTCGCGGGGGTCGATCCCTACAACAAGCTGATCGACCGCAACTCCGACGACAATCTGACCCGGCCTCAATAGGCCATAGAAAACGCCCCTCCGGATGACCGGAGGGGCGCCAAAGCCGTTCGATGCGAAGAGGCTTAGTTCATGCCGTTCTTGAGGCCTTCGGCCTGGTTCAGGTGTTCCTGAATCTTCGGCGCGCCGGCGGCGGCGAAGGCCTTCAGGGCCGGAACGTCGCCGTCTTCGGCATAGCGCTGGACGACGTTCAGGGCCATCTGGTGAACATCGACCATGTCGTCGGCGTAGGTCTTGTCGAAATCGGCGGCGCTGGCGGCGCGCAGGTCATCGAGCTTGTCCTGCAGATCCGCCGGCAGAGCCGTGGCCGGAGCCAGCGACTGGCCCGAGGCGGCGATAGCCGACTTCAGGTCGGCCGACATGGCGGTGTGCATGTCGACCATCATCTGGGCGTACTTCTTCACCTCGGCGTTGGTGGAACGCTCCACCGCCAGCTTGCCGGCTTCGATTTCGTACATGTCCGTGGCCGAAGCCTTCATGACGAAGTCGGGAGCGGCGGCTTCATTGGCCATGCTGGGAACCGTCGCCGCCGGATTGGCGTCGGGGGTCGCGGCCTGTTGCGCGGCGCTGGTGGTGTCGGCCTTGTCACCGCAGGCGGCGACGGACAGTGCGGCGATGGCGGCGCCCACGATAAGGATGTGGCGTTTCATGATTCCCTCCGGGTTTTTTGAAAGCCGACCCGACGCCGGAAGGCGCGGTTCGATGGCATCAAAACCTCACGGGGACGTGATCGGTTCCGGATGGAGTTGATAAACTTCAGTTCGGAGCAGCGACTTGCGCCAGGGCGGCGGCGATCTGACCGACATTATAGGGCTTGCGAACGATGGGCGCATCGAAGCCCATGGGCGCGGCCTTGTCGGCATAGCCGGTGGCGAAGACGAACGGCACGCCGCGCGCCCGCAAGGCCTCGGCGGCGGGCGCCACCGACAGGCCATCGAGGTTGGCGTCCAGGACCGCCGCATCCAGAGGCAGGCTGACCATCTGCAGCGCCTCGTCCAGGGTGGCGGCGATGCCCGTCACATGAGCGCCCAGGTCGGTGAGCCCGGCCTCCAGCTCCATGGCCAGCAGAACGGAGTCCTCGACGATCAACAGGCGCAGGCCGGCCACATCGGTGCGGCTGCTTTCGCCCGAGACGGGGGTGAACTCGGCGGTGATCTGATCGGCGACCTTCTGGGCTTCTCGGGCGGCGTCGGCGCCTTGGCGCTCGCCCACCGCCTGGGCCGAAGCCTCCACCCGCGCCGCCACGCCCGACGGCCGATAGTCTATGGCGACCCGACCGCCCAGTTCGCGACCCGCGACATCCGACAGAAGGGTGGCTCCAAAACCCCGGCCCCCGTTGATTGGGGCGTCGACGCGCGGACCGCCGCTCTCCACCCAATCGAGGACGAATCCGCCTTTGGCGCCCGCGCGCCATGACACGTCCACCCGACCTGTCTCCACCGAAAGCGCGCCATACTTGACCGCGTTTATGGCCAGCTCGTGCAGGGCCAGCGACAAGGCGCTGGCCGCGCGGGGGGTCAGGAAGAGCTCGGGCCCGTCCCATCGCGTCTGAAGCGGCGCCAGCCCGCCGAGCTCGGCGCCGACGATGTCGCTGAGCATGGCGCCGCGCCAGCGGGTGGCGGTGAGCAGATCGTGCGCCGAAGCCATCGCCTTGAGGCGGCCCTGGAAGGTCTTGAGGAAGCCGTCGAGCGAACCGCTGCGCCGCGCCGACTGCACAGCCAGGGACTGCACGGCGGCCAGGACGTTCTTCACCCGGTGATCGAGCTCGGCGAGCAGGGCCTGAAGCCGCTCTTCCTCGCGCTTGCGATCATCGATGTCCTGGGTGACGCCGATCACCCGCTCGGGCGCGCCGCTGGACCCGTGCAGGACCGCGCCCGCGGTGTAGCGCCAGGATGGCGGGCCGCCGGACTCGCGAACGTAACGATATTCGACCTCATAGAGGCCTGTCTCTTCGATGGCCTTGCGGATGGCGTCGACCACGGCGGCTTGATCGTCGGGGTGGACCAGCTTGCGCAGCAGCTCGCCCTGTTGCGCGGGCATCTGGCCGGCGGAAAAGTCCAGCAGGGCGGCGGTGCGCTCACTCAGGATCACAAGGTCCTGCGTGAGGTCCCATTCGTATTCGCCCATACGCGCGGCCTTCAGGGCCAGGCGGACACGCTGCTCGTCCAGACGGCTGCGGGCGCGGGCGGCGGCGGTCTCGGCGCTGTAGCGGGCGGTCTCTACGTCGCGATTGAACTCTTCCATGGCCAGAGCGGCCAGATCGGCCAGCGCCTCGCACATGGCGGGGGTGGCGGGTTCATGGGGTTCTGGATCGCCGAGGGCGAGCAAGCCGATCATCTCGCCCTCGGCGGTGATCAGGGGCGCGCAGGCATAGAAGCGGACGTCGATGACCGGCATGTCGGCCACCAGCGGTCCGAGGACGGGGTCGGCGCGCAGGTCGCCGCAAACCACCAGTTCGCGCCGCTGCAACATGCGTTCGCCCAGGGTGCCGGCGCGGGGATGTTCCTTGATCGGCAGTCCCAGCTTGGCCTTGAACCAGAGTCGGTCGGCGTCGATCAGGACGATCGCGGCGCGGGGGCAGCGGAAGACAGCGGCGGCGGTGCGCACGATGCGGTCGAACCTGGGGTCAGGCTCGCTGTCGAGTATGCCCATGTCATACAAGGCGCGGAGGCGGTTCGCCTCCTCCGTCCCGGTGACCGGTTCACCATAATCGTCCATGATGCGACCATAGACCGCATCGCCGTTCTAGGCGAAGATGAAAACGGACTGCGGATCGACGTGTTGCGCGGATGTGGTTTTCGGAACAACCGCGCAAGCTTCGCGTTGAGCCCGCATCGCCCATTTCCAAGCCCCCTCCCTGGGGCCTCTAGCGGAGACCATCATGTCCGACGCGCTCAACCCCGCCCTGTCCGACGCCAAGGACGCCAAGTCCGCGGCCCGCGACGCTGTCGCCGAAACCAAGCGCAGCTTCAAGGACACCGCCAGCGTGGCGAAGGCGGGTCTGACCGACGCCGCTCACAAGGCTGAAAAGGCCCTGAAGGAAAGCGCCGAGGTGCTTCGCGCCCAGAGCCGCACCTATGTGGATAACGCCGGCCAATACTTCGATGAGGGCCAGCGCTACGTGGTCGAGCGGGTGAAGGAACGCCCGGTCACCGCCACCCTCGCCGGCGTCGGCGTCGGGTTGCTTCTCGGCCTGCTGCTGGCGAACCGCAGCAACCACCGGTGATCCGCAAGGTTCTAAGAACGACGGCTGCGGCGGCGCTTATTGGCGCCGCCGTTCTCGTGTCCGTCATATCCGCCGGCATCGCCATCTATGCGGTGCTTGAGCCCCTCGTCGGCGCGCCAGGCGCGGCGGCGATCGTGGCCGCGGTGTTCGCCCTGGTCGCCCTGATCGGCGGGCTGGTCTTGGCCGACAAGGCCGAGGACGGCCGGCATCATCAAAATCAGCACGCCGCCGCGCCGGACGCCAATTTCATCGGACGCATCATAGATCTGGCCAAGGACAAGCCGATCCTTTCGGCCGCCGCCGCCATTGGCGCGGGTGTGTTCTTCATGCGCAATCCCGTGCTTTTCGCCGCCTTGGCCAAGGCTTTCATGGATACCCGCGCGCCAGACCGCGACTGACGTCCTATATGCAGCTTGGCCTTCAGGGCGCCGCCGGCGACGGTCGCGCGTTGAGGGCCTGTATGCGTTCCTCAGGAGACCTCCCCCATGTTCGTCCTTCCCGATCTTCCCTACGCCTATGACGCCATCGAACCGGTGGTGTCGGCCAAGACCTTCACCTTCCACCATGACAAGCACCACAAGGCCTATGTGGACATGACCAACACCCTGGTCGGCGAGCTGGGCCTGACGGGCAAGACGATGGAAGAGGTCGTGCTGGCCGCCGTCGGCGACAAGTCCAAGAAGAAGCTGTTCAACAACGCCGCCCAATCCTGGAACCACGCCTTCTTCTGGGATGCGATGACGCCGGACTTCAAAGCCCCGGAGGGCGAGCTGAAGGCCGCTATCGAAAAGACTTTTGGCGATATCGCCACCCTGAAGGAAAAGTTCGTCGCCGAAGGCATCGGACACTTCGGCTCGGGCTGGGTGTGGCTGGCCGTCAAGAGCGGCGAGCTGGTTATCACCTCGACCCACGACGGCGAGAACCTGCTGGACCAGCCGGACCTGACCCCGCTTCTGGTCTGCGACCTGTGGGAGCATGCCTACTATCTGGACCACCAGAACAACCGCAAAGGCTTCCTGGAGGCCTGGTTCGACAAGGCGGCCAACTGGTCGCTGGCGGCCTCGCAACTGAAGGCCGCGCAAGGCGGCGGCGAAGGCTGGCGCTACCCGGCGCCGCAGTAGGGGCGACAGGAACGCGGGAGCCCGGCGGGCGTTGTCTTTCCAAGCTGAAGCTGAAGGAAGGAAACACGCATGCTGCGTTGGGCTCTCATTTTCCTGGTCGTCGCGTTGATCGCCGGCCTGCTGGGTTTCGCCGGGATCGCCGGGGCCGCCATGGGCGTCGCCAAGATCCTGTTCTACGTGTTCATCGTCCTGTTCCTGGTCTCGCTGGTCATGCACCTGTTCAGGGGTGGCCGCGGATCCTTGTAGGGTCCCGGGAGCGACAGACGGCAAACCCCGGAGCGGTCCGCCGCTCCGGGGTTTTCTTTTGGGATCAGGCCTGCCTTTGAGATCAGTTCTGGGGGCGGCGGTCGAGGGCCCAGGTGCGGTGCGGCTCGAAACCCGAACCCGTCCAGGCCAGGGCCGTCACGGTGATGGTGCTGTCGTCCGCCTCGATCAGGTTGAAGCTGGGCGGCACGCCACGCTCGCGGACCGAAAGGGTGCCGGCGCCCACGGCATAGGTCTTCCTGTCGCCGCAGGGGTAGGCCATGGAAAAAGGTACGTGGATGTGGCCGGTCAACACGACGTCGGCTCTGGCCTCGGTTAGGGCGGCGGCTGTCTTTGACCCGCCGCGAACGCGCGCGGTGATCGGCCCGCCGACGATCTCGGCCAGGGGGTGATGGCAGACCACCACCCGCAACGCCCCCGCGGGGGCCGTCGCCAGGCGGTCCACCACGCGATGACGCTGCAGCGGGGAGACCGCGCCCTTTGACCAGTCAAGCCGGACCTGAACGCCCCGGGCGCTGTTGAAGCCGGTGACGAAAAGTCCGGGCCGCACGACATCCGGCGGGCGGGTGGTGGTGAAGCAGTGATTGTAGCGCCGCCAAGGGTGCAGGATGCGCTGGGCGACGTCGAAATAGGGCGTGTCGTGATTGCCCGGGACGACGAACTTGTCTCCGGCCAGGGCGTCGATCCAGCGGCGGGCGGCGACGAACTCGTGGCGCTCGGCGAAGCGGGTGATGTCGCCGCTGATGACGATCAGGTCGGCGGTCTCCTCGGCGATCCGGGCCGCGGCCGCGGCGACGGCCTCTGGATGCTCGCCGCCGAAGTGGATGTCGGACAGATGGATCAGCCGGACGGTCAAAGAACCTCCGGAACCAGCGCCCGGAACGCGTTCGGGCGAAACTTGATCTGGGCCGTGCGCGACAGGCGTTGCGGTTCGCCATCGAGGATGGCGGGGATGCGGCCGCCGGCCCAGACGGCGCCATAGCGGCACTTGTCCACCTCAACCGATGGCGCGGCCCGCCAGTCGCCCACGGCGGCATGAAAGCCGAGACGGAAGATGTCTCGGGCGCTGGCCGGATCGACCGCGGTCGCTTCCAGGAAATCGGCGTCGTTCTCCATGATGGTCGACACCAGCGGGCACATGAGGGTCAGGGCTTCGGTCTTGCGCATCTTGCCGCCATCGAGGGCGTAGCGAAGGCGGCCCGTGAAGGCCCGCCGCATGGCCCGGCGAGCGCGCTGTACGGCGAGCCACATGCGGCCTTCACGCACGGCTTCGCGCGCCTCGGCCCAATGGGCGGGCGCGCCGAGGATGGCGGCGACGAAGAACATCTTGCCATCGACCTCGCCCCCGCTGACGGATTTCACAACGCCCGCGTCCAGGATTTCTTCCAGGGCGGCGCGCCAGTCGCGTTCGCCATAGAGCTGGCGCGGCAGCATGTTCATGGTGCCGCCGGGCAGGGGGGCGACAAGCGGGCCGTCGGGGCCGGACATCTCCGCCGCGCAACGGGCCGTGCCGTCGCCAGCCACTACGGCGAGCAGATCAGGGCCGGCGTCGATGGCGCGCTGCAGACAGGCGACGACTCCATCTTCGGGCGTGCTCACCCGCGCCTTCACGCCCCGCGCTTCGAGGATCGCCTCGGCCTCGGCCTTGGCGTTCGGTCCTGCCGAGCCTGACAGCGGATTGACCACCACTTCGACGTGACGGATCGGTGGTCTGCTTTGAGTGGTGGTCATGACGCCCCGGTGTGTCGTGATCAGCCGCCGACGGGCGGCGTGTACTCACCCAGCGACGAGGGTGAGCGGCCCAGGGCGCGGTCGATCGCGGCCCCGCCTTCGGCGAAGGAGCCCCCGTGGGTGGCGGCGGTGGTGAGGGCCACGGCGCCGGCGAGGGCGAGAAGAACCACCAGGCAGACAAGAAGCGGCGAGTCGCGGCGACGGCTGCGCTCGTCCTTGCGGCCACGCTCATAGGCTTCGCGGACCAGGCCCGCGTCGCTGGTGAAGGCGTCGAGGCTGCTGGGTTCTTCGACCACGGCCGGCTGTCGGTTCCAGAAACGCATGGCTTGTCCTCCTCGCACCAGATCTTGGCCCGCCGCCAATCTTGACCTTGGGCGATGTGGTCGAAACGCCGCGCCGCGGCGGCAGTTCCTGCGCGCCAGGAACCTGCGCCGTTGGGAGACGTTCGTTTGACGGCATCAGTCTATGGAGAAGCCCAGATGTACAGGACCTGGATCGCCCTTGCAGGGGCCGGCGTGCTCGCCGCCGCCTGCACCTCGACGGGCAACGTAGAGCGAAACGCCGCTGGCGGCGCGGCGCTCGGCGCCCTCGCCGGCGCCGTGATCGGCAATAATGTGGGCAGCGGCAGCGCGACCACGGGCGCGGCTATCGGCGCGGCTCTGGGCGGGACCGCCGGCGCCGTGAAGGGCTGCCGCGAAGACGGCGGATGTGGTGCGGAGACCAACCGCCGCCAGTACTATGATGAGCGCGCGGGCCGTTACTACTATTACGACAGCCGCGATGGCCGCTATTACTGGGAGAACGGCGCGCCCCGCTACTGATCGCAGCGCAAGCTGATCGGAATGGCGGCGGCCGGCGAGGATGTCGGCCGCCGCTTTTTGCGTGGGGACTTAGTTTCAGGGGCCCTCAAGGGGGCGGGAGGGGTTCGAATATGCCAAGGACTTTGAGTAAGGGAATGTGGGCTGTCGGCGTCGCCGCTATCGCGGTCGCCGGCTGCGCGTCGCTGGGGCCCAAGCGGTCCGATATCGTCCAGGCCGCGCCGTCCTGCCAGGACTTTACTGTCTCCATCTATTTCGAGCGGGACTCGACGCAGGTGACCCGTGAGGCGCGGGCGGTCCTGCGCGGCGCGTCGGGCATGGCCGCGGGCTGCAAGGTGGACAAGGTGACGGTCACCGGCCTGGCAGACGCCGTGGGCGCCGCCAACGTCAACCTGCAGCTCTCACGTGATCGCGCCCAGGCGGTCGAACAGGCTCTGGCGCGCGCGGGCTTTCCGACCATCGAGTTCTCAACCGCCGCCGTTGGCGACGCGGGGGCGACGACTTCGGACGGTCAGGCCCGCCCCCTGCGGCGTCGAACCGATGTGGCGGTCGATCTCGGCGGGCCGCTTTAATAGAGCGCCTACCCGACGCGCTGACGAGAAGAAGGGCGGCCTTTGCGGGCCGCCCTTTTTAAGTCTGCATCATCGAGAAAAGGGGGGTGCGGAGACGGCAGGCTGGCTCTCGCCAGCCTCAAGTCGGGGGGGCGTCGCCGCCTCCGCAGAGATGAAAAGCATTTCCCCGGAAATCTGTTCCCGGTCGCGACGAAAAAATTTCGCGGGTCTCTGAACGATCTCACGGTCAAGATTCGAGTCAGGGCGGAACGAGGCGAAGTTCCGGGGCGTTCTTCAGCAAAGGCGCATGTCTGCGCCGGCGAGGAGCCTTGCCATGATGCGCACCTATCGCGCCGCCCTTGGGGGCCTTGTTTTCTACGATGCGCCCGAGCGTCGCCGGCCTGGACGGCTTGCCCTGGCGGTGGCCGCTGGCGGCGTTCTGATAGCCGTCTCTGGCGGCGTGGCCAGCCAGTTCATGCAGCCGGCGCCTGAACCCGTCCCGGCGCAGCAGGTCGCCCAGACCGATGCGCCGCTGTCCTACCTGCCCCAATAGCTGAAAGAATCCTCATGCCTAGCGACGCCCCTCGTCTAAACGCCACCCGCGCCCGCCAGGGTCGCTGGGGCCGTCACGTCCTGTGGGTCCTGGTGATCTCGACAGCCCTCGCCGCCCTCGCCCTGTTCGGCAGCTGGGGCATGCGTAGCGGCGAATACAGCGCGATCGAGGCCCAACAGGGGCCGACCGCGGCTGAAACCGGCACAGAGCCGGCCGACTCCGTGGCCGCCAAGCAGAACTGACCATCGCGGCGCCAGCGCCAAAAAGAACGGCCGCTCGGAAGGAGCGGCCGTTTTGCTGTGTGGGAAGATCGCTTCCCTAGATCACCGACTGGCCGCGTATGGCGCGGACAACGAAGTTGACCACGAGCAGCACCAGAAAGATGACAAAGAGAATCTTGGCGATGGTGGCGGCTAGGCCAGCCAGTCCCATAAAGCCGAGGTAACCGGCCACAATGGCCAGGATCGCGAAAACCAGGGTCCATCCGAGCACGGCGGTCGCTCCCATTCCGGCCCGCGGAATGCGGGCTGTTCAGAAAGCGAACGCCGGCTCGATGGCCAGGTTCCCCTAGGCGGCCTTGCGGGTGCGGCGGGGATGGAAGAACAGCGCCTGACCGATGGCCGCCTTGACCGTTTCCGGCTGGAACGGCTTGGTGATCAGGAAGGTCGGCTCCGGACGCTCGCCGGTGAGCAGGCGTTCGGGGAAGGCGGTGATGAAGATCACCGGCACGTCGAGGCGCGCCAGAATGTCCTTCACCGCGTCGATGCCCGACGAGCCGTCGGCCAGCTGGATGTCGGCCAGGACCAGGCCCGGGGTCTTGCGTGCGACAGCGTCGACGGCCTCGCCACGGGTGGCGGCGATATCGGTGACGTCATGACCCAGTTCGCGGACCAGGGCCTCGATATCGGCGGCGATCACCGGCTCGTCCTCGATGATGAGGACGTCGGTGGCCAACTCCGCGTCAATTTCGGTCTGGGCCTCTGAGATCAGGGACTCCACCTCGTCGAAGTCCGTGCCCAGGATCTGGGCCGCCTCGGTGGGGGTGAACCCTTCCAGGGCGGTGAGCAGAAACGCCTGGCGTGAACGCGGAGCGATGCGCATCAGGCGACGCGAGGCATCCTCGCCGCCCATGCCGATATCGTCCTGCTCGGTCGCCTCGAGCTGCGCGCCCGAGCTGAGCCAGATGGCGTGAAACACGTGATAAAGAGCGACCCGCGGAGACAGAGAGCTCTCCAGGGAACGTTCGCCCGCGGCCAGCGCTTCAAGCGCTACGCGCACATAGTGGTCGCCCGTGGTTTGGTCACCGGTCAGCGCGCGCGCGTAACGACGAACATAGGGCAGATGCGGCGCAAGCCGAGCAAGAAGACTCATGACCCCTCCCGACTTTCAAAAGGTCTTCAAAAAACAAGCGTCGGGATACGCATAACGTCCCGACAAGGTGCCAAACGCGTCGCCACGGTTACGGTTCCAACAAGCTTCACCTTTCGTCATGATGTGCTTGAATGCAATGGAACCCGGAAGGGAGATGGGCGTTTCCGGCTCACGGCGCCGCATGCGCCAAAGGCATATTGGGCTGCAGTAAGGGGGCGATCGCCGGTTCCGGCGTCGGAGTCATGATCGAACAAAGAGCCATGGAAGACCGTCGCAAAGGGCCTGCATCCGCCGCCCTGGACGAAGCCCGCCTGCGCCAGCAGGCTATCGGCGTGAAGCTGCGCGCCATGTTCGACGAAGTCGTCAACGAGCCCGTTCCTGACGAGTTCCTCGATATCCTTCGCAAGGCCGATGACAAAGCGGGAGACCGCTAATGGCCGATCATATCGACGCGGATCGCACCGCGGGCGGCCCTGTCGGGGTCGAGCGAGACAATATCTTCAAGCGCGAGCTGGTTCAGCTGATCCCCCACCTGCGCGCGTTCGCGCGCACCCTGGCTGGTGATCCGACCGCCGCGGACGATCTGGCGCAGGACGCCATGATGAAGGCCTGGGACGCTCGCGAGAGTTTCCAGCTGGGCACGAACATGAAGGCCTGGACCTTCATGATCCTGCGCAACCAGTTCTATTCGGAAAAGCGCCGGTCCTGGCGTCAGAGCCAGCTTGATCAGGAAGCCGCCGAGCGGACCCTGGTCGCGGTGGACGATCCGGAAGCGCCGGTCGCGCTCGACGAGCTGCGCATGAGCCTGAACATGCTTCCGGCCGAGCAGCGTGAAGCGCTGATCCTGGTCGGCGCCGGCGGCTTCGCCTACGAAGAAGCGGCTGAAATCTGCGGCTGCGCGGTCGGTACGGTGAAGAGCCGTGTCAGCCGTGCGCGTCGCGCCCTGCAGTCCATCCTCGAGGATGGCTCTTATGAGCGCGACGGGGGCGCGGCCGGTGACGCGATGAAGTCGATCCTCGCCGATGCGGAGCGTCTGAGCTCGGTTCGGTGAGGCTGGCCGAAAGGCTGGGCTGGGGTCCGGCGACCACCATCCGCGTCCGCTTGGCCGCGGCGGTGGCTGTCGCTCTTTTGCCGGTGCTGATCCTCAGCGCCGCCCAAACCGTCACCGCATTCCATCGCGACGCCGAATCCCAGCGCGAAAGCCTGGCGCTCGGCGCGCAGCGCAGCGCCGCCACGGTCCAGGCCAGGATCGAGGCGGCGGGCGTACTGCTGGAGACCTTGGGTCCCGGCTCGGTGGGTCTGAACTGCGCCCAGCGCCTCAATGACATCAAGCGCCGCCTGCCGGGCTACGCCAACCTGATCCGGTTCGATGTGCGCGGACGTGTCGCCTGTTCGGCCGAGACAGTGCCGTCTGACGCCGCGCGCGCGGCGCGGCCATGGTTCTCGCGTATCCGGGAGGGCCAATCGATGACGGTCGACGCCAGGCCAGGCGTCGCCTATGCGGCCGAGCCGTCGTTGTTGGCCGCCGTGCGCGCCGAACGTGACGGAAAGTTCGACGGCGCGCTGGTGGCGGTGATCGCCCTGTCCAGCCTGCAGCCTGAGACGACTTCCCGCGCTCTGCCGGGCGGAGCCGAGATCGCGATGGTCGATCGTGAAGGCCAGTATTTCGCGCTCACCAGCCCCGCCGCCTTCCCTAACGAGCCGCCGGACCTGTCGCAGGCCGGCTCGAAGAATCTGCTCTGGACCGCCAGGGACGCCTCGAACCGCCTGCGCACCCTGTCGGCGGCGCCCCTCGTGGCGAACGAGGTCTATGTGGTGCTGTCCGCGCCGTCGCCGGGCCTGTTCTCGTGGGCGCGCCTCAACCCGATCTCGCGGCTGTTGCTGCCGATCTTCGCCTTCTTCGCGGCCTTGGCGGCGGTGCTGCTGGCGGCGGAGCGCAGCATCGTGCGCTGGATCTACTATTTGGAACGGGTCGCGGCGATCTACGCCCGTGGCCGCTTCACGGTTCGCCCGGTGCGGGCCGACAAGGCTCCGCCGGAAATCCGTGAGCTGGCCGAGACGCTGGACCACATGGCCGGGGCCATCGTCACGCGCGACGCCTCCCTGCACGACAGCCTGGACCAGAAGGACGCGCTGCTGCGCGAAATCCATCACCGGGTGAAGAACAACCTTCAGGTCATCTCAAGCCTGCTCAGCCTTCAGCAAAGGGCGCTGACCGACCCGGCCTCGCGCCAGGCGATCATGGATACGCGTCAGCGCATCTCCGCCCTGGCGCTGGTCTATCGCGCCCTTTACCAGGGGCCGGACCTCAAGCAGGTGGACCTGCGCCCGTTCCTGGAGGAATTGACCGCCCAGCTGCTGTCGGGCGACGCGGGCCCGCACGGCGCGGTGCGGACGGAGGTCCATGCCGACCCCCTGATGATCGATCCCGATCGTCTGGCGCCCCTGGCCCTTTTCGCGGTGGAGGCGGTGGCCAACGCCCAGAAGCAGGTCTTCTCCGAACGGCCAGGCTCCTTGAGCGTGGAGTTCAGGGTTCGCGACGGCGAGGGCACTCTGGACATCGTCGACGACGGCGGCGGGATCGGCGTTCCCGGCGCCCCGCCCAGCGGGATGGGCATGACCCTGATGAACGCCTTCGCGCGCCAGCTTCGCGGTCGGGTCAGCTTCGAGCCGAACCCCGCCGGCGGTCTGCGCATCAGCCTGGTCTTCCCGACTCCGGAGGCCAAGATGAAGCCCGCGAGCAAGGCGGCGGAACAAAGCTGAGCCGCTGGCGTTTTTCCCGCGCCATACAAGCCGCGCGAGCGGCATTCAGGAGAACTCTCATGCGCAAGCTCATCATCATGGCGGTTGTCGCCGCTGGTCTCGCCGCCGCCGCCTGCAACACCGTTTCGGGCGCTGGTGAGGACGTTTCGGCTGCCGGCAAGGCCGTCACCAACACCGCCGAAGACGCCAAGAACTAAGACGCCTCCCTCGGGAGACGAGAAAGGCCCCGCGGATAGCGGGGCCTTTTGCGTTTCAGGTCGAGATTTTCAGGCCGCCTTGCGGAAGTCGGGGTCACGCCCGAATACTTCGGGATGTCCATCGACCGGTGTCAGGGCCGAGGTCAGGCCCGCCGGTTCATCTCCCGGACTGAGCACGAGGAAGCCGTCGTCGGCCAGGGTCACGGCCACGTTCTCCAGCACGCGGCCGCGCACGGCCTCATCCATGGTCGCCAAAACGCCCCGCAGGAAGATGATGTCGAACCGGCCAAGGGCCGAGAGGTCGGAGATCAGGTTGATCCGCCGCCAGCGCACCATCTGACGCACGCGCGCGTCCAGGGACCACATCTCGTCCACCTTCTCGAAGTGGGCTACGAGGCGGCGCACGGGCAGGCCGCGCTGCACCTCGAACTGGGTGTAGAGGCCGCTCTGGGCCTTCTCCAGGCAACGCTCGGAGATGTCGGACCCGAACAGTTCGGGCTTCAGTCCCGGCAGGACGCCGCGCGCCTCTTCGGCCATCATGGCCAGGGAATAGGCTTCCTGGCCTGTGGCGCAGGCCGCGCTCCAGATCCGGACCGACCCGCCAGGGCGCCGATGGGCCATGGCCGGCAGCAGCTCCTTCTCGAACTGGTTGAAGGCGTCGCGCGGGAAGAAGAAGGCGGTTTCCGCCCCGGTCATCGCTTCGACCACCGCCCAGATCAGGCGCTCCTCGCGCTTGGAGCGCACCATGGCGATCATGTCGTCGATGCTGGCGAAGCCTTCGCGGCGGGCGACGGGCGAGAGCCGGCTATTGATCAGGTAGGTCTTCTCCAGCGCCACCTTGAGGCCGGCGCGGGAACGGCACAGGGCCGCGAGGAATTCCAGGTCGGACGGCTTCACAGAACGCCCGCCTCAATGAACTTGGCTTCGATCACGTCGCCGTCGAAGGGCTTCATGATGTACTCGTCGGCCCCGCAATCGAGAGCCTCGCGGATATGCTCCAGGTCGGCCTCGACCGTGCAGAAGACGACCACGGGCGCGGAGCCGCCGGGCTCCTGGCGCAGCTGTCTCAGGAACTCCACCCCGTTCATCACCGGCATATTCCAGTCGAGCAGGATGGCGTCGGGCATGGCCGCGCGGCACCAGCCAAGCGCCTCCATCCCGTCGGCGGCCTCGGCGATCTGAAAGCCGATGTCCTCGAGGATGCGTCGGGCGACTTTCCGGATCACCCGGCTGTCATCGACGACAAGGCAGGTCTTCACAGGCGCGCAGGCTCCATTCCAATGAGCCGTTTTGCGCCGCTTTGGTTAAGGAGGGGTAAGGAATCCTGCCGCTTAGGCAGGCACCCAGGCGGCCAAAGTGACGCGCTCTTCAGCGGTTTCGGCGGCGACCTGGCCGCCGCAGGCCTTGACCAGGTTGTGCAAGTAGGCGGCCTGGATCCACTGGCCCCCGATGCCGTCGCCCAGGGGATCGCCCTTGAGGCCGGCCACGACTTCGGGGCGCAGGCGGGCGCGGGCGCCCGAAGCGTCGACGGTGATCACATAGCGGTTGTCGACCAGCATGACCCGGATCTTGGCCTTGCCGCCGGTGGGCAGGGCGCCGGCGGCGATCTGGGCGAGATTCAGCAGGGCGCGTGCCGCCGGCTTGTTCACCTGGGGCGCGTCGGCGGTCCATTCGAGCTCGGGCCGAACGTGGGCGTAGACGCCCTGGGCCAGGGCCTCGAGATCGCGGCTGTCGAAACTTTCGGCCGCGGCCGAGGCGCCGAAGGCCACGCGGCTGAACTGCAGCAGGTCCACCAGCTTGCGGGCGCTGGCGTTGATCAGGCCCATGGCGTCTTCGCGCATGTCCTGGGCCGTCGGATCCTCGAGCAGGTCGAGGCCGGAGACGATGGCGCTGGCCGGGCTGATGAAGTCGTGGCACAGGCGCGCCGCGAGCAGGGCCGCCAGATCGGCGGGAGACTGTTGGGTCGGGGCGTCGAGGGCGTCGTTCATCGACCGGGACCTTGGCCTGATTTGGCGCTGGGGAAAATGGCCCTTAAAGACGGCGCCGATGGACCTGTTTCTCGAACCCGGCGCCCTGGTGCGCCATCCCGATCAGGCCGACTGGGGCCTGGGTCAGGTGCAGTCGGTCGCCGGGCGGCGGGTGACCGTCAATTTCGAGCAGGCCGGCAAACAGACGATCGATTCGGACGCGGTGCGGCTGATCTTCGTCGGCGACGATCCGAGGGGACACTGACGTGAGCAACGACGCCGCAATGGGCGAAATCCTGGCCGATATCGTCGAGGAGGCCGCGCGGCTTATCCTGCCGTACTGGCGCTCGGACCTGACTGTGATCCGCAAGGCGGACGAGAGCCCGGTGACCGAGGCTGACCAGCGTGGCGAGCAGCTGATCCTGGACCTGCTGGCCCGCCATTTCCCGGACATCCCCGTGGTATCGGAGGAGGATTCGGCCGAGAACGGCGTGCCCACCGACGCGGCGGGTCGCTTCTTCCTGGTGGACCCCCTGGACGGGACCAAGGCCTTCGTTCGCGGCGACCCCAATTTCACGGTCAATATCGGCCTGATCGAGAACGGCCGCTCGGTAGCGGGCGCCATCTGCGCGCCCGTGACCATGGAGACCTGGTTCACGACCCCGAACGGAACGATGAAACGCCAGCAGGGCGAGGCCGCCTCGCCCGTGCGAGTGCGCCCCTGGCCCACGGGCGAAGCCGTGGCCCTGGTGTCGCACACCATGAAGGAAGAGGTGGCCGCCAAGCTGCAGGCCGAATATGGCTTTGACCGGCGTCAGCCGATGGACAGCTCCATCAAGCTTTGCCGCATCGCCGAGGGCGCGGCGGACATCTATCCACGCCATGGACCGACCATGGAATGGGACACCGCCGCCGGCCAGGCGATCCTGGAGGCGGCCGGCGGGCGTTTCTCGACACCCGACGGCTCACCCTTCGTCTACGGCAAGGCCGATGCGGGATTCCGCAACGGCTGGTTCGTAGCCAGGGGCGGCTAGGCCCCTACTTCTTGGTCCAGCCGCCGCCGGCGGGCTTGTACCAGGCGCCGGCGGGCAGGCGTTCGAACAGCTGGCGGGCGGCGGCCTGGCCGGCGGCTTCGGGCGTCACGCCGGTCTTGCCGGCGATGTCGCGATAGACGGCGGCGCGGCCGGCGTTGATCTCGCGCACCGCGGCCTGCAGGGCCGCGTCGCCCGTACCGGACACGAAGCCGAGATAGCCGTCAGCCTGCTCGCCGACCACGCCTGCGGTCTTGGCGATGTCGACCTGGGCCTTGGCGGCCGATTGGGCCAGAGCGGGAGCCGAGGCGGCCCCCAGCGAAACGGCGATGGCCGCGGCGGTGAAAAGCTTGCGCATCATGATGAAACTCCTCAGGCGCCTAGAACAGGTTGGGGTTCTGGCTGATCAGCGTCTGGACTTCCTTGTCCAGCCGCACCCGGACGTCTGCGTCCAGCTTGGCGTAGATGTTGATGGGATCCACCTTCACGCGCACGGTCGGCGTGCAGGCTCCCAAGAGGGCCGCGAAAGCGGCGGCGGCGGTGAGCGCAGCTGCGCGCTTGGTCATGAGCGTGGTCTCCGTCATGGCTCAGTTAATCGGACTCTACGGCTGAACGGGGGCTGAACGCGAGGGGGCCTGTTCAGGATCTGTCCAGCCCCGACGCCAGCCAGCCAGCAGGTCGTCGAGATTGAAGGTGGTGTCCAGCGTCAGGTTGACAGGCGTGCCGGCCGGCAGGGCGATGCGCTTGTCGAAGGCTCGCCCGCGCAGGACGTCGAGGATGCCGACCCGCGCTTTTTCCTTCACCTTGGGATCGTGGCGGCCCTCGATGTGGAACAGCACGCCCAGCCGTCCGCCGTCGAGGCTGTTCACGGTGGCCTCCAGCTTGTCGTAGCTGAGGTTCTCCATGGCCTGATAGGCGAAGTCCTGAATGGCGTTGGTGGTGTCGGCGGGCTGGCCGTTGGCCGAGGCGTTGGCGATCAGGGCTCGGCTGATGGCGATGCGTCCGGGCGGGGCGCCGGCCAGCTTGCCGTCGCGGACGCGGATATTCTCCCCGTCGATCTCGAAAGGGATGCGGCCGTTGAACAGCCCGTCGATCTGCAGACGGTCGGACAGGGATGTGCCGGCGACCAACTGGCCCAGCTGCACCTCTTCCAGAACCAGCGCTCCGCGAATCGTTCCGCCTTCGTAGGTGACCGACATCGGCTCCACGCGCACCACGCCCTTCAAGGTCTTGGCGACGGCCGATTCCAGGGCGAAGGCCTTTTCCTCCAGATGGAAGGTGGCGACCACGTCGTCCAGGGGCGCGAAGGCCTCCACGCGGGCGATGGTCGCGGTCTGACCCGGCGCGGTGACCAGGGGCGTGAGGCTGGCGAAGGTGACGTCGGCGCCGGCGTTCTTGCTGAGACCGGCGGGTCCCTTGAACTGCAGGCCGGCGGCGGTGAAACGGCCGCTGCTGGTCATGCCGGCCGCGTTCCAGTCGAAGCGGCCGGTGAATGATGCGCTTCCTTGAACCTGCTGCAGCGGCGCGGCCATGGGCGAAATCTCGGCGGGCTGCAGGCCGTCGGGCATGAAGGCCAGCTGAGAGGCGTCGATGGCCGCCGCGCCGACGCCGGAATTCATGTCGTGCGCCACGTCGATACGGGTCAGGGCGCGGCCGGCTTCGGTGCGCAGGGTGATCGGACCGGTCCAGCGATTGCGGGCCAGGGCCACGGTCCCGTCGGCGATGATGGGGTTGAAGCGCGGGGCGGGCTGGCGATCGACGACCTTGGCGGCGTTCAGGCGGACCTGACCGTTCATGGTTCCGCCGGCGCCGGACAGAGCGAAGGCCGCCTCCCCGTCGGCCAGTTCGGATTCGGCGGCGGTCAGGCCGGCGCTCGCCTTGACCAGGCGGCCGTCGGCCCGCCAGCCATTGGCGCTGACCCGCAGGATCGGGCCGTCGGCGCAGACCTGGGCGGCCAGGCCGTCGAGGCTGGTCTCGCCCATGACGAACTTCTCCGCCGCCACATCCGCGCAGCGGTCGAGGCGAACGGCCAGCAGTCCGTTTCGGCTGGACGCCTTGGCGTCGCCCTTGATGGTCAGGTTCTGCAGCGGAGGCAGGTCCAGTTCCGCGGTCAGAGACAGGGCGGCGTCGATGCCTTGAGGCCCCGCCGTCCAGCGTGGAATGCGCAAGGCCGCGGTCGGCAGGCCGCCGCCCGCAAGCTCCAGGTTCGCGGCTCCGGACGCGCCGCCGCCCAGACTCTGAACCAGGGGCGCGCTCACCGGATCGAGCCGCAGACGCGCGCCGCTCGCGCCGCGAACCGTCAAGGGCCGTCCGGCGACGGCGCGGAAGCTGTCGGGCCGCATGGTCAGGGCGATGGATGGCGCGTCGAGCGTCAGCCGCGTCAGGTTGCGGGACAGGGCGGCCTGATAGTCAGGGTTCTGGGCGACCACAGGGGTCTGGGCCGCCAGCCGCCGCGCTGTGGCGGTTGAGATCGAGGCGCCGCCGTCCAGCGCCATCTGGCCGTTGAGCGAGACGCCCTGGGCGTCCTTGCGGGCTGTCAGTCGCCCGGTGCGGGCGCTGGCCGAAACCCGTTGCAAGTCCAGCCCGCCAGCGATGACGGCGCCGGCCGAGGCGTTCAGCCGAACAGCGCCTTCAAAGCGGTCGGCGGCTTTGTCGTGATTGAAGGTGAAGCCGTTGAGCTGCAGGTCGGCGTCGAGATCGTCAATCTGCTCGCCGCCCATGTTCAAGTCGCTTGCCGACAGCCCGGCGACCAAACGGCCGGAGAGGGCCGCGCGCTCTGGATAGCCGAACACCGAGCCGGTCCAGTCGAGTTTCAGGCGCGCGCCCTGAACCCTGGCTCCGGACGTCTCTCCGCGCTGCGCGGTGAAAACAGCGTTCAGGGCGACAGGACCCGCGGCGGACATGCCGCGCAGGTCTGGATAGGGCAGCTCTCCGGCCAGGTCGCCCTCCAGACCCTCGATGCGAGTCTCGCCCTGGGTTAGGCTGGAAGGCGACAGATGGGCGCTGGTCCGCATCCGCGCGCCGTTCTTGCGCAGGGAAAAACGGGCGCCGTCGCTGGTCAGGACCACATCGTCCTTCTTCAACCGCGTGGGCATCAGGGCGCCGTCTAGGCGCAGCAGGGCGCCCTGGTCCATGGCGCCGTCCCCGACCAGGGTGACGCGGCCGAACTCGGTGCCCAGATCGACCCGCGCGCTTTCGATAAGCACGGCGGGGCCGCCGGTCTGCTCGGGCCGAGGGGTCTTGGTGAAGTCCTCGATCAGGGGATCGAGCGCGCCGAAGGACAGCTTGCCCTTCACGAACGCCGCCTTGATATGCGGCCGGACCAGGCGCACGGCCCGGGTCTCGATGGCGAACTTGTCGCCAGCCCAGGGCGGGGTAAGCGAATAGGCCACTTCCAGGCGTTCGGCCGAGAAGATGGGATCATCCTCCGATCCCACCCGCACGCGGCCGACAAAGCCGTCCACGTCCAGGGCCTGGATATCGACGGAGGCCTCGACGCCGCGCTCGCGCAGCCAGGATATGGCCAGTTCGCGGGCGATTTCCCGCCGCTGGGCAAGGACGATCAGGCCGCCCGCCGCCACGCTCCACAGGGCCACGGCGCCGACTTCCAGCGCCACGGCGGCCAACCTCGCCCGGCGCGAAGGTGCGTGGCGAATGGGCGGATCGGGATTTTGCGTGGTCTCCGTCATCAGCCTTCAGGGTCTCGGCTTGCGGGACAAAAATAAGGCCTCAGCGCTCGGACTTCAGTCCGAGCACGTCCTGCATGTCGTAGAGGCCTGGAGCTTGACCGTTCACCCATCGTGCAGCTTGCAACGCGCCACGGGCGAAGAGGCTGCGATCACGGGCCGAATGAGACAGGGTCAGGATCTCTTCCTCGCCGGCGAAGATCACGCTGTGTTCGCCGATGATCCCGCCGCCGCGAACGACGGAAAAGCCGATGGCGCCAGGCTCGCGCGGGCCGGTCAGGCCGTCGCGGCCCCGGTCGGAATTGTTGGCCAGATCGATCCCGCGGCCGTCGGCGGCGGCTTGGCCGAGCATCAGGGCGGTGCCCGAAGGGGCGTCGACCTTGCGCTTGTGATGAGCCTCGAAGACCTCAATGTCCCAGTCGTCGGCCGGCAGGGCGCGGGCCGCCTGGGCCACCAGGCCCATCAGCATGTTCACGCCCAAGGAGAAGTTGCCCGAGCGCACGATGGCGATCTTCTGTGCGGCGGCGGCGAGGCGCGCCTCCTGGGCGGCGTCCAGCCCCGTCGAGCCGATGACCAAGGCCGGCCCGCCCTGGGTGGCGCACCGCTCGGCCAGGGCGACGGAGGCCTCGGGCACGGTGAAGTCGATGACCACATGGGCGACCGCCAAGGCGTCCTCGATATCGACCACGCCGTCGCCGGTCGCGCCCGGACGATCGAACCGCGCGAAGACCTCGGCGTCGGCGCTGGCCTCGACCACGGCGGCGACGGCCTTGCCCATGCGGCCGAGGGCGCCGGCGACAGCGATGCGAAGGGTCTGCGACAAGCGAGTCTCCAAAAACAACTGTATGCGGTCACGCTTGCAGTCTAGTCTCGCGACCAACTCGCCGGGTCAAGCCGCAGCGAACAGAACGCAAGGGAGAGTGCGTGAAACTCTACAGCCACGACATGTCGCCATTCGCCGCCCGCGTGCGGCTGGCCATCTACGCCAAGGGCCTGGAGGTCGAGATCGCATCGCCGCCGGTGGCCGGGCTGAAGTCGCCCGAGTATCTGGCCATCAATCCCATCGGCAAGCTCCCCGCCTTGGTTCTGGACTGTGGCCAGGTGATCGCCGAGTCTGACACCATTCTGGAATATCTGGAGGACGCCTTCCCCAAGGCGCCGCTGCGGCCGGCCGATCCCAAGGAAGCCGCGCGCCAGCGCCTGATCGCCCGGGTCGGTGACCTCTATGTGGCGGCGCCCATGAGCATGCTGTTCAAGCAGATCAATCCACGCGCCCGTGACGAGGCGGTGGTCGAGCAGGAGTTCGCCAAGCTGGAAGCGGGGCTCGATCATCTCGACACTCATATTTGCGGTCTTGAACCGGCGGCGGCTGACGGTCTTCGGTTGGCGGACTGCCAGCTCGCGCCGATGCTGCACTTCCTGCCGCTGATCGAAGCCTCCTTCCGTCGGCCTTCGATGCTGGCCGAGCGGCCCAACCTGTCCGCCTACTGGTCCAGGCTGCGCGAACACGCCCTTGTCGTCCGGGTCTGCGAGGAGATCGACCGCGGCGTGGCCGCCATGCGCTCCAAGGCCTGATACGAACAGGCGTTCACCGCGCGGGCGGTTGTGGCGACAGGAGGCGCTCGCTAGGGTGCCTCCCCTTCACACAAGGGTTCGCCGCATGAACGGCGGCCCAGACGCAGACGGGGACACGCGCCGCATGAGCGACGAAAAACGCGCCTTTACCGACGAAGAGGCCCTGGCATTCCACCGCTACCCGACGCCGGGCAAGCTGGCGGTGGTGGCCACCAAGCCCATGGCGACGCAGCGCGACCTGTCCCTGGCCTATTCCCCCGGCGTGGCCGTGCCGGTCCACGCCATCGCCGCCGATCCCGACGCCGCCTACGACTACACCTCCAAGGGTAACCTGGTTGCGGTGATCTCCAACGGCACGGCGATCCTGGGCCTGGGCGATCTGGGCGCCCTGGCGTCCAAGCCGGTGATGGAGGGCAAGAGCGTCCTCTTCAAGCGCTTCGCCGACGTTGATTCCATCGACATCGAGATATCCAGCAAGGACGCCGACGAGATCATCACGGTCGTCAAGAACATCGGCGTGACCTTCGGCGGCATCAATCTTGAGGACATCAAGAGCCCTGAGTGCTTCCGCATCGAGACCGAGCTGCAGGATCTGCTCGACATCCCGGTCTTCCACGATGACCAGCACGGCACGGCGATCATCTGCGCCGCCGGCCTGATCAACGCCTGCGCCATCACCGGCCGCAAGCTGGAGGACGTGAAGGTCGTGCTGAACGGCCCCGGCGCGGCGGGCATCGCCTCGATGGAGCTGATCAAGGCCATGGGCGTGCGGCCCGAGAATGTGATCGCGGTCGACTCCAAGGGCGTCCTCTATGAGGGTCGCACCGAGGGCATGAACCAGTGGAAGAGCGCCCACGCGGTCAAGACCGACAAGCGCACCCTGGCCGAGGCCGTGGCCGGCGCCGACGTGCTGCTGGGTCTGTCGGCCAAGGGCGCTTTCACGCCCGAGATGATCGCCAGCATGGCGCCCAACCCGATCATCTTCGCCATGGCTAACCCCGATCCGGAGATCACTCCGGAAGAGGTCAAGGCCGTTCGCCCCGACGCGATCATGGGCACGGGCCGGAGCGACTATCCCAACCAGGTCAACAACGTCCTGGGCTTCCCCTACATCTTCCGCGGCGCTCTGGACGTGCGCGCCCGGCGGGTGAATCACGAGATGAAGATCGCCTGCGCCCGGGCTCTGGCCGAGCTGGCGCGCGAGGACGTGCCGGACGAGGTGGCCGCCGCCTATCATGGACGGCAGCTGAAGTTCGGCCCCGAGTACATCATTCCGTCGGCCTTCGATCCGCGGCTGATCTGGTACATCCCGCCCTTCGTGGCCCAGGCGGCCATGGATACCGGCGTGGCCCGCAAGCCGATCGAGGACATGGACGCCTATCGCGCCAGCCTCGCCCAGCGGCTGGATCCCACCGCCGGCTTCCTGCAGCGCATCAGCGGCTCGGTGATGAGCGGAGCGCAAAAGCGCGTGGTGTTCGCCGAAGGCGAGGAGCCGTCGGTGATCCGCGCGGCCTATGCCTTCCAGACCCAGGGTCTGGGCCAGGCGATCCTGTGCGGTCGCGAGAACCTGGTGCATCAGAACATGAAGCTGGTGGGCCTCAATCCCGACGAAACTCCGCTGGAGATCGTCAACGCCCGCGTCTCGGACAAGAACCCGGTCTATGTGGACTTCCTGTATGAGCGCTTGCAGCGCAAGGGCTACCTGCGCCGCGACGTGCAGCGCCTGATCAATCAGGACCGCAACAGCTTCGCCGCCGCCATGGTGGCCGTGGGCGACGCGGACGGCATGGTCACCGGCGTCACCCGCAGCTTCGACCAGGTACTGGAGGAGATTCGCCGCGTGATCGACCCGGCGCCGGGCGGACGGGTGATGGGCATGTCTATCGTGCTGGCCAAGGGCCGCACCCTGTTCATCGCCGACACCAATGTCACCGAGCTGCCCGAGGCCGAGGAGCTGGTGGAGATCGCCTGCGAGGCGGCGCGGGACGTGCGCAAGCTGGGCTTCACGCCACGGGTGGCCTTCATGTCCTACTCGACCTTCGGCAACCCGATGGGCACGCGGTCGGACAAGGTGCGCAAGGCGGTGCAGATGCTCGACCAGATGAAGGTCGATTTCGAGTACGAGGGCGAGATGCCGCCCGAACTGGCTCTGGACCCGAGCCTTCGCGCCAACTATCCGTTCATGCGCCTGACCGACAGCGCCAACATCCTGATCATGCCGGCCATTCACGCCGCCTCGATCTCGACCAAGCTGGTTCAGTCCCTGGGCGGCGCCACGGTGATCGGGCCGGTGCTGCTGGGCCTGGAGAAGTCGATCCAGATTTGTCCGCTTTCGGCCTCGGTGTCGAAGATTCTGAACATGGCCATGATGGCTGCCTATGACCGGCCTCTGGCCGAGGCGAGCGCTTGACCGGCCGTCACATTCTCGCGGCGAGACGCGCCTGACGCCCTGAGGAGGACGGCGGGCGATCCGCCGTCTTCTCTCAAGCGTTGGAGCGCACCATGACTACGGCCAACCAGGCCGCAATAGGCGTCGATTTTGGCACCACCAACAGCGTCGTCGCCCTGGGTGACGGCGCGGGCGGCGCGCATCTGGCGTCCTTCGCCGCGCCGCAGGGAGAGGCGGTCGCTTTCCGCTCGGCGCTCAGCTTCCACGCCTCGCCCCAGGACCCCTCAGAGCGGATCGTCGAGGCCGGACCGTGGGCCATCGAGACCTATGTGGAGGACCCGCTGGAGACGCGGTTCATCCAGTCGTTCAAGAGCTATTCGGCCAGCGCCCTGTTCACCGAGACCCAAATCCTGCGCAAGCGGTACGGGTTCGAGGACCTGCTGTCGGCCTTCCTGCTGCGGCTGCGGGAACATGGGCCGGGCGCCTTGGAGGCGGGCAGGCGCCTGATCGTCGGGCGGCCAGTGAACTTCGTCGGATCCAATCCCGACCCGGATTTGGCCCTTCGCCGCTATGAGGCGGCGTTCCAGCGGCTGGGCTTCGAGGACATCTGGTACGCCTTCGAGCCGGTGGCGGCGGCCTTCTTCTTCGCCCGGCGGCTGGAGCAGGACGCCACGGTCCTGGTAGCCGACTTCGGCGGCGGCACCTCGGACTTTTCCCTGGTGCGGTTCGAGCGTCACGCCGGGCGGATCAGATCGCAGGGCCTGGCCAACAGCGGCGTGGGCGTGGCGGGCGACGCCTTTGACTACCGGATCATCGACAATCTGGTCTCGCCCGCCTTGGGCAAGGGCTCGTCCTATAGGGCCTTCGACAACGTCCTGCCGATCCCCAACCGCTATTTCACCGCTTTCGCGCGGTGGGAGCAGTTGGCCCTGCTGCGCTCGTCGCGGGACATGAAGGACATCCGCGCCCTGGTCCGCACGGCGCTCGAGCCGGAGAAGATCGAGCGGCTGGTGGAGCTGCTGGACGACAACCACGGCTACAGCCTCTACCGCTCGGTGTCGGGCCTGAAGGAGGCGCTGTCGCGCGCACAGTCCGCGCCCTTCGTGTTCGAGGGCGGCGATGTGCGGATCGAGGCGCATGTGGAGCGCGCCGATTTCGAATCCTGGATCGCGCCGGAGCTGGCGGCCATGGAGCGGGCGGTGGACGAGGCCCTGCGCAAGGCCAATCTGACCGAGGCGGGGGTCGATCGCGTGTTCATGACCGGCGGCTCGTCGTTCGTGCCGGCGGTGCGGGCGATTTTCGAGCGTCGGTTCGGCGCCGCCAAGCTGGAGAGCGGGGCCGAGCTGGTGTCCATCGCCTCTGGCCTGGCCCTGATCGGGGCGGAGGACGACCTGTCGGCCTGGTGCGGCCGGGCGCCCTCCGCGTGACCCGCGCCTAGTTCTTTTTCAGCGTGGCGCTGTCGAGGTTCAGCTGATCGACGGGGATGACCTCCGCGGCAGGAAGGGCCTGGACGATGCCGTCGCCCATCTGGCTGCGATCCCCGACCACGACGACGCTGGCCTTGGCCGGGTCGAGCGAGGTGCGGGCGAAGGCCTGGACGTCGGCGGGGCTCACCGCCTCGACCTTGGCCGTGTAGCGCTGGATCTCGGTCAGATCGATGCCGTTGAACGACAGGTCGCCCAGGATGCCGGCCAGACCGCCGGCGGTGCCCAGCGAGCGGCCGTAGCTGCCGATCAGCACCGACTTGCGGGCGGTCAGCTCCTCCGGCGTGGCGGGTTGGGCGGCCAGACGGGCCAGCTCGGCCTTGATCAGGCCGACCACCTCGGCGGCGGACTCGTTCTTGGTCTGGGCCGAGGCCGAGAATCCGCCGGTGGTCAGGCGTGGCGACAGGCCTGAATTGGCGCCATAGGACAGGCCGCGCTTGATGCGGATTTCCTGGTTCAGGCGGGCCGAATAGCCGCCCCCCAGGACGCTGTTGGTGACGATGCCCGCGTAGTAGCTCGGGTCCTTGCGCGCTATGGCGGTCTTGGCGAGGGTCACCGAGGCCTGGCCGGTTCCAGGCAGATCGACGATCACCTGACGCGGGGCGGCGGTCGGGTTGACCAGTGGGGCGGTCAGGGCCTTGCCGCCAGCCGCTTTCCAGTCGCCGAACGCCGAGCGAGCCAGGGCGAAGCCCTCGTCAGGCGTAACGTCGCCGGTCAGCACCAGGACGGCGTTGTCGGGACGCCAGGCGCCCTGGTGCAGGGCGGCCAGATCGGCGCGGCCGATCTTGGGCAGCGAAGTCGGGGTGCCGCCCGCCACATGGCCCATGGGCGTGCCGGCGTAGAGCACCGGCGCGGTGACGAAGCCGGCCAGCGAGCCCGGCTGCTGATAGGCGACTTTCAGTCCGTCCAGGGACTGGCTGCGGACCCGCTCGATCTCCTCATCCTTGAATGCCGGATTGCGGGCGAGGTCGGAGAAAATCGCCATGGCCGGGGCCAGGTTTCCCTTCACCACATTGAGGCTGAGGGAGGACGACTCCCAGCCCGAGCCGGCCGACAGGTTGGCGCCAAGCGCCTCGCTCTGGGCGGCGATATCCTGAGCGCTGCGGGTGGCGGTGCCTTCGGTCAGCAGGTCGGCCATCAGGCTGGCGGTCCCGGCCTTGCCTGTCGGGTCGGAGGAGGCGCCGGCCTTCACGGTCAGCTGGGCGGCGACCAGAGGCAGGGCCGAGCTCTTGGCCACCACAACTTTCAGACCGTTAGGCAGCACCGTCTCAGCCGGCGACGGCAGGACTGGATTGACCGCCTGGCCGACGGGCGGCGGGGCCTGGCGCTGGTCCGCGGGGCGCAGGGTCACGATATCGCCGGTGAACTTCACGCTGGGGACGGCGGGCGGCGGCGTGGTCAGGGCGGCCTCGCCCTTCGGCCGCTCGGATTCAGCCAGGTATCGGATGGTCACGGCGCGGTCGTCGGCCATGTACTTGCGGGCCGCGGCCTGGACGTCGGCGGCGGTGACGGCCGACAGCTCGGCCACGGCGCTGTTGGCGTTGGCGGCGTCCCCTTCGGTCATAAGGGCGTAGCCCAGGGCGAAGGCGCGATCATCGATGGTCTCGCGGTCGCGGACGGCGGCGGCGATCAGCTCGGTCTTGGCCTCATCCAGCTCGGCGGCGGTGACCGGTGCGTCGCGCATGCGGGCGACCTCCGCCTTCAGCAGGGCTTCGTTCTCGGCGATGGTCTTGTCGCCGGCGACGATGGCCCCGGCATAGATCAGGCCCGGCTGCGCGGGCAGGTCGGCGCCGGAGAAGGCCTCTACCGCCACCTGCTTGTCATAGACCATGGTGTTGTAGAGCCGGGACGACTTGCCGCCTGACAGAATGGCGTTGAGCACGGCGGTCGCCGCGGCGTCCTTGTCCGACGCCTTGGGGCCGAGCCAGGTCATGACCACGGCCGGCAGCGGCACGTTGGGGCCATAGGTGGTGATGGTCTTGGGCCCGGTGCGCGCGGGCTCCACCGCCGTGACGCGCGGCAAGGCGGCGGGGGGTGTCTTGATGGGCGCCAGGTACTTGTCGACCCAGGCGTTGAACTGCGTCTCGTCGAAGTTGCCGACCACGATCAGGGCGGCGTTGTCGGGCCGGTAGTAGGTGGCGTGGAAGGCGCGCACGTCGTCGATGGTGGCGGCGTCCAGCTCCTCGATCGAGCCGATGCCCGGGCGCTTGTACGGGTGGGTCGTATAGGAGTTTTGCGGGATATAGAGGCCGAACAGGCGGCCGTAGGGTTGGGCCAGGATGCGCTGGCGAAGCTCTTCCTTCACCACGTCGCGCTCGGACTTGAAGATCGCCTCGTCCACCACGAGAGCGCCCAGGCGCTGGGATTCGGCCCACAGCAGGCGTTCCAAATGGGCGGCGGGCACCACCTCGTAGTAGTTGGTGAAATCGTCATAGGTGGAGGCGTTGTTGAAGCCGCCCACGTCCTCGGTCAGGCGGTCTAGAGTCTCTGACGGCATGTCCCGCGTGGCCTTGAACATCATGTGTTCGAACAGGTGCGCGAAGCCCGAGCGGCCGTTGGGGTCGTCCTTGGAGCCGACGCCATACCAGACCTGCACCGTCACATTGGGCGTGGCCGTGTCGCGCGACCAGTAGACCTTCATCCCGTTGGCCAGGGTCCGCTCCATGTAGACGATGGGCGGAACGGCGATGTCGGCGGCCACGGCCGGCGCGGCGGCCAAGCCGGTCAGGGCGGTGGTCGACAGGGCGAGTGCGAGGACGGCGGCTTTGGCGATGCGCATGTGGGTCTCCGAGCAGGACGGGACCCTAGCACCGGGGTGGGAGAGGGAAAGATTACGGCTGTGTCATCTTGCCTTGAGGGCGGCCAGCTCCTTGCTGTCGATGCGGCCGTCGCGATTGGCGTCGGCGCGGTCAAAAGCCGGCATGGGCGCGGACTGGAACTCCTGACGGGTCACCTTGCCGTTCCGGTCGGCGTCCGCCGCCACGAGCAGGGCGCGCATCTGTTCGCCCCGAGCCTTCATCTTACGCGGCGCGGCGGAGATGACGAGATAGCCGCGGTCCCGGCGGTCGAGCCGGTCGAACATCTCGCCCCGCATAGACGCGGCCTCCGCGCGCTCGACCACGCCGTCATCGTTCCGGTCCGCCTTTGCGAGCATCTCTCGGGGATCGGGCTGGGCGGACGCGATGGTTGGAGCGGCGGCGAGAAGGACAGCGAGGAGGGGAAGGGCGCGCATGGGGGACTCCTTAGATCAGCGGCGAAGACGTTGACGCAGCGGGCGTTCAGGTCTTGGCGTCGGGGGTTTGCGAAGTTCGCGAGGGCGCTCCGTGCGGGGAGCGGGGCGCGCCTCGGTGCGATAGACGGTGGTCCAGCGTTCGCTCGCGCCATCGACCGGCGGCCGGGCCGAACGCCGCAGAGGGCCTGCCTCCGCGGGGGCCGCGACGCAGAGCGCAAGAACGATGGGGAGCACGAGCCTTAACATCGCTCAGACAATGCCCCTTCTTCGTCATGACCATGTGAGCGGCGTCCGACGGACTGTAACGAAAGGTAACGGGCGCTCGCCGTGGCTTTCGCCGGACGCGCCTTTGGGCCAGCTTGCGGCCATGTCGCAGACCACACTCATCGCCGTCGTCGAGGACGATCCAGAGATCCGCAGCCTCGTGGCCGGCCTTCTGACCCGGGAGGGGTTTGAGGTCGCCCCCTGCTCCGGCGGCGTGGAGTTGGATCGCCTGCTGGAACGCCGGCGCGTGGACCTGGTGGTGCTCGACCTGATGATGCCGGGCGAGGATGGGTTGTCGATCTGCCGTCGTCTGCGCGCCGGTCCGTCCGAGACGCCCGTGCTGATGGTGACCGCCAAGGGCGACGATATCGACCGGGTGGTGGGGCTGGAGATCGGGGCCGATGATTATCTGCCCAAGCCGTTCAATCCCCGCGAGCTGGTCGCCCGTGTGCGCGCCATACTCAGGCGGACGCGGCAGGCCAATCGACCGCCGCCCGCGCCCAGCGAGGTTTATGGATTTTCGGGCTGGCGCCTGGACTCCGGTTCGCGCGAACTCACCGATCCAGGCGGCCAGCGGGTCGAGCTGACCGCGGGTGAATTCGATCTGCTCATGGTGCTGTTGGCGCATCCGCGCCGGGTCCTGAACCGCGACCAATTGCTGGACTGGACGCGGGGTCGCAGCGCGGTTCCGTTCGATCGGGCGGTGGATGTGCAGCTCAGCCGCCTGCGCCGAAAGCTGGGCGACGATCCGAAGGCTCCGGACATGATCCGCACTGTGCGCGGCGGCGGCTATCTGTTTTCGCCGCAGGTGGTGCGGATTTGAGGCTGGCCGCCGACAATCTGGCGGTGCGGCTGGGCTTGATCCTGCTGGCGGGCCTGCTCGCCCTGCAGGTGGCGATCCTGCTGATCGTCGCCTGGCCGACCGATACCGGGGCGCGGCTCTTTCGTCTTCCGCCCCCGGTCAAGGTGGCGGCCATGGCTGACGCCCTGGAGCAGGCGGGGCCAAGTTTGCAGCCGCAGGTCCTGCGCGCCCTCGATATGGACCCGCTCTCCGTCCAGCTCCTGGACGACTATCCGGGGCAGGGCGAGGAGGATGGCGGCGGCGACCATCGCGACGCGCCACGCCTCAATCGCCTGTTCGCTCGGTACGCGGAGGGTCTGGGCGGTCGCCCGTTCCGCGTTCAGGCGCGACAGGGCGCGCTGGTTCGCGCCTTTTCCGGCGACCAAGTTGGGGCCGAGGCGCCGGTGCGGGTGCTGGTGGAGTTGCGCACGGGGCAGGTGCTGGTGGTGGAGCGCCGCGCGCCGCCCGTATTCGAGCGTGTGAAGGCCCGCGCCCTGACTCTGGCCCTTGTGGCCGCTGCGATCTTCGCCGTCGTGCTGATCGCCAGCGTCGCCCAGACGGCGCGGCCGGTAAATCGACTGGCTCGGGCCTCGCGCGGATTCTCCCGTAGCCTGGAGACGGACGATCTGCCGCTGGACGGCGCGCGGGAGCTGCGCGAGCTGTCGGCGGCGTTCAACGAGATGAAGCGGACGATCCGCGGCCTGGTCGATGAGCGCACCCGGATCCTGGCCGCCGTCGCCCACGACTTTCGGACCTATCTGACCCGGCTGCGCTTGCGGACCGACTTCATCGACGATGACGAGCAGCGAACCAAGGCGGCGGCCGATCTGGACGAGATGGCCCAGCTCATTGACGACACCCTCATGTTCGCCCGCGACGCCACGACCGTCCCGTCCGATGGGGCGGGGGTCTCCGACGCGATCGCGGAAGCCCGGGCGCTGGCGGCGGTGCGGCGAGACATGGGCGAGCGGGTGGACCTTCGGCTGGAGGTGGAGGCGGCTAGCGCAGCCTGCCCGCCCCTGCCGTTGCGCCGCATGCTGGGCAACCTGCTCGACAACGCCGCGCGTTATGCGGGGGACGCGCGCCTGATCGTGCGAGCGGAGGGAGGGCAGGTCGTCTTCCTGGTTGAGGACGATGGTCCTGGCGCCCCGAACGAGAGCCTGAGCCGCCTGACCGAGCCGTTCGAGCGGCTGGAGCCTTCGCGTGGGCGCGATACGGGAGGGGCCGGCCTGGGGCTGTCCATCGTGCGCGGTCTGGCGGAAAGCTGGGGCGGTGGGCTGCGGCTTGAGAACCGAGCCGAGGGCGGGCTTCGGGCGGTATTGAGCCTGCCGGCGGCCTAGCCGCGCACGCGCACCCAGACGCCGGGCTCCCAGACATAGACCCGCCCCGTCCACCGCCAGTGGGGCGGAGACCACATCCAGTCTGGCCGTGGGTGTGCGGCGACATAGACGACAGGGGGCGGAGGCGGCGGCGTTACGATGATGGTGCGCACAGGCCCCCGTCGCACCAAGACGTCGGCCTGGCTTGCGGATGGGGTGGCGACGGCGGCGGCGAAGACGCCGGCATAGAGGGCCGCGGCAAGCAGGACATGGCTCGCGCTCGCCGGACGGCGCAGGGGATAGGGCTTCATCGTGTTCTCGTCCTGGAATGGGGCGCCCGGCCTCCGGGAGGAGGAGACCGGGCGGGCCGACCCGCCGAATGTGGGGCAGGCGGGTCGGCGACCCTGTCGCTACTGAGGCGGCGTGTAGGGGACCGAGCCCGACACCGAGCGCGAACGCCCTTCCGAGCCGGTGACCGTGCGCTGGTAGCTGGCCGTGCCGTCGCCATTGTCGTGAACAGAGGCGCTTCGGTTGATGCTGCGGCCGCTGTTGAAGACGGTCTGGCTGGAGCCGCTGTAGGACCCCTCGCCATAGGCGGCGCTACGGTTGCGGTTCAGGCCGTAGCCGCCGTTGGTCTGGATCGAACGGTTGGCGGTGAAGCTGCTCGACGTGCGGTGGGCGTTGCGGGACGCCACATAGCCGCGACCGTCGGCCCCCTGAACCTGGACGTAACGGTTGCGGGGGGCGGCTTCGGCG
This sequence comes from Caulobacter sp. NIBR2454, assembly GCF_027474405.1. Taxonomy (GTDB): domain Bacteria; phylum Pseudomonadota; class Alphaproteobacteria; order Caulobacterales; family Caulobacteraceae; genus Caulobacter. The sequence continues at coordinate 157,598 of NZ_CP114871.1, forward strand.
GCGCTGACCAGCAGGGTCGCGGTCATGGCCGCGAGGCCGAGGGCGGCGGTGAAGGTGCGGATCGGGGGCATGGTGTTCTCCTCAAGGGCGGGGGGCGCCGATGAGGAGACCATGACGGGGCGGCGTAAGACCGTGGTCTCCGTCGCGCGACAAAGGGTGACGAACTGTAACGCCGGCCGTCAGACGTCGGCGCGGTTCCTGACCAGGTCGTCCACCACCGACGGATCGGCCAGGGTGGAGGTGTCCCCGAGCGCTCCGGTCTCGTTCTCGGCGATCTTGCGCAGGATGCGGCGCATGATCTTGCCCGAGCGGGTCTTGGGCAGGCCTGGGGCCCACTGAATGGCGTCCGGGCCGGCGAAGGGGCCGATCTCTTCGCGCACCCAGCTGTAGAGCGCCTTGCGCAGGGCGTCGGTCGGCTCCACACCGGCCTTCAGGGTGACATAGGCGTAGATGCCCTGACCCTTGATGTCGTGCGGATAGCCGACCACGGCGGCCTCGGCGACCGTCTCATGCGCGACGAGGGCTGACTCGATCTCGGCCGTGCCCAGGCGATGGCCGGACACATTGATGACGTCGTCCACCCGGCCGGTGATCCAGTAGTAGCCGTCCTCGTCGCGGCGGCAGCCGTCGCCGGTGAAGTACTTGCCGGGGTAGGTGCTGAAATAAGTGTCGATGAAGCGCTGGTGGTCGCCGAAGACCGTGCGCATCTGGCCGGGCCAGCTGTCGGTCAGGACCAGGTTGCCGCTGACCGCGCCCTCCAGCACGGCGCCCTCGGCGTCGACCAGCTGCGGCTTGACCCCCGGCATGGGCTTGGTGGCGGAGCCGGGCTTGAGGTCGGTGGCGCCGGGCAGGGGCGAGATCAGAACCCCGCCGGTCTCGGTCTGCCACCAGGTGTCGACGATGGGCAGGCGGCTCTCGCCCACCACACGGTGGTACCAGAGCCAGGCCTCGGGATTGATCGGCTCGCCGACGCTGCCCAGCAGGCGCAGGCTCTTGCGCGAGCTGGCGGTGACGTACTGGTCACCCTCGCGCATCAGGGCCCGCAGGGCGGTGGGGGCGGTGTAGAAGATCTCCACCTTGTGGCGATCGACCACCTCCCAGAAGCGGGCTGGGGTCGGATAGTTGGGCACGCCCTCGAAGATCAGGGTCGTTCCGCCATTGGCCAGCGGGCCGTAGACCACATAGCTGTGGCCGGTGACCCAGCCCACGTCGGCGGTACACCAAAAGATCTCGCCCTTCTTTCCTGGAGAGGAGGGCCGGTAGTCGAAGACCAGCTCGTGGGTCCAGGCGGCCCAGGTCAGGTAGCCGCCGGTGGTGTGCAGCACCCCTTTGGGCTTTCCGGTGGAGCCGGAGGTGTAGAGGATGAACAGCGGATCCTCGGCGTTCATCGGCTCGGGCGGGCAGTCGGCGGGGGCGGCGCCCTTCACATCGTCATAGACGACGTCGCGGCCGGCGATGAGCGGCACATCCTTGCCGGTCAGGCGGACCATCAGGACCTTGTCGACGGCCACATGCTCCAGCGCCTTGTCGACATTGGCCTTCAGCGGAATCCGTTTGCCGCCCCGACAGCCTTCGTCAGCGGTTATGACCACGCGCGAGCCGCAGTCCTCGATCCGGCCGGCGATGCTGTCGGGAGAAAAGCCCCCGAAAACGACGGAATGCACCGCCCCGATGCGGGCGCAGGCCAGCATGGCCACGGCGGCGACGGGGACCATCGGCAGATAGATGGTGACCCGGTCGCCCTTCTTCACATCCAGAGACTTGAGCACATTGGCCATGCAGCAGACCTCGGCGTGCAGTTCGCCATAGGTCATGGTCCCGCCGGTCCCCGGCTCATCACCTTCGAAGATGATCGCGGTCTCGTCCGCACGCGTCGCCAGGTGGCGGTCGATGCAGTTGGCGCTGACGTTCAGCACCCCGTCCTCGAACCAGCGGATGCGGAAGTCGGCCTTGTCGAAAGAGACGTCCTTGATCTTCGTCGGCGTCTTGATCCAGTCCAGCCGGCCGGCGACCTCGCGCCAGAAGCCTTCCGGATCAGCCTCGACGCGGGCCACGGCGGCCTCGTAGGCGGCCTTATCCATGTGCGCCTTGGCGGCCCACTCGGCCGGGACCGGAAACAACTCGTCGCTCAAGGGTCTACTCCCGTCTTTTCGTTGCGGGGAACTATGCGGACCGCGAAGGCGCGCGCAAGCAGACCAATCGACTATCTGTCGCGGAAGTCTTATACGCCGCGCCTATGTACAAAGGTCTCTCCCACACCGCCCAGGCCGCCAAGGCGTGGCCGTTCGAACAGGCCCGCGCCCTGCTGGCCCGTGTCCTGCGCATCCGTCTTTCCGACGCCGAGCGCGATCTCGCCGCGACCCTGATCAACGCGGGGAAAACGGACGAGGCGGTGAAGACCCTGCCGGCGCTGATGCGTTCGGTGATCTTCGAAACTGGCTATGGCCCCTCGGGCCTGCCGCACCTGGGCACTTTTGGCGAGGTGGCGCGCACAACCATGGTGCGGGCCGCCTTCCGCGCTCTGACCGACGACGCCATCCCCACGCGCCTGATCTCGTTCAGCGACGACATGGATGGTCTGCGCAAGGTTCCCGAGAACATCGAGAACAAGGCGGTGCTGGAGGAAGACCTCGGCAAGCCGCTGACCGTGGTGCGCGATCCGTTCGGCACGCATGACAGTTTTGGCGCGCACAACAACGCCCGCCTGCAGGCCTTCCTCGACGGTTTCGGGTTCGAGTACGAATTCGTCTCGGCCACCGACTGCTACAAGGGTGGCCGGTTTGACGAGACCCTGCTGGTGGCCCTGGAGCGTTTCGACGCCATCCAGAAGGTGATGCTGCCGACCCTGGGCGAAGAGCGCCGCGCCACCTATTCGCCCTTCCTGCCGGTCAGCCCGACCACGGGCCGGGTGCTGCAGGTCCCGACCCTGGAGCGAAACGTGTCCAAGGGGACGATCGTCTTCCAGGACGAGAACGGCGAAAAGACCGAGGTCCCGGTCACCGGCGGTCACGTGAAGATGCAGTGGAAGCCCGACTGGGCCATGCGCTGGACGGCCCTGGGTGTCGACTACGAGATGGCGGGCAAGGACCTGATCGACAGCGTCAAGGTCAGCTCCCAGATCTGCCGCATCCTGGGCGGCACGCCGCCGGAAGGGTTCAACTACGAGCTCTTCCTGGACGAGAACAACCAGAAGATCTCCAAGTCCAAGGGCAACGGCCTGTCGATGGAGGACTGGCTGCGCTACGGCGCGCCCGAGAGCCTGTCCTACTACATGTTCCAGTCGCCGAAGTCGGCCAAGAAGCTGTATTTCGACGTCATTCCCAAGGCTACCGACGAGTACCTACAGCAGCTGGACGCCTATCCGCGCCAGGACGAGAACCAGAAGCTGGGCAATCCGGTATGGCACGTCCACTCGGGCCGCCCGCCGCAATACGGCTCGCCGGTCAGCTTCTCATTGCTGCTGAACCTGGTGTCGGCGGCTGACGCCTCGACCAAGGATATCCTGTGGGGCTTCCTGAGCCGCTACATCCCGGGGGCGGACGCTCAGAACCAGCCGCTGCTGGATCGCCTGGCCGAGTATGCGATCAACTACTACGAGGACTTCGTGAAGCCGAACAAGGCGTTCCGGGCTCCGACCGAGCAGGAGCGCACGGCCATGCTGGACCTGCTGGCGCGCTTCAAGGCCCTGCCGGAAGGCTGCCAGGACGCCGAGGTCATCCAGAATGAAGTCTATGCCGCGGGCAAGGATGGCGGGTTCGAACCGCTACGCGCCTGGTTCCAAGGTCTTTATGAAGTTCTGCTCGGCCAGAGCCAGGGGCCGCGTTTCGGCTCGTTCGCCGCGATCTTTGGTCTGGATCGCACCATTAAGCTGTTGGAAAGCAAAATTCTTGCCAGCTAATGCGTAGTTAATGTGAATTAATGCCGACACTTTTGTGATTACGGGCATGTAATTCTATTAAATGGGCGTAATGACGGCAAATTAACATGACCTTTCCCCGGGGTGCGAGGTATCTCTTCCTCACGTTCAACGGCGGCCGCGAATGGTCGCCCTCAAGGGGAATAGATCATGTTCAAGACCGTTTTCGCCGCCGCCGCCCTCACCGTCGCCCTGGCCGGCGCCGCCCAAGCCCAAGTGTCCGTGAAGGTCTCTGACCTGGACCTGTCCAAGGCCGCTGGCGCCGCCCAGCTGGAACAGCGCATCGCCCGCGCCGGCCGCGCCGTCTGCAACACCGAAAAGGCCGCCTGGTCGCGCGCTCCGGAATGCCGCGCCGCCGTCCGCGCCGAAGTCCAGGCTCAACTGGCTTCGAACGGTTCGGTCCAGCTGGCCTCGCGCTAAGCACAGAACCACCCTCCCGAAATCCCCCCAACCTCCTTTCGGGAGGATCAGGAGCGGGCCGCCTTCCTCCCAGGCGGCCCGCTTTTTCTTTTTCGGAGCACGCCGACCCGACACTTTTCGGTCACGATCAGCAACTTTTGCTATCCATAGCAATGTTTGAGTGAATATTGCGACCAATTACACAATTATTGCTTTGAATTGTCTTGATTAAATCAGTGTAATGACGCCGAGTTAAGATGAAGTCTGCATAGCTCGACAGTATTCATATCCCCGGTTCAACGACGGCCCAGCCCCCGCTTCCCGCCGTCCCAAACACCGGAGAGTTGGAAATGCTCAAGACCGTTTTCGCCGCCGCCGCGTTCAGCACCTTCATCGTCGCCGCCGGCGTCAGCCAAGCCGAAGTCGCCGTCAAGTTCAGCGACCTGGACCTTTCCAAGGCCTCGGGCGCGGCCAAGCTGGAGCAGCGCATCTCCCGCGCCAGCCGCGCCATGTGCGCCGTCGATCGCGGCGCCTGGGCTCAACAGGCCGAATGCCGCGCCGCCGTGCGTGAAGAATTCCAGACCAAGCTGGCGGCCATCAAGCCCGCTTCACAGCTGGCCTCGCGCTGATCCACATCGACAAGTCGATCTGATGGGCCGCTCCTCACGGGGCGGCCTTTTCGTTTGTGCTTACTGGCTGGCCCAGAGGATGCGGGCGATCCAGGCGATGTCGCGCCGGTCGAGGGTGCGCCCCTCATATTCCGGATTGAGCGAAGCCAGTTCGACCCGACTGGCGGTGATGCGCACCAGTTCCTTGGCCATCACCTCGCCCTCGGTGGTCTTGACCACCACGCGATCGCCACGCCGCGCTTCCGTCGCGGGAGAGACGACGATGCGGTCGCCGTCGCGATAGACCGGAGACATGGAGTCGCCGGAAATCTCCAGGGCGTAGACGCCATCCTCGGCCACGCCCGGGAAATGCACCTCGTCCCAACCCTGGCCGACGGGAAAGCCGGCGTCGTCGAAAAAACCCTTCGAGCCGGCCTGGGCGAAGCCGATCAGCGGCACGCCCCGATGGGCGACGGGCCGGCCGCCTTCCGACAGGGCGGCGAACTCGCTGAGGCTGACGCCCGTAGCGTCCAGGACCTTGGACAGGCTTTCGGTGGAGGGCCAGCGCGGGCGGCTGTCGGCCTCGCCGGTAAAGCGCTTGGAGCGATTGAAGCTGGTGGGGTCCAGCCCGGCCACCTTGGCCAGGGCTGAAGGCGTCATGTCGAAGCGCGCCGCCAGGGCGTCTATGGCCGACCAGATCTGCGAGTGGGAGAGGGGCGACATGGCCCGGCGGCCTGAGTCCTTGAAACGCGGTACAAGGAAAATAGGCCGGCCATTTAGGAATGTAAACCTAGAATAGGCTGTCATTCTCTGCGCCGCCAAAGGCTGAACGCCAGGGCGCCCACCGTGCCGAAGCCCGCCAGACCCGTAACTTTCAGGTAGGGCCCCACCGCCTCGATCGCCCCATAGAAGTAAGCCAGGTGCGCCGCGACGCCGATCGCCTGGAACGCCGCCGCGAAGGCCGGCCAGGTTCGTTGAAACTTCCAGGCCAGGGCGATGAGACAGGTGAGCACCGCCAGATCGACCAGCAGGGTGGCGCGCGGCGAGTCCAGCCGATCACCTACGATCTGGATCATCAGGGTCGTCCCCCAGGCTAGGATGAACAGGGCCGCCGCCGCCCGTTCGGACGAGCCGCCCATGCGCGCGGCGCCGACCGTCGCCCCGGTCAGAAGGGCGAGGAAGCAAAGCATCTCGATCATGGGGTCGCGCTTAGACCGTCAGTCGACGGCGGCTTCGCGTGGTTTGATTGGCACGCCGAAGGCGGAGACCGGCAGCGACAGGCGGCGCGCCAGACCGTCCAGGGCCTTATGCGCACCAACGATCTCGCCCCTGGCTCCGGCGAGGTTGGTCAGGGCCTGGCTGACCAGGGTCGGGGCTTGAGGGCCGCTGTCCGGGGGCATGCCGGCTTCGCGGCTGGCCAGAGCCAGAGCCTCCAGCAACCGGGCCGTCTCGCCAATGGCGATGTCCACGGCCATTTCCGCGGCGAGAAGGCGCTTGGCCACCTGTGCGGCCATCTTCGGTCGATCCAAGTTCGCCTCCAGAATCAAAGGTTGCGGTGAAGCTTGGCCGCGCGCGTCGCGGGTTATCAACGGCATGGAGAACACAGTCGCGAGTCTCGTTGACGCTAACGTAAGGGGAATGTAGGCTCCGCCTCCACAACAAGGCCGCAAAGGTCGATATGGGAGCGCCTGATGCCCGCTGAGCTACGCCGCCCGGAGCGGACATTCACCATTCGCCAGCTTTGCCTGGAGTTCAAAGTCACCCCCCGCGCCCTGCGTTTTTACGAGGACAAGGGCCTGCTGGCTCCCGCCCGCGACGGGATGAACCGGGTCTATTCCTACAAGGACCGGGCGCGGCTTCAGCTGATCCTGCGCGGCAAGCGGGTCGGTCTTCCGCTCGCGGAAATTCGCGAAATCCTCGAACTCTACGGCGCCGAGGACGGCCCGGTGATGCAAAGCGCGCATTCCCTCAAGCGGTTTCGCACCCGGATCGTCGAGATGGAGCAACAGCGCGAGGACCTGGATCAGGCCATCATCGAGCTGAAGGGCGCCTGCGAACGTCTTGAAAAGCAGCTGGCCGAGGTTCGCCCCGACCTGCTGCCGCGAGCCGAGGATTACGATCAGATGCTACGCGCCCGGCTCGACGGCCACTCCTATCCCATTTCGGCCAAATAACCCCCTTACCCAGACTTCCTGTTCGGAGCTCCCATGGCTTACCAACCGCCCGTCCGTGACCACGCCTTCCTGCTGCGCGACGTGCTCAAGATCGACCAGTACGCAGAGCTGCCGGCCTTCGCCGACGCCGCGATCGATGTGGTGGATCAAATCATCGAGGAAGCCGGCCGCTTCACCGGCGAAGTGCTGGCGCCGCTGAACAGCGTTGGCGACAAGCAGGGTTGCGTCTGGAATTCCGACTACTCGGTCAAGACGCCGGACGGCTTCAAGGAAGCCTACAAGCAGCTTTGCGAAGGCGGCTGGACGGCCATCGGCTCCGACCCCGCGTATGGCGGCCAGGGCTTGCCGCACGTGGTGAACCTGTCGTTCTCGGAGATGAGCAGTTCGGCCAATATGGCCTTCTCCATGTATCCGGGCCTGGCGCACGGCGCCTATTCGGCCATCCACTACGGCGGTTCGGACGAGCAGAAGGACCTGTACCTGCCCAAGATGGTGTCCGGCGAATGGACCGGCACCATGAACCTGACCGAGCCGCATTGCGGCACGGACCTGGGCCTGCTGCGCACCAAGGCGGTTCCGCAGGCTGACGGCAGCTATCGCATCACCGGCCAGAAGATCTGGATCAGCGCCGGCGAGCACGACATGGCCGACAACATCGTCCACTTGGTCCTGGCCCGCATCGAGGGCGCGCCGGCCGGGGTGAAGGGCATCAGCCTGTTCATCGTGCCGAAGTTCCTGCCCAAGGCGGACGGCTCGGTAGGAGAGCGTAACGAAGGCGCCAAGTGTGTCGGTCTCGAAGAGAAGATGGGCATCCACGGCAACGCCACCTGCGTCATGCAGTACGAGGACGCCCAAGGCTGGCTGATCGGCGAAGAGAACAGCGGCCTGAAGCTGATGTTCGTGATGATGAACGAGGCCCGCCTCGGCGTTGGCCTCCAGGGCGTCGCCCAGGCCGAGGCGGCCTATCAGGCCGCCGTGTCGTTCGCCAAGGATCGCCTGCAAGGCCGTTCGCTGACCGGCCCCAAGAATCCGGACGGCCCGGCCGATCCGATCATTGTCCACCCGGACGTGCGCCGCATGCTGCTGGACTCCAAGGCGGTGATCGAAGGCGGTCGCGCCTTTCTGTTCTGGACCGCCCTGCACGGTGATCTGGCGCATGCTCACCCGGACGAGGCCGTGCGCCAGAAGGCCAACGACTACATGGGCCTGATGACGCCGGTGCTGAAAGGTTACCTGACGGACAAGGGCTTCAAGATCTGCTCGGACGCCATGCAGGTGCATGGCGGCTCGGGCTTCACCGAGCATTTCCCGGCCAGCCAGTACCTGCGCGATTGCCGCATCGCCCTGATCTATGAGGGAACCAACGGCATCCAGGCCCTGGATCTGGTGGGCCGAAAGCTGGCGGCCAATGGCGGTCGCGCGGTGATGAGCTTCTTCGCCGAGGTCGATCAATTCGTGGCCGACAACGGCCAGGATGCGGACCTGAAGCTGTTCATTGACGGGCTGGCGGAGGCCAAGGCCCAACTTCAGGACGCGACCCTGTGGTTGATGCAGAACGGCCTGCAGAACCCCGACAACGCCGGCGCCGCTTCGACCGACTACATGCACCTCTTTGGTCTGGCGGGTCTGGCCTACATGTGGGCGCTGATGGCCAAGGCGGCTAACGCCAAGATCGCCGAGGGCTCCACCGATCCCTTCTATGCGACCAAGCTGACGACGGGCCGATATTTCGTCGAACGCCTCTTGCCTGACGCGGCGTCGCATCTGGCGAAGTTGAAGACGGGCTCGGCGACGCTGATGTCGCTGCCGGCGGAGGCCTTCTGATCATGGGCGTGTTGCAAGTCGAACGGCCGGCCTCTCTGGCCGAGGAAGACATCGTCATCTTCGAGGACGCGGTCGGTCGGTTCTTCGACGAGCACGCGCCCGAAAGCACCGTCGCCCGCTGGCGCGATAACGGCGTGGTGGACCGGCAGATGTGGAACAAGGCGGGGGAGGCGGGCCTGCTCTGCCTTTCCATGCCTGAGGAGTATGGCGGCCCCGGCGGCGACTATCGCCACGAGGCCATCCTTATGGAGCAACTGGGCCTCAAGGGCGTCGACGGCTTCGGCATCAGCCTGCACAACGCCATCGTCGCGCCCTACATCCTCCACTACGGCACCGAGGAGCAGAAGCAGCGCTGGCTGCCACGCATGGCCACCGGCGAACTGGTCGGCGCCATCGCCATGACCGAACCGGGCGCCGGCTCGGATCTGCAGGGCGTCAAGACGACGGCCATAAAGGACGGCAACCAGTACGTCATCAACGGCTCCAAGACTTTCATCACCAACGGCCAGACGGCCAATCTGATCTGCGTGGTGGCCAAGACCGATCCCAGCCAGGGCGCGCGGGGCGTGTCCCTGCTGTTCGTGGAGACCGACGGGGCCGAGGGCTTCGAGCGCGGCCGCAACCTCGACAAGATCGGCCACGAGGCCCAGGACACCTCGGAGCTGTTCTTCAATGACGTGAAGATCCCGACCGAGAACCTGCTGGGCGTCGACGAGGGCCAGGGCTTCTTCCAGCTGATGGGTCAGCTGCCGCAGGAGCGGTTGAACATCGCCGTCCAGGGCATGGCGACCATCGAGCGGGCGCTGACCGTGACTCTGGACTACGTCAAGAACCGCAAGGCGTTCGGCAAGGCGCTGATCGACTTCCAGAACACCCAGTTCAAGCTGGCCGAATGCAAGACCGAGGCGACTGTCGCCCGCGTCTTCGTCAATCACTGCATCGAGCAACACCTGGCCGGAAAGCTGGATGCGGCCACCGCCTCCATGGCCAAGTACTGGATCAGCGATCTGGAGAACAAGATCGTCGACGAGTGCCTGCAACTGTTCGGCGGCTATGGCTACATGAACGAATATCCGATCGCCCGGATGTACCGCGACAGTCGCGTGCAGCGCATCTACGGCGGCACCAATGAGATCATGAAGCTCCTCATCGCGAGGACGCTGTGACCCCCAAACACCAAAACTAGTTACGCAGAAGGAGCCACCCCCATGGCCGACGCTTATATCTTCGACGCCGTGCGCACCCCGCGCGGCAAGGGCAAGAAAGACGGCGCGCTGCACGAGATCACGGCGCTGTCCCTGGCCACCCAGGTTCTGGAGAACCTGCGCGACCGCAACGGCCTGGACACCTCCAAGGTTGACGACGTCGTCCTCGGCTGCGTCGCGCCAGTAGGCGAGCAAGGGTCAGACATCGCCCGCACCGCCGTGCTGACGGCCGACTACGCCGAGACCACGGCCGGCGTGCAGATCAACCGCTTCTGCGCCTCTGGCTTGGAGGCGGTGAACATGGCCGCCGCCAAGGTCATTTCCGGCGAGGCCGACATGGCCATCGGCGGCGGCGTCGAGAGCATGAGCCGCGTGCCCATGGGCAGCGACGGCGGCGCCTGGCCGACCGATCCGTCCAGCGCCTTCAAGACCTATTTCGCGCCGCAGGGCGTCAGCGCCGACCTGATCGCCACCCTCTACGGCTTCAGCCGCGACGACGTGGACGCCTATGCCGTCGAGAGCCAGAAGCGCGCCGCCAAGGCCTGGGCCGAGAAGCGCTTCGACAAGTCCGTCATCAAGGTGAAGGACCAGCTCGGCCTGACCATCCTGGACCATGACGAGCACATGCGTCCGGACGCCAGCATGCAGAGCCTGGCGTCGCTGAACGCCTCGTTCCAGGGCATCGGCGACATGGCCTTCGACGCGGTGGTCACCCAGCGCTATCCGCAGGTGGAGCGCGTGAACCATGTCCACCACGCGGGCAACAGCTCGGGCATCGTGGACGGCGCCGCCGGCGTGCTGATCGGCACCAAGGAGATGGGCGCGGCCCTGGGCCTGAAGCCGCGTGCGCGGATCATGGGCATGGCCTCTATCGGCTCGGAGCCCTCGATCATGCTGACCGGCCCCTCCTTCGTGACCGAGAAGCTGCTCAAGAAGCTGGGCATGAACGTCGGCGACATCGACCTCTATGAGCTGAACGAGGCGTTCGCCGCCGTGGTTCTGCGCATGATGCAGGCGCTGGATATCCCGCACGAGAAGATGAACGTGAACGGCGGCGCCATCGCCATGGGCCATCCGCTGGGCGCCACCGGGGCGATGATCCTGGGCACGGTGCTCGACGAGCTGGAGCGGACCGACAAGGAGACCGGCCTGATCACCCTGTGCGTCGGCGCCGGCATGGGCACCGCCACCGTCATCGAACGCGTCTAAGCAGCGATCTTCAGGGACTTACAGTGATGGAAAACTTCAAGATCGACGTGGACGCCGACGGCGTCGCCCTGGTGACCTTCGACGTCCCGGGCCGCAGCATGAACACCCTGACCGCCTCCGTGATCAAGGAGATCGGCGAGGTGGTCGAGCGCATCAAGACCGACGCGGCCATCAAGGGCGCGGTGATCACCTCGGGCAAGACCAGCGGCTTCTGCGCCGGGGCGGACCTGGGCGAACTGGGCGGCAACGGCGGCCTGGGCGGCGGTGATCTGCAGGCCGCGTTCGATGCGGGCTTTGCGCTCAACAAGGCGTTCCGCGCCTTGGAGACCTGCGGCAAGCCGGTGGCCGCCGCGATCAACGGCCTGGCTCTGGGCGGAGGGCTGGAGATCACGCTGGCCTGCCACTACCGCGTGGTGGGCGACAACCCGAAGACCCAGCTGGGCCTGCCGGAATCCAAGGTCGGCCTGCTGCCCGGCGCTGGCGGCACGCAACGCCTGCCGCGCCTGATGGGCGTGATGCAGGCCGCGCCGTACCTGCTGGAAGGCAAGTCGATGAAGCCGCAGGAGGCCTTGGCCTTCAAGGTGGTCAACGAGGTCGTCGCGCCGGGTTCGGAAGTCGAGGCCGCCAAGACCTGGGTCAAGACCAAGGGCGATCCTGTCGCCCCGTGGGACAAGAAGGACTTTAAGCTGCCCGGCGGCGGTCCCTACACCCCCGGCGGCAGCCAGGTGTTCGTCATGGGCAACGCCATGCTGCGCAAGCAGTCCTATGGCAACTATCCGGCCCAGCTGAACATCATGAAGGCGGTCTATGAGGGCTTGCAGGTGCCCATCGACGCGGCCCTGCGGATCGAGACCCGCTACTTCCTGAAGACGATGATGTCGCCTCAGGCCAAGGGCATGATCCGTACCCTGTTCCTGTCTCTGCAGGAGCTGGGCAAGGGTTCGGGCCGTCCGGCCGGCGTGCCGCAGTACGACGTCAAGAAGGTCGCCGTCCTCGGCGCCGGCATGATGGGTGCGGGCGTGGCCTACGTGCAGGCCATGGCCGGCATCGAGACCGTGCTGATCGACCAGACCCAGGAAGCCGCCGACAAGGGCAAGGGCTATGCCGAGGCGCTGGTGAAGAAGGCCGTGTCGCGCGGAAAGATGACCCAGGAGAAGGGCGACGGCATCCTCGCCCTCATCCATCCCACCGCCGACTATGCTCAGGTCAAGGGCTCGGACCTCGTCATCGAGGCGGTGTTCGAGAACCGTGACGTGAAGGCCGAAGTCACCAAGAAGGCCGAGGCGGAGCTGGCCGATACGGCCGTGTTCGGCTCCAACACCTCGACCCTGCCGATCACCGGCCTGGCCAAGGCTTCCGTGCGCCCGGCCAACTTCATCGGCATCCATTTCTTCTCGCCGGTCGACAAGATGGGCCTGGTCGAGATCATCATGGGCGCCGAGACCAGCCAGGAGACCCTGGCGAAATCGATCGACTACGTCCTGAAGATCCGCAAGACCCCGATCGTCGTGAACGACAGCCGCGGTTTCTATACCTCGCGCTGCTTCGGCACCTTCGTGCAGGAAGGCATGGAGATGCTGGCCGAGGGCATCGCCCCCGCCATCATCGACAATGTCGGCCGCGCCACGGGCATGCCCCGCGGTCCGCTGGAGATGCACGACGATGTCGCCCTGGACCTGTCCTACAAGATCGCCCAGCAGACCAAGAAGGACCTCGGCGACAAGTACGAGGATCGCCCGTTCACCGGCATCATCGAAAAGATGGTCGATGGCCTGGGCCGTTTCGGACGCAAGAACGGCAAGGGCTTCTACGACTATCCCGAAAGCGGGCCCAAGACCCTGTGGAAGGGCCTTTCCGACGTGGCGCCGGTGAAGATCGCCGACGCCGATAAGGCGCTGATCGAGGAGATCCGCACGCGGCTTCTCTATCGTCAGGCGGTCGAGGCGGCCCGTTGCTTCGAGGAAGGCGTTGTCGTCGATCCCCGCGAGGCCGATGTGGGCGCCATCCTAGGATGGGGCTTCGCGCCCTGGACCGGCGGCCCGATCAGCCTGATCGATGGAGTCGGCGCGGCCAAATTCGTGGAGACCTGCGACCAACTGGCGCAGAAGTACGGCTCGCGGTTCACTCCGCCTCAGCTGCTGCGCGACATGGCCGCAAAGGGCGAAAGCTTCTACGGGCGCTTCGCCGCTCAAAAGGCCGCCGCTTAAGGCTTTTGAGGTCAGAATGCAGTGAAGGGGTCGGCCTTGGCCGGCCCCTTTTTTCATGGCGGCGCGCATCACGCCATTCGTCGCACAGAACCCTCCGCCCGGCCGTTGTTCATCAAGCGTTAGCGACGATCTGAGACCCTTGTTCCTTCACGGAAGAACGGGTCATGGCCTCCTTCGCTGACCAGTACGCAGAGTTGCTGCGTGTCATGGCGGTCCGCCGGGCGGGCGCGCTCGTGCGGCTCGTCATCACGGTCGGCGTTTGCGTCCTCGTCTATTCCGTCACCGGCGGCGCATGGGCCTGGATCTGGCTCTGGGGCCTGGCCTTCGGCGTCATCGACGCGGTGGTGTTGCTGTCTCGCGACGCCAAGTGGCTGGAGCCCTGGCGGACTCCCAATCGGGCGCGCATGGCGGCGTTAGTCGTCGTTACCGCATTGCCCTCTACCATCTGGGCGTCCGCGGCTATCCCGATGTGGCTAGCCCCGGGGGGCGGGCTCTATGGACCCGTGGCCGCGCTATTGATCCTTGGCGGCGGCTTGCTCCACGTCATCGCCCTGTCCACCCATTCCCGGATCGCGTTCATCTGTACAACCACGCCGCTGGTCGCCATAGGCGCGGGTGTGGTCCTCGCCGATCGCGCGGCTGACCCTGGCATGAAGGCCGTGCTGCTGATCGGCGGCGCCATGGTGGCGGTCAACGCCCTCACCTCCTGGCGCTCCGCGGCTCAATCCCTGCTCAACGAGAAGGCGCTGGTCGCCGAGCACGACCGTCGCCGGGCCGAGGCAGAAGCGACGGCCGCCGCTAAATCCGCCTTCGTGGCGGTGGTCTGCCACGAGCTGCGCACCCCAATCAGCGCCATCCTGTCGGGCGCGACCCTGCTGGAACGCAACGCCACAGACCCGGCGACGCGCACCCAGACCCAGGTGATCGGCGACGCCGGCGCCATGATGCGCAACCTGCTCAACGATTTGCTTGACTTGTCGCGCATCGAGGCCGGCCGCCTGTCGGTGGAGACGGTGGCGTTCGATATCCGCCAGACGCTGTCGGACGTGATGCGGCTGTGGCGTCCCGAGGCGGCCAAGAAGCAGCTACGCCTGCGGGTTGAAGGCTCCGCCAGCCTGCCGCGCTGGGTTCAGGGCGATCCGACTCGGCTGCGCCAAATCCTCAATAATCTGCTGTCCAACGCCATCAAGTTCACGCCCGCCGGATCGGTGACGCTCAAGGTCAGGGCGGTCGAAGACGACGATGGCAAGGTGGCGCTGGAGCTCAGCGTTGTCGACACCGGTCCAGGCTTTGACGCGGAGGCGGCGCAGCGTCTGTTCACCGCTTTCAACCAGCTCAACGCTGGCGTGGCGTCCAAGTACGGCGGTTCCGGCCTGGGCCTGGCGATCAGCCGCGAACTGGCCCGCCTGATGGGCGGCGAGTTGACGGTCGATAGCCGCGCCGGCGAAGGGGCCGCCTTCACCCTGGCGCTGAATATGGAGATTTCGGACTCGCCGCCGCCGGCCAACGAGCCAACCCTGGCTGGGGTGCGGGTATTGGCGGTGGATGACCATGTGCTCAACCGGCGGGCGCTCGAGGTGATCCTGGAGCCCTTCGGAGTCTTGCCTGTCACCGCGGATTCCGGAGAGGCCGCGCTCGATATCCTGTCCAAGCAGCCCTTTGATGTAATTCTGATGGACCTCTACATGCCGGGAATGGACGGCCGTGACGCCGTGCGCCGCCTGCGCCGTGAAACTGGCCCCAATCAGAAGACCCCGGTGATCGCGGTGACCGCCTCGGCCACCGCCAAGGACTGGGACGACTGTCGCGAGGCGGGCATGGAGGCGCATGTGGCCAAGCCCGTGATCCCGGCCGAACTGCATGCGGCCCTTCGCCAAGTGCTTACCTCGCGCGCCATCGCCGCCGAGGCGGCGTAGGAGCAAAGCTGGCGCCGTCCTCGGGGGCCTAGCACTACCTGGATATCAGTCGATCCTCACAGCCTTGCAGAACAATGTTCGGCATGTGGCTCGGCCTGCAATATTCGCGTGTCGGACAGCTGCGTAATCCTGGTTGTATTGAGGCAAAAATCCGCGCGATAGTAGCTTCGATACGGATCATTATTTTATGCGCGATCTTCCGGACACTTACGCGCGCCTTCTGGAGGCGGCGGACGCCCGCCGCCGGCACATGCCGCTGCGGGTGGTTACGGCTATCCCGAT
The DNA here is from genome assembly GCF_027474405.1 of Caulobacter sp. NIBR2454. Taxonomy (GTDB): domain Bacteria; phylum Pseudomonadota; class Alphaproteobacteria; order Caulobacterales; family Caulobacteraceae; genus Caulobacter. The sequence goes on from NZ_CP114871.1 coordinate 173,338, forward strand.
CGCGCTCGTCGCTTATCTGATCACGGATGTGGCCGCGATCTGGGGCTGGATGGGCGTCTATGTCGCCGCCCAGCTCTTCGAGGTCTGGGTCCTGCGGCCCTCACGGCGGGATCGATGGCGTGCGCCGTCCCTGGGCCGAATGATCTTCATTCTCGCCCTTTTCGTGATCCCCGCCATGATCATGTCTATCGTCGCCGCCGGGCTCTGGCTGGTGGGCGGGCGCTATGCCCCGGCTCTGGCGGTGTTCCTGATCTCGGGGTCGGTGATCAATCTGATCGTTATCAGCGCCGCATCGCGGATCGCCTTCCTGACCTCCTCGGCGCCTTATCTGCTCACCGCCGCGGCGGTGGTCGTGCTCGATCCCAACCTGCCGCCGCTCTATCGACCGCTGATGATCCTGGCGGCGATCATCATGCTCAGCAGCTCCCTGGTCACCTGGCGCATGTTCGAGCGGGCGCTGAAGGGTCAGCAGGCCGCTGTCCTCGCTCTCGACAAGAAGCGGTTGGAGGCCGAGGCGGCCCTCAAGGCCAAGTCCGGCTATATTTCCACGGTCAGCCAGGAGCTGAAGGCGCCGATCAACGCCATCCTGTCATCGGCCGCCCAACTTCAGGGGCCAACCCCGCCCTCCTCCACCATTCGCGGTCAAGCCCAGCGCATCGCCCGCTCCGGCGCGACCATGCGTGGCTTGCTCAATGACCTGGCCGATTTCGCGCGCCTGGAAACGGGCGGCATGCTGATCGAGCACATTCCGTTCGACTTGCGGCGCAAGGGTCACGACGTCCTGCGCGCTTGGCGACCCACGGCCAAGCGGATGGGCCTGCGGCTGCGCGTCGAGGGCGGCGTCTCCCTGCCGCGTTGGGTGAACGGCGATCCCATGAGGATCAGCCAGGCGCTCAACGCCCTGCTGGCCAACGCCATTCGAAATACCCGGAGAGGCGGCGTCACGATCCGGCTCGCCTCCGACAGAAGTGCGAACGACGGTCGCATCGGGATCAGCGTCGTTGTCGCTGACACCGGTCCCGGGCTGTCGCCCGAGGCTCTGGAGCAGACGTTCTCGCCGTTCGAGCAGGTCGGCGCCCATATCGACGGAGGCAGCGCTCTGGGCTTGGCGATCAGCCGCGAGTTGGCCCGTTTGATGGGCGGCGACCTCACCGTCGAGAGTCGCGAGGGCGAGGGCAGCGTCTTCACCCTGCGATTCCGCGTCTACGCCATCGATGCGCCGGAAGCCCAGGACGTGATGTCGGCGGTGATCGGGTCGCGGGTTCTGATGGTCGGATCGGACGGTCTGCAAGGCCGGGTCGTCGAGCTTCTGGCTCCGCTCGGCCTGCGCCCTGCCATCGCGCCGACCAGCGAGGCGGCTCTGGCCATACTGGCGCGTCAGCCTTTCGACATTGTCCTGATGGACGCCGACCTACCCGGCGCCGGAGGGTTCGAGACGACCCGTCAGCTGCGTACCGGCGGTGGGCCCAATCGGGCGATTCCGGTGGTAGGTCTGGTGCCGCACGCGGCGCCGCGTGATTGGGACGGCTGTCGTAAGGCCGGCATGAACAGCTGGGTGTCGGCGGCTTTGGAGGGGTGCGAACTTTACGCCGCCATGGCGGAGGCCCTTGTGGCGCATCGTCGGGCGCTGGACAGCGTTCCGGCCTAGCCGGCCAGCAAGGATTCCAGGCGACGCTTCAAGGCCGCCTCGTCCTTCATTTCGCATTCCCAGACGGTCTCGACCCGCCAGTTCATGGCTTGAAGAGCGTTGAGGGACGCGGTGTCCCGAGCGCGGTTGCGGCCGATCTTGGCCTGCCAATATTCGGCGTTGGCCTTGGGCTCGCGCGCGCCACGCCGGCAGTCGTGGCCATGCCAGAAGCATCCGTGGACAAAGATCGCCAGCTTGCGCCCAGGCAGCACCACGTCGGGCGATCCAGGCAGGTCCTTGCGGTGCAGGCGATAGCGCGCGCCCAGCTGCGTCAGCAGCCGGCGCACGCGCATTTCGGGCTTGGTGTCCTTGCCCTTGACCGTCGCCATGACCGCCGAACGCTTCTGCGCGTCGAACACGTCGGTCATGGAATGGATCTCAGAGCCCCTCGAACAGGGGCGTGGACAGGTAGCGTTCGGCGAAGCTGGGGATGATCGCCACGATCAGCTTGCCGGCATAGGCGTCCTGCGCCGCCAGGTGGAAGGCGGCGGCCAAGGCGGCGCCGGAGGAGATGCCGACTGGCAGGCCCTCGATCGCCGCGGCCTTGCGAGCCATGGCGAAGGCGTCGTCATTGCCGACTTGGACGATATCGTCGATCACGCCGCGATCCAGAATGCCGGGCACGAAGCCCGCGCCGATGCCCTGGATCTTGTGGGGACCGGCCGCCCCGCCCGACAGGACGGGCGAGGCCTCCGGCTCGACCGCCACCATCTTAAGCGACGGCTTGCGGGCTTTGAGCACCTGACCGACGCCGGAGATGGTGCCGCCCGTGCCGACGCCGCTGACCACGGCGTCGACCGCCCCAGCCGTGTCGTTCCAGATTTCCTCGGCGGTGGAGACGCGGTGGATCAGCGGGTTGGCGCTATTCTCGAACTGTTGAGGCATGACCGCGCCGGGCGTGGCGTCGACCAGTTCCTGGGCGCGGGCGACGGCGCCGCGCATGCCCTTTTCAGCCGGGGTCAGCTCCAGCTTGGCGCCAAGCAGCAGCAGCATCTTGCGGCGCTCTATCGACATGCTCTCGGGCATGACGAGGATCAGCTTGTAACCCTTGGCCGCGGCCACGAAGGCCAGGGCGATGCCGGTGTTGCCGCTGGTGGGTTCGACGATGGTCGCGCCCGGCGTCAGGATGCCTTGGGCCTCAAGCGACTCGACCATCGACACGCCGATGCGGTCCTTCACCGAACCGATCGGGTTGAAGAATTCCAGCTTGGCTACGACCTCGCCCTTGGGCTTCAGCTCGGCGGTCAGGCGGGGCAGGCGGACGAGGGGCGTGTCGCCGATGGTGTCGAGGATGGAGTCGTAGATCTTGCCGCGCCCAGCGCGCTTGTAGCGCGCGGCGTCGTACAGGTTGGAAGCGTCATCCATGGCGGAGATTCCGTGACTGGTTTGGTTGGCCGGCCCTAAGCGCGGGACTTTAGGCCCCGAGGCGTCGGCTGTCAGCGGCTCATTCGGCGGCGGCCGCAATCGGTCCGGCCGCGAGGGGCTCAAGAAGATGTTCCGCCAACCAACGGACGACCGGAACCGCCACGCCGTCGCCCATCACGTGAAGACCGCCACTCTGGCTTTTTGGTAGGCGGTATTCCTCAGGCAGGCCCATGAGACGGGCGGCTTCACGGGCGGTAAGCAGGCGCGAGCGGACCTGGCCCTTGTCGATCACCAGCACCGTCTGGCGTGAAGACCCGCCGCGAGGGGTGCGCAGGCAGCCGGCTACGCCGTCGAAACGAACCTCGGCGCGCTGGACGCCGCCACGCATCCGGCGGAACACGGCGCCCACGGCGCGTTCACCCTCAGCTTGAGCAGCCTGCACCCGCGCGAGGTGCAGGGGCGCCATGAGGGCGAGCAGGGCGGCGGTGTCGGCTTCCTTGCGCCAGACGACAGCGCCATCGGGCTCCAGGATGCTCGCCAGATCAGCGTTACGCGCCGGCGGAGCGGGGGCGGCCCACCAGGCCCAGGCCTCTTTCAGCGCCTTGGGCAGGCGATCATACGCATTGCGGACAGCCTCAGTCTGAAAGGGGCTGGGGCCGACCAGATGCTCGGCCGGCGTGCGGGCGGCGATGACGAAGATACGCGGCCGTGACTGGGGGGTGAAGGTGGTGGCGTCGACCTCCAGCGCGCCGACCCGATAGCCGCGCTCGGTCAAGACCCTGCAAAGGGCTTCGAAATCTTGTCCCCTGTTGGAGGTCAGGAGACCGCTGACATTCTCCACAACCAGGACACCGGGTGCGCGGCCGTCCACGTCGAGGGATTCCATCAACCGCCAGAAGCCGAAAAAGGCCGAGGACTTGCCGCCCTGAAGGCCGGCGCGGCCGCCCGCGAGGCTGAAATCCTGGCAGGGCGACGAAGCCCAGGCGAGATCGGCGCGGCCGGGCAGATCGGCCGGTGCGATGGCCCACACGTCGCCTTCGCGCAGATGCTCTTGCGCGTCAGGGAAGTTTTCGCGGTAGGTTCTGGCCTTGAGTGGGTCGAAGTCGTTGGCGAACAGGCACGTCCAGGCCTCGCCGAGGCCCAGGCGGGCCATGCCGCCGCCGGCGAAGAACTCGTAAAAGGAAAAGGGCGCGGCGCGATTCATCGCCGACGCAGGCTAAAGCGTGTTGGGAAGAGACAAAAAGGAAAAGACGATGCGGCGCATCGCTGTTCTGGCCGCGGCCGGACTTCTATCGGCCTGCCAGACGGCTTCCGGGCAATCAGAACAGGCGCCAGCGCCCCTCGCCGTCCCGGATGCGGTAGATGCTCTTGGGACCGAACCGTTCTGGGCTGTGATGGTCGACGCCGATCAGATCGCCCTTACCCGCCCGGATCATCCACCGGCCACCGGCCCCAATTCCGGGCCGACGCGCACCGCGACCTTCGCCCGGTGGGAGACCAAGACGGGGCAGGGCAAATTGAAGCTGACGGTGACGGCCGGCCCGTGTTCGGATGGGATGTCGGACCGGACCTATCCATTCAGCGCCCAGGCGGTGATCGCGGGACGCACGCTGAAAGGTTGCGCGGCCGAGGCGGGCGCGCGGGGAGAGCGCTAGCCTCTGTCGAGGTTGAGCATCGGGATGGCCGACGTCGCTTTGGCGCTGTTGTCGTGATGCGGCACCGGCAGCAGAAGGCCGATGGAAATCGCCAGGACTGCGACGATGACGAGTAGGGCCTTGAGGGCCATGATTTGCTCCACACGGCGGCGCGATCTTTGCGATCGCCGGACCCGTTAACAGCGGCTAACGAACCGCCGAGTTCCTAATGTGGAGCTTGCCGGCCGGAACGGAAGTCCCGGCCGGTTTCGCTATTTTCTGAAGTCTTGGGCCGTCTTTAGAAGACCTCGAACAGGCCGGCGGCGCCCGTTTGAAATCGCGTAGACGATTTCAAACCACTTTTGATGATGGGCGCCGTTATCCGGCCTGGGTCAGAAGACCTCGAACAGGCCGGCGGCGCCCGTTTGAAATCGCATAGACGATTTCAAACCACTTTTGATGATGGGCGCCGTTATCCGGCCTGGGTCAGAAGACCTCGAACAGGCCGGCGGCGCCCGTTTGAAATCGCATAGACGATTTCAAACCACTTTTGATGATGGGCGCCGTTATCCGGCCTGGGTCAGAAGACCTCGAACAGGCCGGCGGCGCCCATGCCGCCGCCGATGCACATGGTCACCACCACGTTCTTGGCCTTACGGCGCTGGCCTTCCATCAGCACGTGGCCGACGCAGCGGGCGCCGGTCATGCCGAACGGGTGGCCAATGGCGATGGAGCCGCCATTGACGTTGTACTTCTCCGGGTCGATGCCCAGGCGATCGCGGCTGTAGAGGCACTGCGAGGCGAAGGCCTCGTTCAGCTCCCACAGGTCGATGTCGTCGACCTTCAGACCGTGACGCTCCAGCAGGCGGGGCACGGCGAAGACCGGGCCGATGCCCATCTCATCCGGCTCGCAGCCAGCGACGGCGAAGCCCTTGAAGACGCCCAGCGGTTTGAGGCCGCGACGCTCGGCTTCCTTGCCTTCCATGATCACCACGGCGGCGGCGCCGTCGGATAGCTGGCTGGCGTTGCCGGCGGTGATGAAGTTACCCGGACCCTTGACCGGCTCCAGCGAGGCCAGGCCCTCCAGGGTGGTGTCGGGACGATTGCACTCATCGCGATCGACCACGTAGTCGACGATGCTCTCTTCCTTGGTGGCCTTGTCGACCTTCTTCATCTTCACGGCCATCGGGACGATCTCGTCCTTGAACAGGCCGTTGGCCTGGGCGGCGGCGATGCGTTGCTGCGAACGCAGGGCGTACTCGTCCTGATACTCGCGGCTGACATTGTAGCGCTTGGCGACGATGTCGGCGGTGTCGATCATCGCCATCCAGAGCGCGGGATGGGTCTTCAGCAGCTTCTCTTCGGTGATGTAGTGGCGATTCATGTGGCCGCCCATCTGCACCAGGGAGATGGATTCCACGCCGCCGCCGATGGCGACGTCCGCGCCGTCGTTCTTCACATAGTTGGCGGCCGAGGCGATGGCCTGCAGGCCCGACGAGCAGAAGCGGTTGATGGTCTGCCCGGAAGTGGTGACGGGCAGGCCGGCCCACATGGCGGCGTTGCGGGCCACGTTCATGCCGGTGGCGCCTTCGGGCCCGCCGCAGCCCAGGACCACGTCCTCGACCTCGGCGCCGTCCAGGCCGGCGCGCTGTACGGCATGCTGGATGGCGTGACCCGCCATGGCCGCGCCATGAGTGTTGTTGAATCCGCCCCGGCCAGACTTGGCGAGACCTGTGCGGGCGTAGGAGACGATGACCGCTTCACGCATGGCGCTTCCCTCAAACGTTAGTTTGAATTGACCCTAGGCCAAGCGAAGGCGACGCGCCAGTTCCCGTAAACGTCAACTTTTCTGACGCTGGGGCAGCCTAAGCCTTTCGGCCGAGCATGCCGCCGACGCCGGGGATCGAGGCGAGGGTGTCGCCCAGCAGATCGCGCCCGCCGGCCCGCTCGCGAACCCACTCGCCAGCGACTGGAAGCATGGCTTGGAGGCCGTCCGAGCTTATCCCGTCGCGGGAAAGCTTTTGCATCATGGCCATGGCGTCGGACATAGCCGCGCCGCCGGCGCCGCCCGCCGCCTTCATGAGGCCGCCGAACAGGCCGGACTTGGCGGGAGCAGCGGCGGCTTCGGCGGCCAGACCCTCCGCGCCCGGCGCGGCGCTGAACAGTTGCGCCACCTTGGCCGGCTCGCCATGCTTGGCGATCAGCGACAGGGCGCCGGCCAGAGCCTTGCGGGCCTGATCGTGGGATAGCGAGGTCTTGGCCGATATCTCGACGATCAGGTCTTCAATCACGGAAATCTCCTTCACCCACGATCGGGCCTGGGAAGAACGACCAGGCCGTCGGGAAGTTCGTTGGGGTTGCCTGCTCGGGGCGGCACATACTCGGCCAGAATCTGGCCGGAGCGCTCGACAGCCGCGACGAAGCCGCTGGCCGCGTCGCCCTTTTTGAGGCCGGCGATCAGCAGATCGACCACCTCGTCCCAGACCTCGCGCGGCGCCTTGGCGTAGATGCCCTCGTCGGCGACCACCTCGGCGCGATGGTCGGCGACCGAGGCGAACAGCAGCACACCTGTGCGGCCTTCGGTCAGATGCAGGCCGTGGCTGAGGAACTGTTGCATGGCGGCCTGATGCACCCGCGCTGTCTTCAGCGGTCCTGGCGTCAGGGCGCGCCGCACCGGCCCTAGCGAGACAACCAGGGCGGCGGTGACGAAGACGACCGCCTGGATGGCGATGTAGATCGACAGGGCCGAGAAGATGGTGGCGTCGCTGGCCGTCTCGTGCGCGACGGTCCAGCCACCGAACAGGTCGGTCAACATGTGCGGGCGCAGGCCGGCGAAGAGCGCCAGCGCCGGCAAGACGAGCGCGCTGGCGGCCGCCCAAACCAGCGGCGTCTCCTTATAATCGGACACCTCTGGCGCCAAGACGCAGTAGATTTCGCCCGCCGTCGTGCTCTCTGCCTTGGCCACAGCCGCGGCGATGCGTTGGTGGTCTTGCTTGCTCAGGTCCATCACCAGCTCCCCGAAGATCCGCCGCCGCCGAAAGAGCCGCCGCCACCTCCGCCCCATCCGCCGCCGCCGCCGGACCAGCCGCCGCCACCGCCGCGGCCATTGCCGAGCGAGCCGAGGATGATCCACGGAAGGGCGGAAGCCAGTCCGCCTCTGCGTCGGCGTCCGCCGGGAAGCAGCCGGGTGATGAAGAAAAAGATCAGCAGGCCGATGATGACGGCTGCTCCAGCGCCGCCCTTGCTGTGGCGCTCAGGCTGTTCCGCAGCCTGGGCGACCTTGGCCTTGGCCGCCTCTTCCGGCAGCGAGAGCTGTTCGAGAACCGCTTCGGCGCCTGCGACGACCCCGCCCTCCATGTCTCCTTCACGGAAACGGGGAAGGACCTGAGTCTGCAGGATGACGCTGGACAGAGTGTCGGTCAGAACAGGTTCAAGGCCATAGCCGACCTCAATGCGGACCTTGCGGTCATTGGGGGCGACCAGGAACAGCGCCCCGTCGTCCTCCTTCTCCCGTCCGATCTTCCAGTGCCGGCCGAGCTGGTAGCCGTAGTCTTCGATCTCGTAGCCCTGCAGGCTGGGCAGGGTGGCGACCACCAGCTGGCGGCCGGTGGTCTCTTCCAGCGCCGCCAGCCTTTCGGTGAGCGCCGCCTCGGTCTGAGGCGACAGGATGTTCGCCTCGTCGACCACCCGTCCCGTCAGCTTGGGAAAGGTAGGCGCGGCGAGGGCAGGCAGGGCCAGGAGGACCGCCGCCATCGCGATGGCGAGCAGTCCTCCGACGCGCAGGGTGCGGAGATCGAGGGTCATGAACCTACTGCGGCTGGGCCGGAGCCGCCGCCGGAGCGGTCGGGGCGTCGAAGCTCACCGTCGGCGCCGACTGGGCCGCGGCGCTGGCCGAGAACGGCACCGCCGGCTTGGCCCAGCGATGGACGGTCCCGGCCCACAGCGCGCCGGGGAAGGTGCGGATCTCGGTGTTGTAGACGCGCACGCTCTCATTGTAGTCGCGCCGGGCGATGGTGATCCGGTTCTCGGTGCCTTCCAGCTGGCTCTGCAGGGCCAGGAAGTTCTGGTTGGACTTCAGGTCCGGATAGTTCTCGGTGATCATCATCAGACGACCGAGCACGCCCGACAGCTGGTCCTGGGCCCGGGCGTAACGCTCGAAGGCGGCGGGGTCGGTGATGGTGGAGGCGTCCACCTTCACCTGGGTCGCGCCGGCGCGCGCCTCGGTCACCGCCACGAGCACGTTCTGCTCCTGGGCCGCATAACCTTTGACGGTGGCGACCAGATTCGGGATCAAGTCCGACCGGCGCTGGTACTGGTTCTGCACCTCGGCCCATGAGGCCTTCACCTGCTCGTCGCGAGTGGGAATGGTGTTCACGCCGCAGCCGGCGAGGCCGATGGCGAGGGCCAGCGGCAAGGCAAGCTTGGCGGCCGATTTCAGAAAGCGATTCATTCATCCCTCCAGGGCGGACGGTCATGCCCGCACAGCGACGTTAGATAAGGACAGGCCGGACCCCCTGTCAGGGCTGTCGAGGTTAAACCTTGTCCATCTCAGGTCGGCGAGCTTGCTGGACCGCGTCGGCCACGCCTATGAGAAATTTCGACGGCGTTGAAAATTTCGCTTTGCGGCTTTCGGCGCCCCTGTTATCTAAACAATGCTTAGTTCGCGCTGAGCCGCCGATGGGGATATCGGCGGCGATCCCCCGGCGCGGCTGGCCAGTGCTCGATCTCCGCTTATTTAGACAAACCCGAAAACGCCCGGAGGGCTCCCCATGAAGCTCCATACCCTGGCGGCTGGCGCCGCCTTGTCCCTGATGTTCGCGCTGCCGGCCCTGGCCGACGGCAAGATCTCCGCCACCCTGGCCTCGCCGGTCGCCGGCAAGACCAAGGTCGTCGCCGCAGGCGCCGTCTTCGCCTGCGAAGGCACTGAATGCGTTTCAAGCTCGGCTCCTAGCCGCGCGCTCACGGCTGCTGGCTGCAAGGCCCTGGCCAAGGAAGTGGGCCGCGTTTCGGCCTATGCGGGCGACCGCAAGTCGCTGGAGGCGGCTGAACTGGATCGCTGCAATGTGGGCCAGTCGCCCGCCGCGACCCAGACGGCCGCCAACTAAGAATTTTACCGGCCGCGTATCTGGCCAGATCGTTCCTCGATCAAGACCCTGGGGCGGCTTCGGCCGCCCTCCTTATTCGGGGTCGGGATGGGCGGCTTCGGCCGCCCTCTTTATTCTTTCCGCATTACACTTCTATCTGCACGGCATGACCGCGTCCTCGAATCTCCTGGCTTCCCTGCAATCGGCCATGACCGCCGCCGCCGCCGAGGCGGGGGGCGTTGAGCCGGTTTCGATCACGATCGACTACGGCGAGGCTGCCGCAGCGGAAGGTGCTAGCGCCGAGGCGACAGTCGAGCGCGCCACCCGCACCCTGGTCTTCATACAGGCCAGGGCGGTTTCACCCGAAGGCGCCGTAGCGGCCGCGGCCAGCGCCATCTTCCGCATCCCGACCGCGACGTAGCTTTCGCTACAACCGTGATCGGCGGCCTCGGTTGCGGGGGCGAAAAGCACATGCTATCAGGCGCGCGGCTTCGGCCCGGCGGTTTTTAACGATCGCGGGGCGCAAGTGCTTTTTTCAAGCACAATCAAGCCTTTAATATCGCGACGGAATTAACGTTTCGGCCGCGAACGACAAGCAAACCCACCGGGCGGATTTACGTGGCGGACCATACCAAGACGACGGATGCGGGCGATCGATACGCCCAGGCCCTCTTCGACCTGGCCAACGAAGCCGGTCAGATGGCGGCCGTCGAGGCTGACCTGAAGAGTCTGAAGGCGGCCCACGCCGAAAGCGCCGATCTGCGCCGTCTGCTGAGCAACCCGACCTTCACCGCCGAAGACAAGGCCGCCGGCCTGAACGCCATCGCCAAGAAGGCGAAGTTCAACGGGGTCACCATCAAGTTCCTCGGCCTGCTGGCCGCCAACCGCCGCTCGACCGACCTGGTGTCGGCGATCGTCGCCTTCGAGCGCCTCTCGGCTGCTCAGCGCGGCGTCGTCTCCGCCGAGGTGGTCTCCGCCGCTCCGCTCAGCGCCGCCCAGTCCAAGGGTGTCGCCCAGGCCCTGCGCACCGCGCTCGGCAAGGAGCCCGAAATCTCGACGCGCGTCGATCCGTCCCTCCTGGGCGGCCTGAAGGTGCGTGTCGGTTCGCGTCTGTTCGATGCTTCGCTGAAGTCGAAGCTCGATTCCCTGAAATTCGCCCTGAAGAGAGCCTGAGCCGCAATGGACATCCGCGCCGCCGAAATTTCGGCCATCCTGAAGTCCCAGATCGCCAACTTCGGCGAAGAAGCCGATGTCTCCGACGTCGGCTCCGTGCTGTCCGTCGGCGACGGCATCGCCCGTGTCTTCGGTCTGGACAAGGTCCAAGCCGGTGAAATGGTCGAGTTCCCCAGCGCCGGCGTGAAGGGCATGGCCCTGAACCTGGAGCGCGACAACGTCGGCGTCGTTATCTTCGGCGACGACCGCAACGTGCGCGAAGGCGATGAAGTCCGTCGTCTCGGCGAGATCGTGGACGTGCCGGTCGGCAAGGGTCTGCTGGGTCGCGTCGTGAACCCGCTGGGCGAGCCGATCGACGGCAAGGGCCCGATCAAGAACGTGGCCGAGCGGCGTCGCGTGGACGTGAAGGCTCCGGGCATCATCCCCCGCAAGTCGGTTCACGAGCCCGTGCAGACCGGCCTGAAGGCCATCGACACCCTGATCCCCGTCGGCCGCGGCCAGCGCGAACTGATCATCGGTGACCGCCAGACCGGCAAGACCGCCGTGGCGATCGACACCATCCTGAACCAGAAGGCCGTCAACGCCGGCACGGACGAGAGCGCCAAGCTCTATTGCGTCTATGTCGCCATCGGCCAGAAGCGCTCCACCGTCGCCCGCATCGTCAAGACGCTCGAGGACAACGGCGCGCTGGACTACACCATCGTGGTCTCGGCCACCGCGTCCGAACCGGCCCCGCTGCAGTTCCTGGCCCCGTTCTCGGGTTGCGCCATGGGCGAGTGGTTCCGCGACAACGGCATGCACGCCCTGATCATCTATGACGATCTGTCCAAGCAGGCCGTCGCCTATCGTCAGATGTCGCTGCTGCTGCGCCGCCCGCCGGGCCGCGAAGCCTATCCGGGCGACGTGTTCTACCTGCACTCTCGCCTGCTGGAGCGCGCCGCCAAGCTGAACGAGGACTACGGTTCGGGTTCGCTGACGGCCCTGCCGCTGATCGAGACCCAGGCCAACGACGTGTCGGCCTATATCCCGACCAACGTGATCTCGATCACCGACGGCCAGATCTTCCTCGAGACGGACCTGTTCTATCAGGGCATCCGTCCGGCGGTGAACGTCGGCATCTCGGTGTCGCGCGTGGGCTCCTCGGCCCAGATCAAGGCGATGAAGCAGGTGGCCGGTCCCATCAAGGGCGAGCTGGCGCAGTATCGTGAAATGGCCGCCTTCGCGAAGTTCGGCTCGGACCTGGACGCCGCCACCCAGCGACTGCTGGCCCGTGGTGAGCGCCTGACCGAGCTGCTGAAGCAGCCGCAATACGCGCCCCTGTCGGTCGAAGAACAGGTCTGCGTGATCTACGCCGGCACCCGCGGCTACCTGGACAAGATCCCGACCGCCTCGGTCGGCCGCTTCGAGTCCGAGTTCCTGTCGCGTCTGCACAGCCAGCATAAGGATCTGCTGGACGGCATCCGCACCAAGAAGGCTCTCGACGATACGCTGGAAGGCAAGCTGAAGAGCGCGCTGGAAAGCTTCTCGGCGACCTTCGCCTAAGCCCTCGGAACGCTCGGAGAAAGAGTAGCGCCGAATGGCCAGCCTGAAGGAAATGCGCAATCGGATCTCGAGCGTGAAAGCCACGCAGAAGATCACGAAAGCAATGCAGATGGTGGCGGCGGCCAAGCTGCGCCGCTCGCAGGACGCCGCCGAAAGCGCGCGTCCCTATGCGACGCGGCTCGCCAGCGTGATCGCCAACCTGTCGGCGGGCGTGTCGGGCGACGGCCCCAAGCTGCTGTCGGGCACGGGATCGGATCAGCGTCACCTGGTGGTGGTCGCCACTTCGGACCGTGGTCTGGCCGGCGGTTTCAACAGCGCGATCGTTCGCGCCGCCAAGGACTTCGCCTCAGCGCGCCTGTCTGAAGGCAAGGACGTCAAGATCATCACCGTGGGCAAGAAGGCTCGCGATCCCCTGCGCCGCGTGTTCGGCGAAGAGCGGATCGTCGAGAGCTTCGAGCTTTCGGGCCAGCGCACCCTGACGCTCGCCAGCGCCCAGCCGGTGGCCGACGCTATCACCCGCATTTTCGAGGCGGGCGAGGCCGATGTCGTCACTCTGTTCTACAGCCGCTACAAGTCGGTGGTGTCGCAGGTTCCGACCGCGCGCCAACTGGTGCCGGCGGCGGTGGAGAGCGATGCTCCGGCCAAGTCCGGCGAAGCGGTCTACACCTACGAGCCGTCCGAGGAGGAAATCCTCGAGACGCTGCTGCCCCGCTATCTGACGGTTCAGATTCTGTCCGCGCTGCTCGAGAACCAGGCCGGCTTCTATGCCAGCCAGATGAGCGCCATGGACAACGCCACGCGCAATGCCGGCGACATGATCCGTCGCTACACCCTTGAATATAACCGCACCCGCCAGGCGCAGATCACCAAGGAGTTGATCGAGATCATCTCCGGCGCCGAAGCTATCTGACGAAAGACGATTGAAGCTCGCCATGGCCAAGACCCCTGCTACGGCCCCCAAGGCCGCCGCCCCGAAGGCTGCTAAAGCCGCCGCCGCTCCGAAAGCCGCCGCTCCGAAAGCCGCCGCGCCGAAGAAGGCTGCTGCGCCGAAGGCTCCCGCGAAGGCCGCCGCCACCAAGGCGCTGGTCCCCGTCGGCGCGACCGGCCGCATCGTCCAGGTGATCGGCGCCGTCGTCGACGTCGAGTTCACCGGCGCCCTGCCGGCGATCCTCAATGCGCTGGAGACCACCAACACCGACCAGCGCACCGGCGAGACGTTCCGCCTGGTTCTGGAAGTCGCCCAGCACCTGGGTGAGAACACGGTCCGCACCATCGCCATGGACACCACCGAGGGCCTGACCCGCGGTCAGCGGGTGAGCGACACGGGTAACGCCATCAACGTGCCGGTCGGCCCCGCCACCCTGGGCCGTATCATGAACGTGGTCGGCGATCCGATCGACGAAGGCGGCCCGATCGCCACGGCCGAGCGTCGCCCGATCCACGCTGAGGCCCCGTCCTTCGCCGAGCAGACCACGACCGCCGAAGTGCTCGTCACCGGCATCAAGGTCATCGACCTGCTCTGCCCCTACACCAAGGGCGGCAAGATCGGCCTGTTCGGCGGCGCCGGCGTCGGCAAGACCGTGACCATGCAGGAACTGATCAACAACATCGCCAAGGCCTACGGCGGTTATTCGGTTCTGGCCGGCGTGGGTGAACGCACCCGCGAAGGCAACGACCTCTATCACGAGATGATCGAGTCCGGCGTGAACAAGGCTGGCGGCGGCGAAGGCAGCCGTTGCGCACTGGTCTATGGTCAGATGAACGAGCCTCCCGGCGCCCGTGCCCGCGTGGCTCTGACCGGTCTGGCCCAGGCCGAGTACTTCCGCGACGAAGAAGGCAAAGACGTGCTGCTCTTCGTCGACAACATCTTCCGCTTCACCCAAGCCGGCGCCGAAGTGTCGGCTCTGCTGGGCCGCATCCCCTCGGCCGTGGGTTATCAGCCCACCCTGGCCACCGAGATGGGCAACCTGCAGGAGCGCATCACCTCGACCAGCAAGGGTTCGATCACCTCGGTCCAGGCCGTGTACGTTCCCGCCGACGACCTGACCGACCCGGCGCCCGCCACCTCGTTCGCCCACTTGGACGCGACGACCGTGCTGAGCCGCGACATCGCCGCCCAGGCCATCTTCCCGGCCGTGGACCCGCTGGACTCCACCAGCCGGATCATGGACCCGAACGTTATCGGCGAAGAGCACTATGCCGTCGCCCGCCGCGTTCAGGAGATCCTGCAGCAGTACAAGTCGCTGAAGGACATCATCGCGATCCTGGGCATGGATGAGCTGTCTGAAGACGACAAGCTGGTCGTCGCCCGCGCCCGCAAGATCCAGCGCTTCCTGTCGCAGCCGTTCCACGTGGCCGAGCAGTTCACCAACCTGCCGGGCGTGTTCGTGTCGCTGGAAGACACGATCCGCTCGTTCAAGGCGATCTGCGACGGCGGCTACGACCACCTGCCGGAGCCGGCCTTCTACAACGTCGGCACCATCGAGGAAGCCGTCGCCAAGGCCGAGAAGCTGGCCGCGGAAGCCGCCTGATCATGGCCAAGCTGCACTTCTCCCTCGTCGCGCCCGAGCGCGAGCTCTACTCGGGTGACGTCGATCAGGTCGACGCCCCCGGGACCGAGGGCGACTTCGGTGTCCTGGCCGGCCACGCTCCGTTCATGACGGCCCTCAAGGAGGGCCGCGTGACGGTGCGTGACGGTTCGGCCGTGCGCGCGTTTGATATCCAGGGCGGCTTCGCCGACGTCACGCCCGATGGCCTGACGATCCTGGCAGAGCACGCGGTAGAAGCCGCCTAGGGCGGCATACCGCCCTATTACTGTCGTAAACCGTCGCTAGAGGGTTGCGATAGCGTCTCGCGCGGTGTGTCATGCCGCGCGTCAAGTTAAGGGGAAATGCCGTATGCGCCTTGTGCTCGCCAGCCTGATCACCGCCGCCACGTTCGGTGTCGCCGTCGCCCAGGATGCGACCACGCCGCCGCCGGTGGAAGCCGCACCGGCTCCGGCCGCCACGCCCGATCCGGCCATGCCGGCGCCCGCGCCGACCGATCCCATGGCCGCTCCGGCTGCGCCCGCCGCCGAGGCGCCTCCGGTCGCTCCCGCGCCGATCACCTATCCAGATCCGACCGATCCGACTTCGATCGCCATCATCAGCGCCCTGAACAGCATCTGCGTCCCGGGCGTTCAGGACGGCGGCGACCAGGCCGCCCTGGCCAAGGCCGCCGGCTTCAAGAAGAAGCGCGATCAGTGGATCCTGGCCCAGGCCAAGCCCTATCAGATCCTCGTCGAGCCGGCTGGTTCGAACAAGAACGTCTGCACCCTGGTCATCACCCACCCGACGGGCTTGGCCCAGACGCTGGTGACCGACCTGCACGGCTGGGCGTCCACCCGTGAGCCCGTCCTGCAGCTGTATCGCAATGACCAGATGACGGGTGCGGACTTCAAGCGCACCACCGTCTCCTGGGAACATGTGGGCGAAGGCACCGCCTCGACCGGTATGGTGTTCGTGCAGCTGAAGAAGCCGGACGGCTCTTCGGTTCTCAAGAACGCCGACCAGTCGAACCTGCTCTACAGCGTCCGCAAGTAAGCCTTTAAGGGCGTCAAGTCCTCGTGGCCTGACGCCCGCTATATTTCGAGGCCTTACGCCTCCCAGCGGGGACGACCCCGCCTGCCCATTCCCCCTCGTCCGGGACGACCTGGACCTGTTCAAGGTGGATCATGGCCTGGATCATTCTCTTCATCGCCGGACTGTTCGAAATCGGCTGGGCCGTCGGGCTCAAATACACCCACGGGTTCACGCGCCTGTGGCCCACTGTGTTCACCGCCGTGAGTCTGGTGCTCAGCATGGGCTTGCTGGGGTGGGCTGTGCGAACCCTGCCGCTGGGCACGGCCTATGCCGTGTGGACCGGCATCGGCGCGGTGGGCACCGTCATCATCGGCATCTGGCTGTTCAAGGAGCCGGCGACGGTGGCGCGCCTAGTCTGCGTAGGCCTGATCGTAGCCGGGATTCTGGGGCTCAAGCTATTTTCGCCGCCTAGCAGTTAGGCGGCGGCGCGCGCTTCCTGCGTCAGCCATTCCAAACAGGCGGCGGCGACATCGTCCCAGCCCGGTTCGGCGGGAAGCCAATGGCTCATCTGTGGAAAGGTGCGGAACGCTCCACCAAGCCGCGCCGCCGTCTGGCGTACGGTGGCGGGGGGGTGGATGACGTCCCTACCCCCGGCGATGGTCAGGGTCGGAACACCGATGGCGCTGACGCTGGTCGTCATCATCGGGTCGAGCCACCAGTTCAGGGTCTCGAACAGGGCGCGGCCACTTTCCGGGACCATGCGGGCGAAGATCTCGTCGGCTCTGACCCTGGTCAGGTTGTTCAGGCTGTAGTTCAGGGCCACGTCGTACTGAGGATCGACCGACTGCAGCCAGTAGGGGCCAAGCCCATAAAGTCCGAATGCGCTGACGGCCTCTTCCATCGAGGTGCCGGTGACGCCCCAGGGCGATGATGGGGCCAGCAGGATCAGGGCCGCGACGGGCCTGCGCCGCGTAGCGAGACGCGCAGCCGCCATCTGGGCGACGAGGCCGCCAAGAGAATGACCGATCAGGATCGCAGGTTCGGATTGGGCTTCGCAGACGTCCGCGATCGCGCGGGCGTAGTCGCTCATGGACTGACCCGCAGGATTTTCGTCGGGACCATGACCCGGCAGGTCGGGCGTCAGCATATCGAAGCCCACGGCCTCAAAGGGCCGCCGGAAATCGTCGAACACCCAGCCGCCGCAAAACGCCCCGTGGATCATCACCACGGGGCGCATGCGTTGCGAGGCCTTAGCGTTCGGCGCCAAGCGCCTACTTCTTGGCCGCTGGCTTCTTGGCGGGCGCCTTGGCCGCCGGTTTGGCGGTCTTCGCCGGAGCCTTCGCTGCGGCGGGCTTTGCAGCCGGCTTGGCGGCGGTCTTCACCGGAGCCTTCTTGGCGGCCGGCTTAGCGGCGACCTTGGGAGCAGGGGCTTTGGCGGCAGGCTTGGGCGTCGGCTTCTTGGCCGGAGCCTTGGCGACCGGTTTAGCCGCGGTCTTCGCAGCCGGCTTGGCGGCAGCCTTCACCGGGGCCTTCTTGGCGGCCGGCTTGGCGGCGGCTTTCGGCGCGGCCTTGGCCTTCGGCGCAGCGGCTTTCGCAGCGGGCTTTGCAGCCGGCTTCTTGGCGGCGGGCTTCTTGGGCGCAGCGGCCTTCGGCGTCGCCGGCTTGGCGGCGGCAGGCGCCGGCGTGGAAACCGGAACAGCCGGCTTAGGCGCAGGCGCTGGAGCAGGCGCCGCCGCGGCGGGCGCCGGGGCGGGTTTGGGCGCGGCTACCGGAGCGGCCGGCTTGGCGGGTTGGGCGGCGGGCTTGATGCCCAGCCAGGTGAGAATTTTATCGATCACTGTATCGGTTCCCTGTCATCGACGAAGCGGCCAAGTCGGCCCGTGGGTTGAGTTGCGGCCCTCGTGGTCGGCGGCCGGTCGAGCATCCGCTTCAGCGGTCGAATGTTGTGGATCATAAGAAATGGCCCCCGCCATCACGCCCCAGAACGAAGCCCCCAAAAGCTAGACCCCCGCGAAACGTCGGAAAGCGTCTATCACTTGTCCGTACACGTTTCGCTTGAAGGGTATGACCAATTCGACTGCTTCGTCGAGTGCGCCCCACCGCCAAGCGTCAAATTCGATATCCGCGTGAGATGAAAGATTGATTTCCGACTCGTCGCCGTCGAAGCGAAAAGCAAACCAGACCTGCTTTTGACCTTTCCAGCCGCGGGCGATCTGCTTGCTCAGCACCTCGGGCGGGAAGTCGTAGACAATCCAGTCCTCGGTGCGGCCGAGCAGCGTGACGGTTTCGACCCCGGTCTCCTCCAGCAGTTCACGGCGCGCGGCGATTTCCAGGTCCTCGCCCTCGTCGACGCCGCCCTGAGGAAACTGCCAGTTCCACGGGTCCGGCGTATTGGCGCGGCGGCCCAGCCAGACGCGACCGTCAGGATGGAAAAGCACGACCCCGACATTGGGCCGATAGGCGGACAGGTCGGGACTCATCGCTTGCTGACGACCGCCGAGGCGGGCGCAAGCTGGAAGCCGCGACCTGACAGACCTTCGGCCCAGCGGGAGACCTGATTGATGGTCACCGGATAGGCGAAGCCCGATCCGAGCGCTTGGCCCCGTTGCACCGCGCCGCCCTCTATGGCCTTGAGTTGGCGATCGATCGCTTCGGCCGAAAGCTGATCGTCGATGATGCGATCGGCCGAGGCGCGCAGGCCAAAGCCGCGTCCGCCCGCCTGACCGTCGTCGATAAAGGCCAGGCCGCGCTGCTTCATCACCGCCGTCAGGGTGGTGACCGCCGGGTCCGACTGCAGGAAGCGCGAGCCCAGGTAGTTGGTCAGGCCAAAATAGCCCGTGGCGCGGCTCATCAGCCATTCCAGCTTGCGAACCGTCTCTTCCGGCCGCGCGCCGGTCATCAGGGTGTAAGGGCCAGGATCGTTCTGCGGATAGTCGTTGGGCTCTAGCGGCGTCTCCAGCAGAACTTCATGGCCGTGCTGGCGCGCCAGATCGATCCAGCCCTGCAAGCCCTCGCCATAGGGCGCGAAGGACAAGGTGACTTCGGCGGGCAATTGTTCAATGGCGGCGCGGGTGGTCTGGGCGTTGAGGCCAAGGCCGCCGATCACCAGCGCCACCTTGGGCCGTCCGTCGGCGATGAACGGGCGGGCATAGGCCTCGGCCGGAGTGCGGCCGCCGGGGGCGACAACGGGAAGCTTGCCGCCGCCCGGACCCGGCGCCCACAGGCCGGCGATGGGCGCGGCGGGCAGGGGGCCGTGTGCGGCCAGGGGCGGCGGGGCGGACGCCTCTTCGACGGTGATCACCGCTTCGCCGGCGTCGGCCTGCAACGGCGCTTCGGAAAGCATGAAGACGTCGGGAATCAGGGCGGGTTCTTCGGCGGGTTCCTGGGCCAGGGCTTCCAGCCATCCTGGAGGCGCGCCCTTTGTGGCCCCGATGCTCTGGAGGCGAACCCGCACGGACGGCGCGCCGGCCGTCGAGTCGCCGACCGCCAGCACCAGCAGTCCCAGGAGTGCCGCAAAGACCACCGCGGCGCCGGCAGCGCCGACATAGGGATTGCCCTTGAGGCCCAGCAAAACGTCACGCGCGCTGACGGACCCCGCCCGTGAGGCGGAGGCCGTAGCGAAGGCGGGCTTTCTCGAAAACATGGCGGCGACGGTCCCGATGCGGCGTCAGGCTCGACAATTATGGTTAACGAACCCTAAGCGACCTCGCGAGCCACGGCCTCATTGACTTGAGTCAGATGCACGCCGGGCCTGAAAGGTGTAGAAGCCGGCTCCTTCCTGCATGGAGCCGCGCCTTGACCACCTCCGCCATCGAGCCCGTTTCGTTCCTGCGTTACGCCGACGATTTCGAAGGTTTCTCGCGCGACCTGGGCGCGTCTTTCCAGCGTTATGGCTTCGCGGTGATCTGCGACCACGATCTGGACCAGGGCCGGATCGACGGCGCCATCGGCGAGGCCAAGGCGTTCTTCGCTCAGCCCGAAGAGGTCAAGAAGGCCTATGTATCGGGAAAGGGCGGACAGCGCGGCTACATCCCCTTCGGCATCGAGACCGCCAAGGGCGCCACCCATCATGACCTGAAAGAATTCTGGCATATCGGCCGCGATCTGCCTGAAGGTCACCGCTTCTCCGACGTCATGCCGCCCAACGTCTGGCCGGCCGAGGTTCCAGGCTTCAAGCCGGAGCTGAGCTGGCTGTACGGGGCGCTGGATCACTTGGGCGTGCGCGTCCTGCAGGCGATCGCCAACTATCTGAAGCTGGATCGCCACACCTTTGACGAGCCTGTGCGCGAAGGGAATTCGATCCTGCGCCTGCTGCACTATCCGCCCGTGCCGGCCGACGCCGGCGGCGTGCGGGCAGGGGCCCACGAAGACATCAACGCCATCACACTGCTGCTGGGCGCCGAAGAGGCGGGGCTGGAAGTGCTGGACCGTGATGGCCGCTGGCTGCCGATCAACCCGCCCCCTGGGGCCGTGGTCTGCAACATCGGCGATATGCTGAGCCGGGCGACCAATGAGGTGCTGCCCTCGACCACGCACCGGGTGGTCAATCCGCCGCCGGAGCGTCGCGGATATTCGCGCTACTCGACGCCGTTCTTCCTGCACTTCGCGCCAGACTATCTGATCGAGACCCTGCCCGGCTGCGCGACAGCCGAGCGCCCGAACCGCTATCCCGAGCCGATCACCGCCGACGACTTCCTCAAGCAGCGGCTGCGCGAGATCAAGCTGCTCTGATCAGCGGGCGATCCGCAGGTTGTCGATCGAGCCCGCGATGGCGTTGAAGGCGGCGTTCATCTGCGCTGCGCCGGTCACGTCATAATACATGTCGGCGCTGGTGGCGCAGTTGCGCAGCAGGGTGCGGGTGTTGGTCGAGACCCCGACCCCGATGCTGTAGACCCGTATCCCCTGGGCCCTGATGTTGTTGCACAGCAGGGTCATGCGGTTGTTCATCGCTGTGACTCGCGTGCTGTCGCTGGCCGTGTATGAGCCGGCCGTCACTCCGGGCAGACGACCTTCCCAGATATAGCCGTACGCGCCCCGCGCGGAGCCGTTGTAGCCGTCGGTTATGCGGCTGTAGGTGTTGTCGCCGTCCGTCATCAACACGATGATCTTGGTGTTTCGTTCAGCGCCATAGGCGCGCGTGGGTTGCGGGCCTTGCACCGGGCCGTTGGGAGACACAAGGTTCCACCCCCACATCAACCCCATGGGGATGTTGGTCAGGCCGCTGGCGTTCAGATCGTCGATGGCGTCGTGGAGGTCGTCCCACTCATTGGTCAGAGGGGTGATGGGACGCATGCCGCAACCGGCGTTCGGGCCCTGGCCGCCCGATGGACTTCCGCCGTACTTGTTGGTCGCCGCCTGCCGCTGATACCAATCCGAACGGGATGAGCCGCTAAGTGTGTCGGTGCGGTAGTTGTTTTGAGCGCCGGTTAGGTTGGGCTCATCGAGAGCGAAGAACGGCGTGTAGAGGGTCGCAGGCTGGGCCGAGGTAGGCGCGGTGTCCAGCGCGTCGAGGTTTTGGCCCGCATCCCGGGCCTCAACGCAACCGCTCCAGTCGGTGCGCAGACTGGTGAATAGACTGCGGCGATTGACAGGATTGTTGTTGAAGGTCGGCGTGAACGACGGAGGAGAGCGGAACGGCGCCTGACTCACCGGCGCCGCGCCCGTCCAGTCCAGCCACGCCGCGCTCTCGTGGTCGGCGCCGACATTGACCATGGCGGCGAAGGGCACGATCCCGATCCTCACCGAGTCCGGCTCCAGGCTGCGCTCGGCCGCAGCGCTCAGGGTGGTGACGAAGTTGTTCGCCGCTACGCGCAGGGCGGCGATCTTTGTCTGGGTGGAGTTGAGCGTGTCGCCCATGGAGCCGGTCGTATCCAGCACCATGGCCACTTCCAGCCGATTGAGCGTGCGGACGACGTCGGCGGTGGCCCCGACGCGCATGTCGCCCTGTAGCCAGAGCTGGGAGACGATGGGCTCGACGTCCATGGCGGCGGAGGCGACCACCGTCGGGCCGTTCTGAACGAAGCTGGAGCTAACAAGACGGGCGTCCCGGAGGACCGCCAGTTCGGCTACGAGAGCCTGAGCGCCAGCGGCCTGGAGCGCCTCGGGCGTGGTCGATTGCGAGCGGGCGGCCGCCAGAGCCGCCGCGTCCAGAGCGTCCTGAAGCTGGCGCTTCTGGACGCTGGCGCGGTTCACGTCGAGAACGCCAAAGCACAGGATCGCGATCGGCAGGGCCAGGAACGCGAACTGGACCGCCACGGAGCCCTCACGCCTTTCGAGGAAGGCGCTGATCAGGCTCTTTCGTCGTGAAGGTCTGCGACCCATGCCGGCCCCGTCAGGATGTCGGATGCGATCCTGACGGGGCATGCTTAAGGGAAGGGACAACGGGCGTGGTCAACGCCCGTTAAGCGCGGCGGATCACCAGCCGCACTTCTCGCCCTTGTTCTGCTTGGTCAGCCAGATGTTCAGCGGGGCGAAATAGTCCGCCACCGCGCTGGCGTCGGTCTGCTTCTCGCCTGTGAAGGCGGCCATCGCGTCGGGCCACGGCTTGGAAGCGCCCATCTCCATCATGGCGTTGAACTTGGCCCCGACCTCCTTGTTCCCGTAGATCGAGCAGCGGTGCAGAGGGCCCTTCCAGCCGGCCTGCTTGCAGGCGGCGCGGTGGAACTGGAACTGGTAGACGCGGGCCAGGTAGTAGCGCGTGTAAGGCGTGTTGCCGGGGATGTGGTACTTGGCCGCCGCGTCGAAGGCGTCGGCCGGGCGCTCGCCCGGAGGCACGATGCCCTGGTACTGGGTGCGCAGTTTCCACCAGCCGGCGTTGTACTGCTCGGGCGTGATCTGGCCGGAGAACACCTGCCAGCGCCACTTGTCGACGATCAGGCTGAACGGGAAGAAGGCGATCTTGTCGAGCGCGGTCTTCAGCAGGTACGGGATGTCACCCTCGTCGCCGGGTACGGTTTCCAGCAGGCCGATCTGCTTGAGATAGGTGGGCGTGGTGGCCGACAGGGCGGCGAAGTCGCCGATCGCCTCGTGGAAACCGTCATTGGCCGCGCCCCTGAACAGGTAGGGCTGCTCCGAGTAGGCGCGTTGATAATAGTTGTGGCCCAGCTCGTGGTGGATGGTGACGAAGTCGACGCCGTTCACCTTGGTGCACATCTTGATGCGGATGTCGTCCTTGTCGTCCAGGTTCCAGGCCGACGCGTGGCAGACCACTTCGCGGTCCTGCGGGCGGACGATCATCGACCGCTTCCAGAAGGTCTCCGGCAACGGCGCGAGCCCGATGGACGAGTAAAAGCCCTCGCCGGCCTTCACCATCTTCACCGGGTCATAGCCCTTGGCCACGAGCAGTTCGTCGAGGTTGTAGCTGGACGCGGCGTTGGCGGTCTTGGGCGCGACCACATCGTAGATGTTGCCCCACTCCTGGGCCCACATGTTGCCCAGCAGGTCGGCGCGGATCGGTCCGGTGCGCGACTGGACGGCGTCGCCATATTTCTCGTTCAGGCGGGCGCGCACGTAGCAGTGCAGGTTCTTGTAGAACGGCTCCAGCTGCTTCCAGACGCGGTCAGTCTCGGCTGCGAAGGCGTCGGGATCCATGTCATAGCCAGCGCGCCACAGCACCCCGGTGTCCTTGTAGCCCAAGCCCTTGGAGCCCTCGTTGGCCAGCTCGACCAGCTTGACGTAATCGTCGTGCATTGCGGGGGCGACGGAGTGCCAGCCCTCCCATGCGGCCTTCAGGTCCGCTGGGTCGCGGCTCTCGGACAGCACATCCTCGGCGTCGTTGAGGGTGATGGTCTTGCCCTTGTAGTCGAACTTGCCGGTGGAGAAGGCGCTGTCCAGACGCGAGGCGATGGTGGCCAGTTCCTCGGCGCCGCCTGGACGTTGGGGGGCGGGCAGGACGAGGCTGCGCTTGAGGATGTCGAGCTTGCGGCGGGTGACCGGGTCGGCGGGAGATTTGTCGTACCTGGAGGCTTCCATAGCCAGGCGGGTGGCGAGCTCGGTGATTTC
Organism: Caulobacter sp. NIBR2454; assembly: GCF_027474405.1. Classification (GTDB taxonomy): domain Bacteria; phylum Pseudomonadota; class Alphaproteobacteria; order Caulobacterales; family Caulobacteraceae; genus Caulobacter. Next base: position 197,384 of record NZ_CP114871.1, read on the forward strand.
CGCCGTAGCCTTGGCTTCAAGCCACTGGGTGTCCTCGGTGATGTAGGTGGCGCGCACCCACGAGGAGCGCGCGACATATTCCGAAAGCTTGGAGAGGTCGGCCTCGGCCTTGTCGGCGAAAGCCTTGGCCTCGGCGGCGCTCGGCGCAGCCTGAGCGAGGGCCGCAAGCGGGGCGGACGCCAGGGCGACGGCTGCGCATGCGGCCAGGAGTTTAAGTTTCATGGAAGCGACCTCGTCTCTGGAGCGGCGACCTCTGCGGGCCGCTAAAGCCCGGCATGGGAAAGCCCTTACCAGCCCGCGTCAAGCCACTGTCGGGAACGCCACCTGATGCCGCAGCCACACCTCGAATGCCTGGCTGAAACGGGGGCCGGGCGCGCAGTCGAGATCGACCCCCATCGCCTCGCTCCAGATCCGCCAATGAACGCCGCTGCCATCGCGCTCGGCCACGCCGTCGTGCAGCAGAACCAGACCCCGCAAATCCTCCAGCCGCTTCAGCCGGGTCGCCAGGGCCGGACTACAGACCGGAAAGACCGCGTCGTCCATCAGGGGCGAGACATCCAGTCCCATATAGTCGCCCAGCCCGAACCGCACCGACAGGTCGATGTTCTCGGCGCGCAGGTCCGACAGCCGGTCCTCCGCTGTCACATGCACCTCGATGTCGGGGTGGCGGGCGTTGAAATCGGCCAGACGCGGCGCCAGCCAGCGGGAGGCGAAGGACGCCGAGACCCCGAGCCGCAGGATGCGGCCTTCGCCCGTGTCGGCCGAGACCGCCTCCAGTCCCTGATCGATGCGGGAGAAACCCTCGCGGACCGATCTGGCCAGGATTTCACCCTCGGGCGTCAGGGCAAGGGCGCGGGTCAGGCGATCGAACAGCCGAACGCCGAGTGATTGCTCCAGCGCCTTGATACGCTGGCTGATCGCGCCCTGGGTGATGGCCAGTTCGGCGGCGGCGCGGGTGAAGCTGAGGTGGCGCGCGGCGGCGTCGAAGGCGTGCAGTTGCTGCAGGGGCGGGCGGCGGGCCATGCGATACATTACTCCAACTAATGCATGGGCGAAGCCTTTTGGTTTGTCGCGGCCGTAGAGCTGCGGCATCGACTGGACGCAAGTCAGGGGAGAAGCCGATGAGCGACGTCAGCGTGCATGTGGTCCAGGCCTTTGTCGAAGCGGACGGTCAGGGCGGAAATCCGGCCGGCGTGGTGATCGACATGGACCGCGCTCTGTCGCCCGAGCAGCGGCTGGCCGTGGCGGGCATGGCTGGCTTCTCCGAGACGGCGTTCATCTCGCGGTCGGAGGTCAGCGCCTTCCGCCTCGAGTTCTTCACGCCGACCCGCCAGATCGCCCACTGCGGCCACGCCACCGTCGCGTCCTTTGGCTTGCTGGCCCAGCAAGGCCTGGCCGCGGGCGAAAGCTCCAAGGAGACCATCGACGGTCCGCGCCGCATCCTGGTCGATGATGGACGGGCCTATATGCAGCAGCTGCGCCCCACCTACCGACAGGCGGGCGAGGCTGATTTCACCGATGTGAAAGTCTTGGCCTCGATCAGCCTGACCGAGGCCGATGTGGACGGACGGGGCGCGATCCTGGCGCACAATGGCAACGGGACCCTGCTGCTAGGCGTGAAGGACCGCGAGGTGCTGCGTCGTCTTCGCCCGGACCAAGCTGCGATCAGCGAGATTACCGAGCGGGTCGAGGCGGTGTGCCTTTATGTGTTCGCCCTGGATGCGATGAAGGAAGGCCGCGCCGCCACCTGCCGCATGTTCGCGCCCGCCTACGGCATCGATGAGGAGGCGGCCACGGGGATGGCGGCCGGCGCCCTGGGGGCCTGGATGCAGGATGGACTGGGCGTCGATCGCTCGCCGCTGCTCATCGAGCAGGGCTGGTTCATGGATGCGCCCTCGCCCAGCCTGATCGAGGTGCGCCTGTCGCCCGACGAAGTCCTCGTCGGCGGTCGCGCGGCGGTCCGCGAGACCCTTACCGTTCAGATCTAGCTGACGCAGGCCGCCAGGCCGTCGCGGCGGACCGTGCCGGCGGCGGCGGTGATCTTGCGCGAGCGGCGCTTCACATAGGGGCCAGGCTTGGCCGCTTTCCACTTCAGGGGGCTGGGCAGGATAGCGGCCATGCGCGCGGCCTGGGCGGTGGACAGGTCGGCGGCGCTGACCCGGAAATAGCGCTGGGCGGCGGCCTCGGCCCCATAGATGCCCGGGCCCATCTCGATGGAGTTCAGATAGACCTCCATGATCCGCTTCTTGCCCCAGACCGTCTCGATCAGGACGGTGAAGTAGGCCTCCAGCCCCTTGCGGACATAGGAGCGCTGCGGCCACAGGAAGACGTTCTTGGCGGTCTGCTGGCTGATGGTCGAGCCGCCGCGGATTTTGCCAGGGCGACGCTCGTTGTTCTTCATCGCCTTCTGCATGGCGGTGAAGTCAAAGCCATTGTGCTGGCAGAACTTGGCGTCCTCGGCGGCGATCACCGCGCGGGGCAGGGCGGGGGACATGTCGTCCAGGGCGATCCACTTGCGGTCCAGACCTTTGCCCTCGAACATCCGCTGAACCATCAGGAACGTCAGGGGCGGCGGCACGAAGCGGTAGACGATCACCGTCAGCACAGGCCCGACCACGCCCACCAATAGCAGGACCATGAACGCCATGCCCACCAAGCGGCCCAGACGGGTCTTCGGCTTCGTGGCCTTGCTCGGCCTGCGGGCAGCCGGCTTCTTGGATTTCGCCATAGTTTCGATACGCCCCTTGCCTTGACGCGGCGGAGCGATGCTAGCGAGGGGGACCTGATTTGTCCTTAACGGGAACGACAATGACCGTCACCGAAGCCGTCCAGCGCCGCATTTCGGTCCGCGCCTTCACCGCCGAGCCGGTGTCCGGCGCCGTGGTGCGCGAAATTTTGCAGGCCGCGGCTAAGGCTCCTTCGGGAGGCAACCTGCAGCCCTGGCGGGTTCACGCCCTGACGGGTGAGCCGCTGGCGCAGTTCAAGGCGATCATCGCGGGCAAGCTCGGCGCGCCGGACGGAGCCGAGTACAACGTCTATCCTCCCAACCTGTGGGAGCCGTTCCGCACTCGACGCTTCCAGTGCGGCGAGGACCTGTACGGGACGCTTGGCATCGCGCGGGAGGACAAGATCGGGCGCATGCGCCAGTTCGGCGGCAACGCGGACTTCTTCGGTGCGCCGGTCGGTTTGTTCTTCTCGCTGGACCGAAAGCTTGGCCCGCCGCAATGGGCGGACCTGGGCATGTACATGCAGACGGTGATGCTGCTGGCCCAGGAGCGGGGGCTTGGAACCTGCGCACAGGAGTTCTGGTCCATCTACGCGGCGACCGTGGCGCAATTTCTGGACCTGCCGGAGGATCATATGTTGTTTTCAGGCATGGCCCTGGGCTGGCCGGACGAAAGCCATCCGGTGAACACACTGCGCACTCGCCGCGACCCGTTCGAAACCTGGGCCCAGATGCGCGGCTTCGAAGGCTGAAGGGCGCTACCGTAGAACTACGAGTGGTGTTTCTACGATATTCTACCGTGGCGGGCGGCGGCGCTAAGTGCCGCCATGATCGATCCCTTGCTCCGCCCCGCTCGTCTGTTCTTCCGCGCCGCGCTGATCGTCGGCCTGATCGCGGCGACCGCCGGCATCCTCGGCCTGGCCGTGGTTGGCGGCGACCTCATGGGCGACATGGTCGGCGTCGCCTTCGCGGGCATCGGCGCCCTGATGGTGTTCAACGCCCTGAACGCCCTCTACCAGCTGTTCTGGTGGGGCCGAGCCGACGGCGAAGACTACTAGAGTTCCGGAACGTCGAGTACGCCCGCCGAGCCGGCCTCGTCGCCGAACGCCAAGCGGGCGCCGTCCTGTGACATCGACAACGCGCTAATCGCCGCGCCTTTCTCGGCTTTCAGGGTTTCAAGCCGGCCGGAACGCAGGTTGGCCGCCCAGACACGGCCGTCGCTCATGCCGGCGGCCACGACCTGTCCGTTCAATGATGCGGCGACCCGGGTCGAGAGGCTGTCGCGGTTGAAGCCGATCTCGGCCGCTTCCTTGCCCATCGGACCGTTGGCCCCCGCGAACGGCCAGATCACCGCGCCATTGGCGCCGGCCGTGGCCAGGACCTTGCCGCCGTCGAAGAAGGCCAGGCTGCGGGGCTTGGCTGGATAGCCGCCCATGCGCATGTCCTTGGCGTCGGACAGCCGCCAGCCGTGCAGCTGGTTTTCCTGCATGGCCGAGATCAGGAACTTGCCGTCCGGGCTCCAGACCACGGCGATGTGGCTGCCCGCCCACTTTAGGATTTGCGGCTTCTGGTTCTCGATCCGCGCCCACCACAGGTGCGCCCCGCCGTAGGAGGCGGTGGCGATGCGTCGGCCCTTGGGGTCGAAGGCGATGTCGGAGATCGACTTGTCGTGAGTGTAGATGCGGTTGAATTCGGCGTCGGCCGTGTCGAGCACATGCAGGGCCTTGCCGGCCCCGAAAGCGATCAGGCCCGTGGCTGGGCTGGCGGCGAGCGCCTCGATCCAGCGGCTCTTCACCTGGGCCAAGCGGGTTACGACCACCTCGCCGTTCTCGATTCGCGACCAGACGACCGCGCCGTCGTCACCGCCGGTCAGGACGCCGACGCCAGAGGGGTGAACGCAGGCCGACAGCACCGCGCCGTCGTGGGCCTCGACCGTGACGAAGCCATCCTGGGTTTGCAGGCGGACGGTCCCGTCCCCCAGGGCGAAGGCGGCCTGGCCATGGGAATCAAACAGGGCGGCGGTGGTGAAGGCGTCGAAGTCAAAAATCATGGACCGCGATTAGCCCGGCCGCTGTCCCGACGCTAGGGTCTGGGGTCATTGGGCCGCGTACCGATGTGCGGCGAAACGCGCGTTCGGCGCGCGGAAAACGGGAGTCTGCACAGAGTCTGCGTTTCCGCTCCAACTTGCACTTTACTTCCAAAAATATCCGCGCCAGAAGTCTTCCCCGACGACAAGGACCCGCATAGGCGGGGCCGATTGGGAGATTTTTGTCGATGGCTGCAAAGCTTGCCGGCGGTGGCAAAGGTAAATACGATCTCGGTCAGAACAACGAGATCAACGTCACGCCCTTCGTGGACATCCTGCTCGTTCTGCTGATCATCTTCATGGTCGCCGTGCCGATGGCCACCGTGGCCATCAAGGTCGATCTTCCGCCGGCCACGCCGCCGAGCCCGGAAGACAAGCCGAAAGAGCCGATCTTCATCTCTATCCAGAAGTCGGGTGCCCTGTTCCTGGCCGAACAGCAAACCAGCCTGGAAGGCCTGCCGTCCGATCTGGCCGGCAAGATCGCCATCCAGTCGCCGGGCGCCGTTCCGCAGGAAGAGCGCATCATGATCCGCGCCGACGCCGACGTCCTGTACCAGGACTTCATGGCGGTGCTGAACGAACTGCAAGGCAACGGCTACTACAAGGTCGGCCTGATCAACGAAGACATCTCGTAAGTCTCCAGGCTTCGAGACGGAAAAGGCCGGGCGCGCGAGCGTCCGGCCTTTTTCTTTGATCGATCGCCCTAAGAGGCGCGGCCTAAGCCGCGCCTTCCACCTAGGCCGCGCAGGCCTCGAAGCCGGTCTTCAACGCCGCCTCGTCCAGGTTGCGGCCGATGAACACCATCCGGCTGTAGCGCCGCTCGCCCTCGCGCCATTCGCGCTGCAGGTCGCCTTCCAGAATCATATGCACCGCCTGGAACACCAGGCGCTTGTCCTCGCCCTGCACGTCCAGAATCCCCTTGGCCCGCAGGATGTCAGGGCCCTGAGCCGCCAGCAGGTTGTTGAGCCAGGTGGTGACCTTGGTCCCGTCCACGGGCGTCTCCAGGGTCAGAGACACGCCCCGGATACCGGCGGCGGCCACGTGGTCCTCGTGGTCGTGGTGATGATGATCGTGCCCGTGATCATGATGGTCGTGATCATGGTCATGGTCGCAGTGCTCGTCGTGAACGTGGCCGTGCTCGCCATGGCCGGGGTTCAGGAACTGGGGCTCCAACTCGGTGATCCGGTCCAGGTCGAAGGAGCCGCGGCCCAAGATGGCGTCCAGCGGCACGTTCGAGCGCTGGGCGTGATGGATCGGGGCCAACGGGTTGATGCGGCGCACTTGAGCCTCGACGTGGCGAAGCTCCTCGGCGGTGACGAGGTCGGTCTTGTTCAGAACGATCTGGTCGGCGAAGGCGATCTGTTCGACCGCTTCCTTGCTGTCGGCCAGGCGCTGCAGGATGTGCTTAGCGTCCACCACGGTGGTGACGCTGTCCAGCTTGGTGCGAGCCTTGACCTCATCGTCCACGAAGAAGGTCTGGGCGACCGGGCCGGGATCGGCCAGGCCGGTGGTCTCCACAACGATGGCGTCGAACTTGCCCTTGCGCTTCATCAGGCCGGACAGCACGCGGATCAGGTCGCCGCGCACCGTGCAGCAGACGCAGCCGTTGTTCATCTCGAAGACTTCCTCGTCGGTGTCGACGACGAGGTCGTTGTCGATGCCGACCTCTCCGAACTCGTTGACGATCACGGCGTACTTCTTGCCGTGGTCCTCGGTGAGGATGCGGTTCAGCAGGGTGGTCTTGCCGGCGCCGAGGTAGCCGGTCAGGACGGTGACGGGAGTCTGTTCGATGCTCATGGCGCCTATCTAGTGCGCCGCAGGCGGTTTCGAAACCGCCTTAGACCTCGATCAGCGCCACGATCCCGGCCATGACCAATAGGGTCGCGCCCATTATGGTGGTCTCGTGGCGCTGCAGCGCGTCGAGTTTCAGGCGTTGAACGCCGGCGAGGCTGAGGCTGGTGAACAGCAGCATGCCCGCCGCGGTGGCCGCCATCAGCACGCCGGTCAGGGCGGCGAACCCGCCCCAGCCGTGCGGGGTGCTGGCCAGGAAGATGGGCAGGAAGGCCTCGCACGGCGACAGGGCGAGCAAGGTCACCAGGCTCAGCACCGCCGCCCGATCCGAACCATAGGACCTGGTCATATCGTGGACGTGGGCGCGCTTGCGGCCGCGCCACAGGTAATAGAGTCCCAGGGCCGCCATGCCGCCGGCCACCAGCAGACCGAAGATGCTGCCCAGCCGCTCCTCCACCGCCAGACCGGCGGTGACCAGCATGGCGCCCAGCAGAGTCGTGACGGCCACGTGTCCCACCGCCGCCAGCAGGGCGACGGCCAGGGTGCGCCCGGCGGACCAGCCCTGTCCCCGACCGACCAGCACGAACGGCAGCCAGTGAGTCGGCAGGGCCGCATGCAGGAAGGCCACGGCGAAGCCAGTCGCGGCGATGGAGGCGAAGAGGGTCGATGTCACGGCCCCTCTGTACAGATGTTACACTGTACTCGCCAGACAGCCGCCGCCGGATGCTGGCGCGGCGGGCGAAGCAGTCTATAGACACGCGATCCGGGCGGGTTTTCAGCCTCAGCCGCGTTGACTCCCGGGTCTTGCGCTGTATAAGAGCGCTCCCTCGCCCGCAGGCTTCCTCGCGGGCGCAATCCATTTTGAGAAGAAGTCTTCGGACTTCATAAGCTTAAGGCGCGACCGATGTACGCGGTGATCAAGACCGGCGGTAAGCAGTACCGGGTTCAGGCGGGCGATCTGCTCGTGGTTGAAAAGCTCGAAGGCGAGCCGGGCGCGGAAATCGCGTTCGACCAGGTCCTGATGCTGGGCGACGGCGACGCCGTCACGGTGGGCGCGCCGCTCGTTTCGGGCGCAGCTGTGAATGCGACCCTGATCGAAACCCGCCGCGGCGAGAAGCTGAAGATCTTCAAGAAGATCCGCCGCCAGGGTTATCGCCGCACGCAAGGTCACCGCCAGACCGAGACGGTCCTGCGCGTCACCTCGGTGGCCAACGGTTCGAAGTCGGACAAGTGGGATGGCACGGTCGACCTGACCAGCAAGCGCCTCCTGGACGCCCGCGCTCGCGGCCTCGGCGACGCCGCCGTGACCACGGCTCCGGTCGAAGCCAAGCCGGCCGCTCCGGTGAAGGCCAAGGCCGCCGCGCCGAAGAAGGCTTCTGCTCCGAAGGCCGCCAAGGCCGAGGGTGAAGCCGCCCCCGCCAAGAAAGCCGCGCCGAAGAAGGCCGCCCCCAAGAAGGACGCCGGCGAGGCCTAAGGGCCGCGCCGCATAGGATCAGGAGAGCACAATGGCTCACAAAAAATCTGGCGGTTCCTCGCGCAACGGTCGCGACTCAGCGGGCCGCCGTCTCGGCGTGAAGAAGTTCGGTGGTGAATCTGTCGTCGCCGGCAACATCGTCATCCGTCAACGCGGCACCAAGTTCTGGCCGGGCGTCAACGTCGGCATGGGCAAGGACCATACCCTCTTTGCGCTCGTGAACGGCGCCGTGCGCTTTGTAACCAAGCGCGACAACCGCACCTACGTGACCATCGATCCGGTCGCACAGGCTCAAGCCGCGGAATAAGCGCGGTCTAGACCTTTCCCGGATCGCGCTTCTCAGATGAGGCGATCCGGACAGACGATCCAAGCGGGGAGTCCGGAAGCGCCGGGCTCCCCGCTTTCTTTTTGGCCGCACGCCGGACGGGGGTCCGGAAAGAAGGCGGCAGGATCGACCAGGGAGGTCGCCATGCACGGCACGGATCAAACCCCCATCATAGAAACACGGCGCCTGATTTTGCGCGCGCCGCGGCCGGCGGACGCGTCGCGGATCGTCGAACTCGTAGATTACGACGTCGCGCGCATGACCCTGCGCATGCCGTGGCCCTATGCCCCGGCCGACGCCGAGGGGTTCATCACCCAGGTGGCGATGCAGGATCGCCGTCGCGACAACACCTTCGCCATCGAGTTGGAGAACGAGGGCCTCGTGGGGGTGCTGGGCTTCTTCCCGACGCCCGAGGCGCAGCTTGAAGTAGGCTATTGGCTGGGTCGCCCCTACTGGGGGCGCGGCCTGGCGAGCGAGGCCCTGATGGGCGCCCTGACCTGGGCGTCACGCGATTGGAGAAAGCGAATGGTTGTGGCTGGCCATTTCGCGGACAATCCGGCGTCGGGCCGGGTCCTGTGCAAGGCGGGCTTTCTCTACACCGGCGTGGTGGACACCAAGCTGTCGCGGGCCCGGGGTGAGCCGGCCGACACCCGCATGATGGTCTGGCTGGCCTAGGCGGCTTGGCCCGCGCCCGCCTTCGGGCCGGCGCGGAAGCGGCTTTCGGCGGTGAGAATCCGCTCGCAAAGCTTGTCCAGCTCCGAGAGCAGGGAATAGGAGGCGTAGATGGGAATCTCCATCATCGCCGACTGAGCGCGAGGCATCAGCTCAGTATACTTCTTCCAGGCGACGTGGGCGTCGCGCGCGGCTTCGGCGCGGTGGCCCAGGGGCGTCCACAGATTGATATCGATCAGTTCGTCCCGGCACTCCTTCATCATCGGCAAGGCGATGTAGAGGAACAGGAAGGTGGGGGTGGCGGCGCGGCTATAGGGCGGCAGCACCTGCATGTGCCAGACGCGGAAGGCTTCGAGGAAGCTGTTCTTCTTGGCCTCTTCCGGGGGCAACCAGGGCGCGTTGCGATCGATCAATTCGTCGGCCGATGAGGCGCGCTTGATCAGGTCGTCCGGCGTGCGGCCGTCCTTGAGGGTCTTGGACAGGGCCGAGACCGGAATGTTCAGCCGCTTGGCGACTTCGCTATAACTGGCGGTGCGTCCGCCCATGGACGTCCACTGACCCATGGTCGGCACGCCGCCGCCCTTGGCGGTCTTCATGGCCTGGGCCTGCATCAGAAGCTTGTTCTGCTGCTGCGCCTTTTCGGCCTGGATGCGGTCGAACTCTTCCTCGTGCTTGGCCTTTTGGGCCTCGTTCATCCAGCGGGCCCTGCCGGGTCCGTAGGTACGCTCAAAGCGGTTGAGGAGAACGAGGTTGAAGCCCTCGCCAGGGCAGGGGCCCAGATCGTTCAGGAAGGCGCGGAAGTCGCGCCAGTTACCCGTGACCCCGGTGCCGCGGGTCATCATGATGTTGCGATGGATGCTCGCTTCGCGCTCGTACTTCTTGGCGAGCGTCGGCAAGGTGAGATTCTTCAGGTCCTGCAGGACTTCAGCTTTTGGCGGCGGACCTGACAAACCGAGCAACTCCCTGCTGATACAACCTATGGGCGTTAAGCATACAAAAGTCGTGGTGGCGCTTTTCACGCTCTGCGACTGGTTGTCTCAGGTTCACCCTAACAATTCGTCTCCATGACGATTCGGGGACGCTTCAAGCCCCAGGGCTCGACGCGACGGCCCCATTGCGACAAAAGACGCCCATGAAGTTTCTCGATCAGTGCAAGATCTTCATCCGCTCCGGAAACGGGGGCGGAGGCGCCGTGTCTTTCCGGCGTGAGAAGTACATCGAATACGGCGGTCCGGATGGCGGTGACGGCGGCCGTGGCGGCGACATATGGATCGAGGCGGTCGAGGGTTTGAACACCCTGATCGACTATCGCTACCAGCAGCACTTCAAGGCTGACACCGGCGTTCACGGCATGGGCCGCAACCGTCATGGCGCCGCGGGCGAAGACATTGTCCTGAAGGTCCCCGTCGGTACCGAAGTGCTGGAAGAGGACCGCGAGACCCTGATCGCCGACATGAACACGGCGGGCATGCGCGTTCTGCTGGCCAAGGGCGGCAACGGCGGCTGGGGCAACGACCGCTTCAAGGGGCCGATCAATCAGGCCCCCAAGCACGCCAATCCCGGGCAGGAGGGCGAGGAGAAGTGGATTTGGCTTCGCCTCAAGCTGATCGCCGACGTCGGTCTGGTTGGCCTGCCCAACGCCGGCAAGTCCACCTTCCTGGCGGCCGCCAGCGCCGCCAAGCCGAAGATCGCCGACTATCCCTTCACCACCCTGACGCCGAACCTTGGCGTGGTGGACTTGTCGTCCACGGAACGCTTCGTGATGGCCGACATCCCCGGCCTAATCGAGGGCGCGTCAGAAGGCGCCGGCCTGGGCACCCGCTTCCTGGGGCACGTGGAGCGCTCGGCCACCCTGATCCATCTGGTGGACGCCACCCAGGAGGACGTGGGCGGCGCCTGGCGCACTATTCGGGCCGAGCTGGAGGCCTATGACGAGGAACTTGGAGACAAGACCGAAATCCTGGCCCTCAACAAGATCGACGCCCTGGACGATGAGACCCGCGCCGAAAAGCTGGCGGAACTGGAAGAAGCGGCGGGGATCAAGCCCATGCTGGTCTCCGGTGTTTCCGGCGAAGGGGTGACCGAGTTGCTGCGGGCGGCCTGGACCAAGGTGCGCGAGCGGCGAGGCGAGATCGCGCCCGCCGATGACGATGGCGAGTTCGAGGCTCCCGCCCCCGAAGGCTGGACCCCCTAGATGTCGCCCCTGGCCGCCGCCCGTCGGATCGTCGTCAAGGTCGGCTCGGCCCTGCTGGTGGATTCCGAGACGGGGGCGGCGGACAAGGCGTGGCTGGAGGCGTTTTGCGCCGACGCCGCGCGGTTGCGCGCGCAGGGGCGTCAGATCGTGGTGGTGTCCTCGGGCGCCGTGGCGTTGGGCCGCCGCCGTATGGGCCTTCCTAAAAGGGCTCTAACCCTGCCTGAGAAGCAGGCCGCCGCCGCTGCGGGACAGAGCCTGCTGATGCGCGCCTGGGAAGAGGCTTTCGAGCCCTATGGCGCCGCCTGCGCCCAGGTTTTGCTGACCCGGGATGACACCGAGGTGCGCCGCCGGTGGCTGAACGCGCGCGCCACGGTCGATACCCTGCTGGCCCTGAACGTGATCCCCGTGGTCAACGAGAACGACACGGTGGTGACCGAAGAAATCCGCTACGGCGACAACGACAGACTGGCGGCCCGCGTAGCCCAGATGACGGGTGCGGATGCCCTGATCCTGCTGTCGGACATCGACGGCCTCTACACGGCCGACCCGCGCCGCGATCCCAACGCGCAGCATATTCCGCTGGTGGAGCACCTGACACCGCAGATCGAGGCCATGGCCGGTGGCGCCAACGCTGGGGCCGGTGTCGGCACGGGCGGCATGGCGACCAAACTGGCCGCCGCGCGCATCGCCGCCGCCGCGGGTTGCGCCACTATCGTCACTCTGGGCACGCGGCCCTCCCCGCTGCTGGCTATCGAGAACGGGGAGCGGTCGACGATCTTCGCCGCCTCGACGACGCCGGCCGCCGCCTACAAGGCCTGGATCGCCGGCTCCCTGGCCCCGCAGGGCGCCCTGACCGTGGACGACGGCGCCGCCGCCGCCCTGCGTGGGGGCAAGAGCCTGCTGGCGGCCGGGCTCAAGGGCGCGGAAGGCCGGTTCGGCAAGGGCGACGCGGTGGTGGTCCGCGATCAGTCGGGCCGTGAGCTGGCCAGAGGGCTAGTGCGTTATGACGCGGCCGATGCGGCTCGCATCGTCGGCCTGCGCTCGGACGCCATCGAGGCGGTCCTCGGCTTCACCGAAGGTCCTGTGATCCACGCCGACGACCTGGCTCTGGCCGCCCGCGAGACGGCCTGAACGCTGGCGGCGCAAGCTGCAAAGGGCTAAGGCTCATATTGAGCATAAGTGGCGAGGCCCATGGACGACGCCAGTTCATCCCTGCAGGCGACGATGGCGAGGATCGGGCATGACGCCCGGGACGGCGCCCGCGCCTTGCGTCTGGCCAAGCCCGAAGTCCGCACCAAAGCGATCGCCGGCATGGCCGCAGCGATCCGCCGCCGCGCCGCTGCGATCCTGGCCGCCAACCTCGCCGACCAGACCGCCGCGCGTGCGACCGGTCTCAACGAGGCGATGATCGACCGCATGGCGCTGGACGCCGGCCGCATCGCGGCCCTTGCCGATGCGGTCGCCGCCATCGCCGCCATTTCCGATCCCGTGGGCGCGGAGACCGCGCGGTGGGATCGCCCCAACGGACTCGACATCGCCCGTGTGCGCACCCCCATCGGGGTGATCGCCATGATCTATGAGAGCCGCCCCAATGTGACGGCGGACGCGGCGGCGCTCTGCATCCGCTCGGGCAACGCCGCCATCCTGCGCGGCGGTTCCGAATGCCTGGGCAGCAATCTGGCCATTCATGCGGCGGTGGTCGAGGGGCTGGAGGCCGCGGGCCTTCCCGCGTCTTGCGTCCAGGCGGTCCCGACGGCGGACCGTATGGCGGTGGGATTGATCCTAGGCGGCCTGGACGGCGCCGTTGACCTGATCATCCCACGCGGCGGCAAGGGACTGGTTGCCCGAGTGAAGGCCGAGGCGCGCGCCCCGGTGCTGGGTCATCTGGAAGGGCTCAACCACGTCTTCGTTCACGCCGCCGCCGACCTTCAGAAAGCCGTCGCCGTGGTGGTCAACGCCAAGATGCGGCGAGTGTCGGTCTGCGGATCGGCCGAGACCCTGCTGATCGACAAGGCCGCAGCCGGGCGCCTGCTGCCGCCCATCGCCGCGGCGCTGGCCGAAGCCGGCTGCGAACTTCGGGGCGATGAGGCGGCTCGCGCCATCACGCCGATGGCCGCCGCGACGATCGAGGACTGGTCGACGGAGTATCTGGCTCCAATCATCGCCGTGGCGGTGGTCGATGGGGTCGAGGGGGCCGCGGCCCATATCGCTTCCCATGGATCGGGTCACACTGACGCGATCCTGACTGAGGACGCCGCCGCCGCCAACGCCTTCGTGGCCGCGGTGGATTCGGCCATCGTGCTGATCAACGCCTCGACGCAGTTCGCCGACGGGGGAGAGTTCGGTTTCGGCGCGGAGATCGGCATCGCCACAGACAAACTTCACGCCCGCGGTCCGGTTGGGGCCGAGCAATTGACGACATTCAAGTATGTGGTTCGCGGGACCGGCCAGACTCGTCCCTGAGGCTGGCAGGCCGGCGGCGTCGCGGCTGGGGTTCCTCCTCAAGCCCGGCATGCGCGTCGGTCTGTTCGGCGGCTCATTCAATCCGGCGCATGAGGGGCATGCCCACGTCGCCGAGACGGCCCTGTCGCGCCTGCAGCTGGACCGGGTGATCTGGCTTGTTTCGCCGCAAAATCCGCTGAAGGCCGCCCACGAGACCCAGCCCTTGGCTCAGCGCATGGCCAACGCCCGGCGATGGGCGAGGGGGCCGAAGATGATCGTCAGCGGCGTCGAGACCCAGCTGGGCGTGCAGTACACCCTCGACACCATCCGCCTGCTCAAGGCCCGGCATCCGGGCGTGCATTTCGTGTGGATCATGGGGGCCGACAGTCTGGCCACCTTCCACCGCTGGCGGGGGTGGACGCAGATCATGCGTGAAGTGCCGGTGGCGGTGGTTTCGCGGCCTTGGGCGGCGCTGAAAGCCCGCACTTCGCCGACGGCGCGGCGGTTCGCCTCCTCCCGTCGGCCGGCGCCCCAGGCCCATCTGCTGCCGGGATCAAGCCCGCCGGCCTGGGTCTATCTGACGGGCCCGCTTAACTTCGCCTCGTCCACCGCTCTGCGCGATCGGGCCCGCCAGGAGGGCCCTCGAGACCCAGGGTGAGTCAAACCCCTCACAACCCTGGGATTTTTGTGATAGGGTCGGACGCTTGCGTGATCACCCATAGGAGCATTCCGCTGAATCGCGAGTCCGCGCACAGCGCGCCCGAAGGCCAGGCGACCGCCGCCGAGCCTTCTTCTGACGACCAAGGGCCTACTCGGCCGCTGGAACAACTGATCCTCGCCCGTCTCGATGACGACAAGGCTCAGGACGTCGTTTTCATCGATCTCAAGGACAAGAGCAGCGTCGCCGACAGCCTCATCGTGGCTTCGGGTCGTTCGCACCGTCACGTCGGCGCTTTGGCCGACCACCTGCTGCGCGCCCTCAAGGAAGCCGGCTTTGGCCGCGCGCGGGTCGAGGGCCTGCCGCACTGCGACTGGGTGCTGATCGACGCCGGGGATGTGATCGTCCACCTGTTCCGCCCGGAAGTCCGTAGCTTCTACAACATCGAGAAAATCTGGTCGGTCGAGCCGCCGGTTCGCACCGCCGCCAACTGATCCTGCGCCCCGCTGTCCAAGCGGGGCGTCATGACCTCCATGCGCATCACCCTGCTCACCGTGGGCCGTCTTGGCCGAATGGCCGAGGCGCAGTTGGCGCTGGATTACTGCCAGCGCGCAACCGCGTCAGGCCGCGCTCTGGGCCTGGGGCCGGTTGAGATCATCGAGGTTGAATCCCGAAAGCCTGGCAAGGCCGCCGAAGCCGAGGTCCTGCGCCCCCATTTAGAGGGCGCTCATGTGATCTGCTGCGACGAGCACGGCGTCGCCCGCCCCTCCCGCGCTTTCGCCGGGGAGATCGGCAAGCTTCGCGACGACGGGGTGCGCAAGCTGGTGGTGGTGATCGGCGGGGCGGACGGACTTGATCCCTCCCTGCTGGCCGCGGCCAACGGCAAGCTGGCTTTCGGGCCGCAGACCTGGCCGCACGCCCTGGTCCGCGCGATGCTCGCCGAGCAGATCTATCGCGCGGTGACCATTCTGGCCGGCTCGCCCTATCATCGCGACTGAGGCCAAGTTACCAAGCCCCATGGCTCGCCGCTTCGTGACCGTCGCCGTCATCCTCGCCGCCCTCGCGGCGGCGGGCGGCGTTGCGGCCGTGCAGATCGACCAGCGGACCGCCAATACGGCCGCCGCCCTTCAGGCCCGTCGTGACATCGCCGCGCTTCGCAGCGAACTGGATCGCCTGCAATCGGAGCAGACCCAGGATCTGACGGGCGTGGAAGCCAAGCGCGCCGCCCTGCAGTCGCTGAACGTCCGCGAGGCGGCCCTCACCGTGGAGCTGGGCAAGAACCGCGCAAGCCTGGCCAAGCTTTTGTCCATGCTGCAGATGTTCCGCCGCGACCCGCCCCCGGCCCTGCTGGTCAGTCCCGATGACGCCCGCGATGCGGTGCGGGCGGCGATCCTGGTCCAGGCCATGACCCCGACCCTGAGAGCGCGGGCCGATGAAGTCGCCAGCCGCGCCAGGGTCATCGCGACCCTTCGCCGCGAGGCGGCGGCTTCGGCCGAGGACCTGTTCACCACCGAGAGCGCCCTGGCCGACCGTCGGGGCCTGATCGAAAGGCGCCTGACCGAGGCGGCGGAGCTTGAACGACAGGTCGCGCTGGCCGGCCTTACGCCGCCGCCGCGCGCCGCGGGTCCCCTGTCGCTCATCCGGCCGGTGGAAGGCACGATCATCCGCAAGTTCGGCGAGGCCCTGCCCAACGGCGGCCATGCTAGGGGTCTAAGCATGGCGGCAGGCGCCGGCGAGACGGTCAAAAGTCCCGCAAGAGCGGTCGTGGAATATGCAGGTCCGCTAGAGGGTTGGGGCCTTGTCTTGATTCTCCGCGCAGAGGGCGCCTACCATCTGGTTCTCGCGGGTCTCGGGGGGGTCTCCGTCGTGCCCGGACAATCCGTCGCGGCTGGCGCCCCTGTTGGGCGCACGACCGATGGTGGAAAGTCAGAGGCGGAACTCTATTTTGAGGTCCGAGAAGGCGAGACGCCGGTGGACCCGGCCAAACGCCTGAAACCGACGGCCTGAAAGGGTCGTCCGCTACCGGGGTTCGGGGCGGTTTTTTGATTAGCGGCGACGTGTTCGCCGCAAGGGAGCCAGACGGCTGACGATATGCGCAAGTACCTGCTGATCGGCGTTTCTTCCTTCGTACTTGGCGCTGGGGCCATGGCTTATCTGAGCCCCACGGCGTTCGCCGCCCTGCAACCGAAGACCAAGACCTATCGGATGCTGGAGCTCTTTGGCGACGTGGTCGACACGGTGGAGCGCCAGTACGTCGCGCCCGTCGATGACACCAAGCTGATCGAATCCGCTCTCGACGGCATGCTGTCCTCGCTCGATCCCCACTCGGGATATCTGAGCCCCGACGGCTTTGAGGACATGCAGGACAACACCCGCGGCGAGTACGGCGGTCTCGGCCTGGAAGTGACCAGCGAAGAGGGTGTGGTGAAGGTCATCTCGCCCATGGACGGCACTCCGGCGGAGCGCGCGGGCGTCCAGCCGGGCGATTACATCACCGCCGTCAACGGCTCCAGCGTGCTCGGCCTGACGACCAACGACGTGGTCAAGCAGTTGCGCGGCGAGCCGGGCTCGCCCGTAAGCCTGACCCTGGCGCGCGAGAAGAGCGATCCCATCGAGGTCAAGCTGACGCGCGAGGTGATCAAGCCGCGCACCGTCACCGCCCGCATCGAGGGTGACTTCGGCTACGTCCGTCTGGCCAGCTTCAACGAGAAGGCCACCGACGAAGTCGAGGCCGCGGTGAAGGACCTGAAGGCCAAGAACCCGAACATGAAGGGCCTGGTCTTCGACCTGCGCAACAATCCGGGCGGTCTGGTCGATCAGTCGGTCGGCGTGGCGGACCTGTTCCTTGAGGGCGGCGAGGTCGTCAGCCAGCGTGGCCGCGATCCGCGCGACATCGAACGCTACAACGCACGTCCAGGCGACATCCTGAACGGCCTGCCCATGGTGGTCCTGATCAACCAGGGCTCGGCGTCGGCCTCCGAGATCGTCGCCGGCGCCCTAAAGGACCGCAAGCGGGCCGAGATTGTCGGCCTGACCAGTTTCGGTAAGGGCTCGGTGCAGACCGTGATCCCGCTGCGCGGCGGCCAGGACGGCGCGCTGAAACTGACCACGGCGCGCTACTACACGCCGTCGGGCCGCTCGATCCAGCAGACCGGTATCGATCCCGACCTGGAAGTGGCGCAGACGCGCGAGCAGGCCCAGTCGATCGCCAACCAAGCTTGGTTCAGCGAGGCCAGCTTCAAGAACGCGCTGAACGCCGAGGAGGGCAAGACCCGCCGCGGCGTCCACGAGCCGGCCGAAGCCCCGCCCACCGCCTTCGACGAAAAGAAGGGCGACTTCCAGCTGAGCCGCGCGCTCGAGGTGCTGAAGTATGGCTCTGTGGCCTCTACGCCAAAGATGCCCAAACCAGCCGCCAAGGTCGCCGATCTGGTGGCCAAGAGCATCAAGGCCGAGCCCAAGCCGGCGACGAAGTAGTCGCCGCGAGCCGTCTGAAGATCAGCGCCTTCCCGAACCGTCGGGGAGGCGTTTTTCATTCGGGGATCGACGCCCTAGGATGGCGGCATGGATCAAGACGCCGACCGCCTCGCCGCCGCCAACGCCGCCCAAATGGCTTCCCCGTCCTATCGCCTCGCGGCCCTCGACCAGAGCTTCATGCTGGGCGAATCCATGCGCGGGGTGCGGTTTCTGCTGGAGTTCGCCAAGGCCGACGAGGCGTTGCGCAACTGGGGCGTCCGCTCGACCATCGTGGTGTTCGGCGCCGCGCGGGTGCGTGAGACCGACGAGGGGCGGCGCGGTGTCTGGTACGCCGAGGCTCGAGCCTTTGGCCGGATTGCATCAGAGCGCGGCGGTGCGATCATCGAGAGCAAACCCGTTCGAGACAACGTCATCGCCACCGGCGGCGGTCCAGGAATCATGGAGGCGGCGAACCGAGGGGCGGCCGACGCCGGCGCCCCGTCTATCGGCTTCAACATCACCCTGCCGCACGAGCAGGCGCCCAATCCCTATAGCACGCCGGAGCTGACCTTCCGCTTCCACTACTTCGCCATGCGCAAGATGCATCTGGCCATGCGGGCTAATGCCCTGGTGGTGTTTCCCGGCGGGTTTGGCACCCTGGACGAGCTGTTCGAGATCCTGACCCTACGCCAGGTCGACAAGGCCCCGCGCATCCCTATCGTCCTGTTCGACGAGGCGTACTGGCGCTCCATCATCAATTTCGACGCCCTGATCGAGCACGGCATGATCAGCCCGCACGACATGGAGCTGTTCCGGTTCGCCGAGACGGCTGAAGAGGTCTGGGCCTCGCTGCTGGCCTGCGGGCTCGAGCCGGGGCAACTGGCCGAACAGCCGCCCCCCGCATCCTGAAGGATGACGATCCCGCCTGTGGCCGGGCGCGGCTGGATGGTGCTAGCCTCGGCCTTGCTCGATAAATTCATCAAGACTTGAATTTATCATCATTCCGGGCGAGATCGACGCCAAGCAGGCGCCCAAGGGAGGGATCAATGGCCGACAAGGTCAAGCCGAACGCCGTCGAGGCCCTGAGTGGGCTGTTGTTCGACGGCATGACGATCATGGCGGGGGGCTTTGGCCTCTGCGGCATTCCGGAAAACCTGATCGCGGCGATCCGCGAAACACAGGTCAAGGATTTGACGGTCATCTCCAACAACTGCGGGGTCGATGGCTTTGGCCTCGGCATCCTGCTGGAGAACCGCCAGATCAAGAAGATGATCAGCTCCTATGTGGGCGAGAACAAGCTGTTCGAGCAGCTGTATCTGTCCGGTGAACTTGAGCTCGAATTCAATCCGCAAGGCACCCTGGCCGAGCGCATCCGCGCCGGCGGCGCGGGAATTCCGGCCTTCTTCACCAAGACCGGCGTCGGCACCCTGGTGGCCGAAGGCAAGGAGGTGCGCGAGTTCGACGGGGAGCTCTATGTGATGGAGCGCGGCCTGGTCGCCGACCTGTCGATCGTCAAGGCCTGGAAGGGCGACCGTGAAGGCAACCTCGCCTATCGCAAGACCGCCAGGAATTTCAATCCGATGATGGCCACCGCCGGCAAGGTGACCGTGGTCGAGGTCGAGGAGCTGGTGGAGATCGGCGCCCTCGACAAGGACAACATCCACACGCCCGGCATCTATGTGGACCGTATCTTCAAGGGCGCGGTGTTCGAAAAGCGCATCGAACGCGTCACCACTCGCCAGAAGGAAACCGTCTGATGGCCTGGACCCGTGACGAGATGGCCGCCCGCGCGGCCCAGGAGCTGCGCGACGGCTTCTATGTGAACCTGGGCATCGGCATTCCGACCCTGGTCGCCAATTACATTCCGGCCGGCATGCATGTGACGCTGCAGAGCGAGAACGGCATGCTGGGGATGGGCCCCTTCCCCTATGAGGGCGAGGCGGACGCGGACCTGATCAACGCCGGCAAGCAGACGATCACCGAGCTGGATTCATCATCCTATTTCAGCTCGGCCGACAGTTTCGCCATGATCCGCGGCGGCCATATCGACCTGTCGATCCTGGGCGCCATGCAGGTGGCCGAGAACGGCGACCTGGCCAACTGGATGGTCCCGGGCAAGATGGTCAAGGGCATGGGCGGGGCCATGGACCTGGTCGCCGGGGTGCGCCGCGTGGTGGTGGTCATGGAGCATTCGGAGAAGTCCGGCGCGGCCAAGCTGGTCAAGGCCTGCACCCTGCCGCTGACGGGGGCCAAGGTGGTCGACATGGTGATCACCGACCTGGGCGTTTTCCAGGTCGGGCGCGGGGCTGGCGTGAAGCTGACCGAGCTTGCTCCGGGTGTCACGGTCGAAGAGATCACGGCCAAGACCGACGCAGCCTTCGAGATCGCGCTCGGACAATAAACGCAACAATCGACGCAGTTGGGCGATCACTGCTTGCGCAGTGCGCCCGGCTGGCTTTGTCTGTCCTCTGATCACCAAATGAGGATGGAATGGCGAGCGAACCTTCAGGTCTGGCTCTGGGGCAAGCTGTCGCCCTGCTGACCGCGGGCGTGGCGGCGGTGCCGCTGTTCCGTAAGCTTGGCCTGGGTTCGGTGCTGGGCTACCTGGCCGCGGGCCTTGCGATCGGTCCGTTCGGCCTTGGGTTGTTCGCAGACCCCGAAGCCATTCTTCACGTCGCCGAATTGGGCGTGGTGATGTTCCTGTTCGTCATCGGACTGGAGATGCGTCCAGCCAAGCTCTGGGCCCTGCGCAAGGAAATCTTTGGTCTTGGCGCGGCTCAGGTGCTGGTCTGCGGCGCCCTGCTATCGGGCGTCGGCATCGCTGCTGGGCTGGCGCCTTCCATGGCGGTGATCGGAGCCATGGGTTTTGTCCTCTCCTCCACCGCCGTGATCATGACCATGCTGAACGAGCGGGGCGAGACGGGCACGCCCGCGGGTCAGCGCGCTGTGTCGATCCTGCTTTTTGAAGACCTGGCCATCGTACCTCTGCTGGCCCTTGTGGCGGTTCTGGCCGCGCTGGAGGGCCGGGGAGCCGCCGATGCGCCGCCGGTGTGGCAGGCGGTGCTGATCGGTCTGGCGGCGGTGGCCGGGGTGATCGCCGTGGGCAAGTGGCTGCTCAATCCGATGTTTCGCCTGCTGGCCGCTTCAGGGGCGCGCGAAGTGATGACCGCCGCGGCTCTGCTGGTGGTTCTTGGCGCGGCGCTTGTGATGCAGATGGGCGGCCTGTCCATGGCCATGGGCGCCTTCTTGGCCGGCGTGCTGCTGTCGGAATCCACCTTCCGCCATCAGTTAGAGGCCGACGTCGAACCTTTCCGGGGCATCCTGCTTGGGCTGTTCTTCTTAAGCGTCGGCATGTCGCTCAATCTTTCGGTGGTGGTCTCGCAGTGGGTGATGATCCTGGCGGGGACTTTGGTGTTCATGGCGGTGAAAGCCGCCGGCATCTACAGCGTGGCGCGCCTCTTCCGGGCTCCGCCGCGCGAGGCTGTGGAACGGTCGGCCTTGTTCGCGCAAGGAGGCGAGTTCGCCTTTGTCCTTTATGCGGCGGCTCTGGGCGCAGGTGTGCTCGACGCCACCACAAGCGCGGCGATGAGCGCCATCGTGATCCTGTCCATGGCGCTCACGCCCCTGGTGGTCATTGTGGTCACGCGCCTGTTGCCCGAAGAAAAGCCGTCCATGGACGGGGTCGAGACGGCCGATGCTCTGGAGGGCCGTGTGCTGGTCATCGGGTTTGGCCGCTTCGCCCAAGTGGTCAGCCAGCCTCTGCTGGCGCGGGGCGTCGACATCTCGATCATCGAGGTCGATGTGGAGATGATCCAGGCGGCGTCCAAGTTCGGCTTTAAGGTCTATTACGGCGACGGCACCCGAGTGGACGTACTGCGGGCCAGCGGCGCCGGGCGGGCCGAGGCCATCGTCATCTGCGTGGACAAGCCTGAGGTGGCGGACCAGATCGTCAAGGTCGCCAAGGCCGAGTTTCCGCTGGCCAAACTCTATGTGCGGGCCTTCGACCGCGGCCACGTGCTGCGACTGATAGAGCAGCAGGTGGATTTCCAGATCCGCGAGACCTTCGAGTCCGCCATGAAGTTCGGTCATGCCTTGCTGCTGGATCTGGGCTTTTCGCAAGAGGTGGCCGAGGAGACCATGAACGACGTGCGGGTCCGCGACGAGATGCGGCTCGAAATGCAGATCGTGGGCGGGCTCACCGCGGGACGCTCGCTCATGCGGGGCAATATCAGCACGCCAGAGCCTGCGCCCCTGGTGCAGCCCAAGCACGACGGTCGCGCTCTCAATCCCGAGGCGGCGGACGCCATCGCCAAGGCGCAGGCCGATCGCGAGAGCGCCGACGTCTAGCCGCGCGGGCGGCGCTTACACTCTGTAACGCTCGTTCACCTGCGGCTCACAGGCCGGATGCAGGGCGGCCCTATTGAAGGCTCCGCTTCTCTTTCCGCGGAGCTCCAATGATCCACACCCTCGCAATCCCTGGCCGCCGCGCTCGCGGCCGGGCGGCCATCGCCGCCGCGCTTCTCGGCGCCTGCTCTGCTTTTGCCTTCGCCAGCGCCGCCAGGGCGGCTGATCTCGACAAGGTCGTGGTGTTCGGCGACAGCATCTCCGACAGTGGGGCCTATGTGGCCAAGGCCCAGGGCGGTCCCGGAAAGTTCACCACCAATCCCGACCCGGTGTGGGTGGAGGTCGTGGCCCTCGGCCTGGGCCTGGATCTCAAATCCAGCGCCGCAGGGGGCGCGAACTACGCCGAAGGCGGCGCGCGCGTGGCGGCCGATCGCAACCAGGCGCCCGGCGATCTCACACGCAAACCGATCATCAGGCAGATCGACGCGTTCGAAGCGGCTGGCGAGCGGCTCGACGCTCAAAGTCTCGTGATTATCCAGGGCGGCGGCAACGACGTCTTCTCCACCCAGCTCAACGGTCCAGGTTTCACCACCGCCGACCTCGCTGTTCTGGACGGCGCGGCCATCACTTTGGCCGATCAGCTGACGCGCCTTCAGGACCTTGGCGCGGGCGTCGTCGTCACGACCAGCGTGCCGCGGTTTGAGGTCTTCAATGTGCGCTACGAAGCGGCGATCGCGGCCCGGAACGTCAATGTGCTCTATGTCGATCTGGCGGCGCTTGTCGCCCAGATGGAGGCGGAACCCGCGCGCTTCGGACTCACCAACGTTACGGACCGAGCCTGCCGTGGGAGCGCGCTGGAATCGTTCATCTGCATGCCGGATGACCTGATGACGCCGGACGCCAATCGCACCTATCTGTTCGCCGACGGAGTCCATTTCACCGGCGCGGTTCATCGCATGGAGGGTCAGATGACCCTGGCCGCGCTGACCGCTCCCGAGCAGATCGGCCGTCTGGCCGGGGCGGTGCGCGCGGACATGGCCGTGGCCCGAGATATGGTCGAGGCGGCGAACCGCGAGGGGATGGAGCCTGGATGGTCGTTCGTCGGCGGGATGAGCGTGGCGACCACGACGCTGGATCGCGGGGGCTCGCCATCAATGGGTGTGAAGACCGACGCCGCGGGCCTGGCCGTGGGCGCCCGACATCTCAACTCCGCCGGTCTGGCTTTTGGCGCGATGTTGAGCCTGACAGAGTCGGATGGCGACTTCAGCGATGGGAGCGGCGACTTCCAAGGACGCAATCTCATGGCCTGGGCCTTCGCATCGGTTCCTGTGCGCGGCTGGGCGGTGAGCACGGAGGCGGGCCTTGGCGATCTCGATCTGGACGAGGTCACCCGCCGGTTTGCGATAGGCCCCGATATCCGCGCCGAGCACGGCGATGCCGACGGACGGACCCTGTCCGCCACCGTCCGGATCATGCCAGCCGCTTCGGAGCGCGCCCTGCAGCTACGCCCCGTGGCCCAGCTTCGCTACGAAGACGTGCGCATTGAGGGATACGGCGAGGTGGGGGCGAGCAATACGCGCGCCGATTTCGCCAGCCAATCGATGGAGACGCTCTTCGCCGGTCTGGGCGGCCGACTGGACTGGGCGCCAAGGCCTGGCTGGAGCATGAGCGCCCAGGCGCTATGGGAGGCCGATCTGCTGGATGAAAGCCGCGACATGGTGATCACTTTCGCCGGCGCGCCTTCAGGGTGGCGCGCGTCGGTTTGGCG
Source organism: Caulobacter sp. NIBR2454 (assembly GCF_027474405.1). Classification (GTDB taxonomy): domain Bacteria; phylum Pseudomonadota; class Alphaproteobacteria; order Caulobacterales; family Caulobacteraceae; genus Caulobacter. The sequence goes on from NZ_CP114871.1 coordinate 221,316, forward strand.
GCCGGGCTCCGAACTGCTCTCGGCCACGATCAGCGCCCGCGCAGACCTTGGCCAAGGCTGGAGCGCCCAGGCCTCACTGCGCGGCGAAACAGATCAGGACGACTATGCCAGCGGGGTGGTGTCGGCGAGCGTGTTGGCGCGCTTCTAGCCGCCGCCATGGGGGCCTTGATGACGGCGCGCGCTTGCAACGCGCGCCGTCAGGTCCATCTGTTGAGGATGAAAACGTCGATCCTCGCCGCACTGTGCGCGCCCGTCCTGTTGCTGCTGGCGCTCGCCGTTCCCGCCTCGGCGGCTCCAACAAAGACGGAGACCGCCATCTTCGCGGGCGGATGCTTCTGGTGCATGGAGCACGATATGAAGATGCCGGGCGTGCTGAAGGTGGAGTCCGGCTATACGGGCGGGCATCTGAAGAACCCGCGCTACCGGGACGTGACCAGTGAAACCAGCGGCCATTACGAGGCCGTCCGCGTCACCTTCGATCCGGCCAAGCTGCCTTATCGCTTCCTGCTTGAGCGCTACTGGAAGGTGGTCGATCCGACGGACGACGGCGGCCAGTTCTGTGACCGGGGGCCGTCCTATCGCCCGGCGGTGTTCGTCACGCCCGCCCAGCGCGCCACGGCTGAAGCTTCCCGCGCCGAGGCGGCCAAGCGGCTGAAGCGCGGGACGATGAAGACGCCGATCCTGGACGCGGCGACCTTCTATGTGGCCGAGCCGTATCACCGCAATTACGCCAAGAACAACAAAGTCCGGTATGAGCTTTACCGCGCCGGCTGCGGTCGCGACGCTCGCCTCACCGCTGTCTGGGGGCGTTAGCGGAAGACCTCAGGCTCCGGCGGCTTGCCGGTGGCCGGATCGCGGGCGACGGGCGCGAAGCCCTCGCCCACGAACATGTCGATCTTGCGAGTCCGCTTGGCGTCCAGGCGCACGCGGGCGATCTCCTTGCCGGACACCTCGCGGAAATCAGCGCCCATCTTGGCGCGATAGACGCCGTCGAGACTGGCGGCCAGGACGCGCTGACCGTCCTTGGCGGTCAAGGGGGCCTCGGTCTCGGCCTGGTTGCGGGCGCGGATCTCGTGAACCCACATGCGCAGGGGCGGAGCGTCCGCCTGGCCGAAATAGTCGCGACCGTAGTAGGCGGCGGCGTTGAACAGGAAACGATCATCCACGGCCACGGCCGAGAGCGTGGCCGAGCCGCCTTCCTGCATGGCGCGCTGGACCACGGCGTCCACCGACTGCTCCCAGCCGCGAGCCCGTTTGAAGCTGTTGGAGACGCCCATGGCGTCGGCGGTACGCGGTGCGATGGTCCAGGTCAGGAACAGGGCGGCGATGACCGCTTGCACGCCCAACCCGGCGATCAGCCATAGTCGCGCGTTCCAGCGCAGCATCCAGGCGGCGACCAGCAGGCAGCCCGCCAGATAGCCCGCCGCGGCCCAGTTGGCGTTGGCGCGTGAGATAAAGCCCTGGATCGAGACGACCAGCAGGGGCGGCAGGCAAAAGCACAGGAGCAGCACATCCTGCGCGGTCAGTCTGCGCCGCGCGATCAGCAGCACCATCCCGCCCACCAGCACGGCGAAGGGCAAGGGGCCGAAGACGCCGAACTGCGAGAGCAGGAAACTTCCCAACTCCGCCGGATCGAAAAGACGGGACGAGCCCAGGTTGGCGTTGGCCGCTGTGTGTTCGACGGTCGAAAACTGATGCGCGGCGTTCCAGGCGATGTTGGGGGTGATGGCCGCCAGCAACGCCAAGGCGAAGGCGACGACGGCGACAGGCGACCAGACGCTACGCGCCTCGCGCGAGACCAGGGCGTGCAGGATCACCCCGCCCAGGGCGTAGATCGCCGCGTATTTGCTCAGCATGGCCAAGCCAAGCGCCGCGCCCATGCCGGCGGACAAGGCGACGCCGCGGCGACCGGTAGCGGTCGGCAGCTCCACATAGGCCCAAAGCATCAGCGCCAGAAAGAACAGCAGCGGCGCGTCGGTGCTCATCACGCCTGAAGACAGCGCCACGCCCGGCATGAGGGCGTAGAGGGCTGTCGCCGCCAGGCCACACTGCGAACCAAACAGGCGTCGGCCGATGAAAAAAAGACAAAGCGCCGAACCGGCATGCAGGAGAGGCGCCGAGACTCGGATCCAGGCCTCGGCGTCGCCGCCGATGCTCGTGGTCGCCCAGATCAGCCAGGCGATCATCGGCGGCTTGGAGAAGTAGCCAAAGCTCAAGGTGCGAGACCACAGCCAGTACTGAGCCTCGTCGGGATAGAGCTCCAGCGGCGAACTGAAGAGGGCCAATAGCCGCAGGGCGGTCAGCGCCAGCACCAGGGCGAAGGCGATCCGCCGGGCTCGGTCGTCGGTCATGGGCTCGGTGAAAAGGCTCATTTCCCCTGCTTGTCGTCTTGCAAAGGATTTGTCCATTTTCGAAGGCGCGGCGCCTATGACACAGACCTGTGGGCGGATTGTGACAAGCCGTGGCGAAACTGTCACCAAAGGTTCGTAAACGAACGCTAAAGGAGAGCCAGATCGACGGAAGGTCGGGGCAGACCCTCCGCATCGCAATGAGGGGATAATCCATGCTTTCGATGAAGCGGCTCGCCTGTGGCGCGGCCCTTGGCGTGCTTGCCGCCGCCTCGGCTTCGGCCGTCTATGCTCAAGAAACCACCGGCGCTGTGCGCGGCCAGATCACCGACGCCGCGGGCGCCGGCATCGCTGGCGCCACCGTTGTGATCACCTACGGCCCGACGGGCCAGGCGGTCACCACCATGACCAACGACAACGGCTTCTACACCGTGCGCGGCCTGCGCGTCGGCGGTCCGTACGCCGTAAAGGCGACCTCGCCGTCGGGTGAGAGCATCGAGCGTAACCTGGGTTCCGTTTCTCTGGGCGATCCGACCGACGCGTCGCTCAGCTTCGAAGACCAAGGCGCTGTTTCCGAGCTGGTGATCACCGCTTCGGCCGGCCAGCCTTCGCAAGGTGTCGGCAGCAACTTCACCGCCGCCGACATCTCCAGCCTGCCGTCGATCAATCGCGATCTGAAGGACGTGGTTCGCCTCGACCCCTTCGCGACGCTGGATCCGACCAACCAGGACGCCCTGTCCTTCGCCGGCACCAACACCCGCTTCAACCAGATCACGGTCGACGGCATCCGTCAGAACGATGACTTTGGTCTGAACAACAACGGCTACCCGACCCAGCGCTCGCCGATCTCCACCGAGGCGATCGCCGGCATGCAGGTGTCGATCGCGCCTTATTCGATCGTCAACAACGGCTTCCTGGGCGGCTCGATCAACGCCGTGACCAAGTCCGGCTCCAACGAGTTCCATGGCGCCCTCTACGGCGACATCACCAAGGACAGCCTGCGCGGCGACAAGTACACCTACTATGACACCCGCACCGGCAGCCCGACCCGCGGCAGCCGCGTCGAGCAAGACGTCACGGCGAACTTCGAAGAGAAGACCTGGGGCGCCAACCTCGGCGGTCCGATCATCAAGGATCGCCTCTACTTCTTCGGCTCGTACGAAAAATATGAAGGTACCTTCAACCTCGACGAAGGTCCGACCGGTTCGGGCCGCGGCTCGACCATCCCCCGAATCACTGAAGCCGCGCTGAACACGTTCCAAGCCGCCACCAAGGCTCGCTACAACGTCGATCCGGGCAACTGGGTCAATTCGGTCCCGCCGATCGAAGACGAGAAGTGGCTCGGCAAGCTCGACTGGGACATCAACGAAGATCACCGCCTGACCTTCACCTACCAGAACACCCAATCTGCTTCGCTCAACGGTTCGGTCAGCGATCTGTTCGCCAGCGGCAGCTCCACCACCCAGCCCCGCATCGGCCTTTCGACCTACCAGTACATCAAGGACGAAGAGCTTGAGAACTTTACCGCCCAGCTGAACTCGCGCTGGTCGGACAACTTCTCCACGGAACTGCGCGTGGGCAAGAAGGAGACGACGACCAACCGCCGCACCTTCGGCCCCGAAGGCGTGGGTGAAATCACCGTCACCGTCGCGGACCTGCCGGGCGTTCAAGCCGGTTCGGGCACGCCGCAGATTCGCTTCGGCACCGAGCTCAACAGCCAGCCGAACTTCCTGAACACCAAGACTGATACGGCCGAGCTGCGCGCCCGCTACACCTACGGCGACCATGACTTCCTCGTCGGCGGCCGTATCGAGCGTCAGGACATCCTGAACATCTTCGGCCGCAACTACCTGCCGAGCTACAGCTTCGCCAGCTACGCCGACTTCCTGGCCGGCCGTGCGGCGACCGTCTCGCTGATCACCGCTGTCGAGCCCACCGGCGGCACCGTTCCGTCCACCGCCGGCACCGCCGAGCGCAACGCCGCCGCGGGCGAGTACTATCTGAACTCGGTCTATGCCGAAGACACCTACCAGATCACCGACAACCTCAGCCTGCTGGCTGGCGTTCGTTACGACTGGTACGTCCAGGACGACCGCGCGGACCTGAACACCAACTTCGTCTCGCGCAACGGCTTCGCCAACAACGGCAACCTCGACGGCAAGAGCATCCTGCTGCCGCGCGTCTTCGCCAAGTGGACCCCCACCAGCGACATCGACGTCGGCGTCGGCTTTGGCCGGTTCTCGTCGCAAGGCCTGGGCGTGTGGCTGTTGAACCCGATCGGCAACAGCGGCGTGGTTCAGACCAACGCCGTCTGCCCGGCGGGCCCCTACACCCTGACCAGCCTCAGCTCGGTGCCGGCCGGCTGCTTGTCCACCCCGGGCAACGGCAACACCAACTCCCTGTCGCCCTCGCTGAATATCCCGTCGGCCTGGAAGACCACCCTGACCGCCGGCTACAACTTCGATGTCGAGCGTTTCGGCATGGGTAGCGACTGGCGCGTCCAGGTGGACCTGATCCACCAGAAGAACCAAGACAGCCTGTTCTGGTTCGACCTGCGCGCCGAGCCGCACGTCCTGGGCGTGGCTCCGGACGGTCGCCCGGTCTACCAGCGCACCACCAACGGCACGATCGGCGCCAACGTGTTCGACATGATGCTTGGCAACAAGCGTGATGGCGGCGGCACCGACTCGGCGGCAGTCTCGCTGCGCAAGCGCTGGAATGACGGTTGGCTGGAAGGTCTGGAGGCCATGGCTTCCTACACCTACACCGAAGCCAAGGACCGCAATCCGATGACCAGCTCGATCGCTGACTCGAGCTACACCCGCTTTGCGACCTCCGACGCCCAGAACCCCAAGCTGGCGACCTCCGACTACGAGATCCGCCACAAGGGTCTGCTGCATGTCAGCTATCGTCGCGCCTTCTTCGGCGACAACATGACGATGATCGACCTGATCGCTCAACGTCGTTCGGGCCTGCCGTTCAGCTACACCTTCGCCTCGGCCTCCAACAGCCGAGCCGAGCCGGAGTTCGGCAACTACGTGTCGACCTATTCGGGCCGTCAGGCGCAGTCGAACCAACTGCTCTACGTGCCGGCTACGGACTCTTCGGGCAATGTCACGGCGACCAGCGATCCGAAGATCACCTACGCCGCCGGTTTCGACGTGGCCAACTTCAACTCGTTCCTGAAGAACACCGGCCTGATCAAGTACGCCGGCCAAATCGCTCCGCGTAACGGTTTCCGTCAGCCGAGCGTCACGACCATGGACATCAACTTCCAGCAGGAAATTCCGGCGTTCTTCCCGAGCGGCGCCAAGCTCCTGGGCTTCGTGACGATCGAGAACTTCGGCAACCTGCTGAACAGCAAGTGGGGCGTGCTCGAGCAGTACGACTTCTATCGCGGCGTGCCGGTGGTGAACCCCACCTGCGCTGGCGCCGGCGGCTCGTGCGCTGGTCAGGCCCGCTACACCTACAGCGATCTGCAGACCGCCGTGGGCGTCAATCCGGCCGCTGGCGTCGCCAACCGCGACCAGCCGGTGCGCCCGTTCGGCATCACCAACGCTTCGCTGTGGCAGATCAAGGTTGGTCTGAAGTACCAGTTCTAAGATCCTTCGGATCGAAGACACGGGAAAGGGCGGCGCTTGCGCCGCCCTTTTTCTTATGCACGCCATTGACGTGACGTTCCTCATCCCCCACCTGCGCGCACCATGATGACCCTGACCATCCCCGCCGAATGGGCTCCGCACCGCGCCATGTGGCTCGGTTTCCCCAGCCACGCCGACCTGTGGGAGGAGGACCTCGCTCCCGCCCAGGCCGAGGTGGCCGCCCTGGCCCGCGCCCTGGCTGGTCCGGGGGGCGAGCGCGTGCGCCTCATGGTCTGTGGCGACGCGGCCGAGGCCGCCGCTCGCGAACTGCTGGGCGACGTGGCGAGCGTCGAGATCGTGCGCGGTCTGTTCGGCGACATCTGGCTGCGCGACACGGGCCCGATCTTCCGCTCGGACGGCGTGGCGGCCGGCTTTGGCTTCAACGGTTGGGGCGGCAAGTATTCGCTGGAGCATGATGGCGACGTGGCGGCCCAGATCGCCGCCGCTGCTGGTGCGCCGCTGCTCGCCAACGACTTCATCCTCGAAGGCGGCTCGGTCGATCATGACGGCTACGGCACCGTCCTGACAACGCGTCAGTGCCTGCTCAACCCCAACCGCAATCCAGGCTGGACGCAAGAAGCCGCCGAGGCGGCGCTGGCCCAGTCCATGGGCGCGCGCAAGGTCCTGTGGCTGGGCGACGGCCTGGAGAACGACCACACCGACGGTCACATCGACAACCTGGCCCGCTTCGTCGGCCCGGGCATGGTCGCCTGCCCAGTGGCGGTGGGCGCCGACGACCCCAACGCCGAAATCTACAATGAGACGGCGCGCCTCCTGGGCGCCATGACCGACGCGCGTGGCAGCCCCCTGCAGGTCATGCGCATTCCCTCGCCCGGGCGCATTACCGACGAGGACGGCGAGATCGTTCCGGCCTCGCACATGAATTTCCTGATCGCCAACAAGGCGGTGATCGTCCCCACCTATGGCGAGGCGGGGGCCGCCTTCGCCGTGGAGGCGCTGGAGACTCTGTTCCCTGAGCGCCAAGTCATCGGCCTGCCGTCGAACGCCATCCTGACGGGCGGCGGATCCTTCCATTGCATTAGCCAGCAGGAGCCCGCCTGACCATGGCCCGCACGATCAGCGTCGCCGCCATCCAGACCAGCTACGGCATGGACCTGGCGGCCAATATCGAAAAGACCAAGGCCTTCATTCGTGAGGCCGCCGCCAAGGGCGCGCAGGTGATCCTGCCGTCCGAGTTGTTCCAGGGGCCGTACTTCTGCGTCGCCCAGGAGGAACGCTGGTTCAACGAGGCGCACCCCTGGCGCACCCACCCCTGCGTGGTCGCGCTGCAACCCCTGGCCGCTGAGCTGGGCGTGGTGATCCCTGTCTCGATCTTCGAGCGCGAGGGGCCGCACTATTTCAACAGCCTGGTGATGATCAACGCCGACGGCTCGCTGATGGGCGTCTATCGCAAGAGCCATATCCCGGACGGCCCAGGCTATATGGAGAAGTACTACTTCCGCCCTGGCGACACCGGCTTCAAGGTCTGGGACACGCGTTTTGGCCGTATAGGCGTCGGCATCTGCTGGGACCAGTGGTACCCGGAAACCGCCCGCGCCATGGCCCTGATGGGCGCCGAGGTGCTGCTCTATCCCACCGCCATCGGCAGCGAGCCGCATGACGACACCCTGGACACCGCCCTGCCCTGGCGGCGCGCCATGCAGGGGCACGCCGTATCCAACGTCATCCCGGTGATCGGCGCCAACCGCACGGGCTTTGAGCCCTGGGACGGATATCCGGGCGGCGGCCAGCGGTTCTACGGCTCGTCCTTCATCGCCAACCATCGCGGGGACCTGGTCGCCGAGTTCGGGCGGGACGAGGAAGGGGTACTGGTGGCGGAGTTCGATCTGGACTTCCTGACCACCCATCGGGCGGCCTGGGGCTTCTTCCGCGATCGCCGCACTGATCTCTACGGCTCGCTGTATCAGCCGCGGCCGTGATCGAGACCGAACGCCTGATCCTGCGGCCTTGGCGGGGCGCCGACCGCGCGCCCTTCGCGGCCCTGTGCGCCGACCCTGAAGTCATGGCCCATTTCCCTGCGACCCTGAGCCGCGAGGAAAGCGACGCGGTGGTCGATCGGTTGGCCGATCACCAGGCGCTTCACGGCTTTTGTTTCTTCGCGCTGGAGCGCAAGGAAGACGGCGCCTTCCTGGGCTTTACCGGGCTGATGACTCTTAAGCCTGAGAATCCCCTGCAGCCGGGGGTCGAGATCGGATGGCGGCTGGCCCGCCAGGCGTGGGGCGCGGGCTATGCGTCCGAAGCAGCCAGGGCAGCCATCGAGCATGGCTTTGAGGTTCTCGGCCTGGCCGAAATCGTGTCGTTCACCGCCACCGAGAACCTGCGCTCCCAAGCGGTGATGGAGCGCATCGGTATGACCCGTCGGGCGGAGCTGGACTTCGACCATCCCGCTGTTCCGGAAGGTCATCGCTTGCGTCCGCACGTGGTCTATACGACAAGGCCGCGCTAGACCGATTGCGGCGACGCGCCGCATTGGTCCCGCCGATCTTCTGCGCCAAATGCTCCCAGCCGGGGCGGGCCTCATCCCATATCGTTGCGCTTGCGACGAAGAACAGGCGATCCATGGACATGGCTGGTGAAGGGCGCTCGGCGCGCCGCTGGGTGATCCCTACGGCGATGGTAGTGACCGTCCTGCTGGGCGGCGCCGCCGCCGCGACCGTCCAGACCCGAGCTTTCAAACCCCTTCGCCAGGCTCTGGCCGCGGTGACCGCGCCACAGGCGGCGGTCGAGCCGCGCTATGCCGTCCGCTGGGTGGGCGCTGATCTGGACGGCGATGGCGCCGCGGACGTGACCAATCCCACTGGCCAGGCGCCTCGCGCCCACGATGTGTTCGGCGACGGCGCTTTTGGCGCGTCTCGCGATGGCGGCTCGCGCGATCACGAGGGCGTTGATTATCTGGGCGAGGCCGGCCAGCCTGTCCGCGCTCCAGTCTCGGGCTATGTCACCAAGATCGGCTATGCCTATCCGGGCGCCCAGGACCTGCAATTTGTTGAGATCACCAATCCCGCCATCGGATACGCGGCGCGGGTGTTCTACATCGAGCCGGGGGTCGAGCTTGGCCAGGCGATCCGAATGGGCCAGCCCGTGGGCGTGATGACGAGCCTTCAGCGCCGCTACCCGGGGATCAGCGATCACGTCCATCTGGAGATGATCAAGGCCGGCGAACGTGTGGACGCCACCCGTCTGATCACCGCTCGCCGCGTGCGCCTGCCCGACGAACCGGTACTCGCCGCCGCCGAGTAACTAGCGCCGCAAGGCCGCCAGTTCGCTACGCGCGGCCTCCATATCGGTCCGAAACCGCGGATCGTTGTGCAGTCGCGCCACAAGGGCGGCGCCGAGAAGCCGTCCAGCCTCGACATCGGTGGGATAGTGGACGCCGCAAACGACGCGGCTGTCGCCGATCTCGCGTCCGCGTCTGAGGATTTCGCTCTGACGTTCCGGCGCCAGCTCGGCCAGAACCAGAGCCCAGGCCCAGCCGATCAGGGCGTGACCCGACGGGTAGGAACCGTTGGTTTCGATCCACGTCTCGCGCGGCACGCAGATGGGCCGGTTGTCGCCTATGGGCGGCCGAGGGCGCTGGTACTGGCTCTTGGCGTGTTCATAAAGCGGACCGGCGTCGCCCACGATACGCAGCATTAGATTGGCCAGGGTGGGCGTGGTCTGCGGTCCAATGGGTGAGCCGATGACCTCCGAAAAGCTTTTCCAGGCCTCCACCCCTGAAAGATCGGCGTCCGCCACCGCCTGATCCCAGCGCGGGGCGCCAGCCAGCTTGCGGGTTTCCAGATAGGCGGCGCGATCGGCGCGGCCCGCCGGACTGCTGGGCGAGGGTGGAGCAGGCAGGATGATCAGCCCCTCGGGAGCGGTCCCTGCCGCCAAATAGCCGGCGGGCGGATCGGTCCAGGTCGAGCTGTCGCCCGTCACGCGCCAGGTGGGCTCAACCGGCGTCGCGCAGCCGGCGAGGCAGATAACGGTGAGAACGAGGGCGGCTTTGAGCTTCATGTGACGCGTCCGTAGGCAGGGGCGGCGGTTGAAGCGGCCTAGCGCGCGATCGTCAAGCAAAGCTGCTTGACGATCGGATATGTTATTTCATAACAGATGGTTCTCTCAGTATCAGTCAGGTCCCTGCACATGTCCGTTCGCATCCTTTTCGGAGCCGCCAGTCTCGCGGCGCTCTCAACCGCCGCCATGGCCGAGGAAGCGCCAGGCCATGATGTGTCGGAAGTGGTGATCACCGCCGCGCCCTATGCGGTCGAGGCCGGAGCCATGACCGCCAGCGTCGCCGTGGTGACCCGTCAGGACCTGGACCTCGCGCCCCAAGCCGGACTAGGCGAGGTGCTAGCGGGCATGCCGGGCCTGCGTTCGACCGCTTTCGGAGCGGGCGCCAGCCGGCCGGTGGTGCGCGGCCTGTCCGGTCCGCGGGTCCTGGTCCTGAACAACGGCGTGGGCATGATCGACGCCAGCGCCCTGTCGCCGGATCACCAGGTCGCTTCCGACCCGGGCGAGGCTGAACGCATCGAGGTGCTGCGCGGGCCTTCGGCCCTGGCCTATGGCGGCTCTGCCATCGGCGGCGTAGTCAATGTCATCGACGAACGCATCCCGACCCATCGCCCGGAAAAGCCGGAAGGTCGGGTCAATGTTTCGGGCGCCACGGTGGACGATAGCTACTCCGCCTCGGCCGCGGTGCGCGCCGCTGCGGGGCCGCTGGTCTTTTCTCTAGACGGTCTGAAGCGCAAAAGTGACGACTATGAGATTCCCGTGCCGGCGGAATCCGTGCGCCAGATCCTGTCGGAAGGCGAATTCCCGGAAAGCCGCAAGGGCGGCAAGCTGGAGAACACGGCCGTCGATCTGGAAGCCTATGGCGCGGGCGTGTCCTATGTCGGCGCGGCCGGCTATCTGGGCGTGGCGGTCAAGCACACCGACACCTCCTATGGGGTTCCCGGCCACTCCCACGAGCATGAACACGAGCATGAAGAGGGGGAGGACCACGATCACGAGGAGCACGAGGAGGAGGCCCCGGTCACCATCGGCCTCAAGCAGACACGTGTGGATCTTCGCGGCGAGTATGACGGGGCGTTTGGTCCCTTCGCCAAGCTGAAGTTCTCGGGGGGGTGGGCTGACTACAAGCACACCGAATTCGAAGGCGACGAGGTCGGCACGCGTTTCCTATCCGACGGCGTCGAAGGACGCCTGGACTTGGTTCAAGCCGAACGCGACGGCTGGAAAGGCGCCGTGGGCTTCCAAGCCCTGCGCCGCGATTTCGACGCCCAGGGCGACGAAGCCTATGTGCCCAAGACGCGCATCACCGAATTTGGCGCCTTCACCCAGCAGCGGGTGGACAAGGACGGCTGGGGCTATGAAGGCGGCCTACGCGTCGATCAGCGCAAGCTCGACAGCCTGGCCGGCGAGCGCGATTTCACCAATATCTCCGGGTCGGTCGGCGCGTTCCTGAAGCCTTCGGATGCCTGGTTCTTCGGCGTCGCTCTGTCGCGTAACGGCCGCGCCCCGACCGAAGCCGAGTTGTTCGCCAACGGCCCGCACGTGGCGACGCGAGGCTTCGAGATCGGCAACCCCGATCTGGACTCTGAAATCGCCTATTCACTGGAGGCCACCCTCCACTACGGGGGCGACCGCCTGGACGCCGATCTGCACCTCTTCGCCGCCAAGTACGACGGCTTCATCGACGCCCGCCCCACGGGCGAGGAGGAAGATGGCCTGGCGGTGTTCGCCTATGAGCAGACCGACGCCGATTTCCACGGCTTCGAGGCCGAGGTTTCCTACCGACTGTGGGAGCAGGACCGCAAAAGCTTCACGCTTGAGGCCGGCGCCGACTATGTACGCGGCGACACCGATCTCGGCGCGCCGGCTCGCATCCCGCCTTATTCGGTGTCGGTGCGCGGTATCGCCGACAGCCCCCATTGGGGCGGCAAGCTCGAGGTTCGTCAGGTCGGCAAGCAGACTCGCGTGGCCGAGTTCGAGCTGCCGACCGACGCCTATACCGTCCTCAACGCCCGGGTGTCCTACAAGCCGTTCGGCGACCCGCGGATGGAGTTCTACATCGACGGCCGTAACCTGACGGACGCAGAGGTTCGCGAGCACACCTCCTTCCTCAAGGACATCGCGCCGTCGCCGGGACGCTCGGTCCGGGGCGGGGTCGCCTGGCGCTTCTAGATCGGCGTTAGGCCGTCGCATTGCCGGGGAGCGGCCTATCGGCTAAGAAGCCGCTCCCATCAGGCGTCGCGGGTCTAGTGAACCGCTGATGCTAGAAGCCAACCTTTCTCCTGCATCCGAGTTCGTCATGACCGATCAGAGCCCGATCACCGGCAGCGTCCTGTTCTACACCTCGCCGGAACCGCTCAACGCCCAATCCCACGGCAAGCTTGGCATGAACGCCAACGACAAGCCGTACGCCTTCGCCCGTGAAGGCCACATCGTTCCAGCGGTTGTGACCGAATTTGCTCCGGCTGCTCTGTCGTTCCCCATCATTTTCATCGGCGAAAAGAAGCTGCCGGTGGCCGTGATGGGTATCAACGCCGGCGAAAACCTGTTCGTGAAGGACGACGGCGGCTACGCCACCGGCGCTTACATCCCAGGCTTCCTGCGCCGCTATCCCTTCGTCCTGGCCAATGACGACGATCAAAAGCGCATGGTCGTGTGCATCGACCGTCCGTCGAGCCTGATCCAGGAAAACGCCGAGACCCCGTTCTTCGACGACAAGGGTCAGCCCACGGAATTCACCCAGAACGCCATCAAGTTCTGTGACGACTTCGAGCTGGAGCGCATGCGCACCGAGAGCTTCGTCCAGCTGCTGACGGACCTGGACCTGTTCGAGACCAAGCAGGCTCACTACACGCCGTTCAACAACGACGGCACTCGTGGCGAGCCGCAGGTCATCGCTGAGTACTTCGCCGTGTCGGAAGACAAGCTGAAGGCCTTGCCGACCGAAAAGCTGATCGAGCTGCGCGACAATGGCGCCCTGGGCCAGATCTACGCCCACCTGACCTCCCTGCTGGGTTGGGAGCGCCTGATCGCCATGCAGATCGAAAAGCGCCTGGGCGAAGGCGCCCCCACCGTCCAGTAATCTCGGCGGCTAAAACGATCTCAAGGAACCCTCTCCCGTCCCGCGGGGGAGGGTTTTTCTTTGTCGGGTTCCCGACCAAGCGTGGCCATTGGCCTCATTGAGGCCCCATGCAGCGGCCAGTTTTCCAGATCACACCCTTGCCTGTCGGGAGTTTGGTCTTGTCAGCCGGTCCATTTGTTGTTCATCGCCATGGCGACGGCTGGGCGGTCGCCTGCGACGAGGGGGTGCTTATCGTCACCAGCACTCAGAGCGAGGCATTGGAACTGGCGGCCGATGCGACCACGATTCTCGAACAGACCTGGCTGGAGACACCCCGACGCGCGGTTGAGCCTCGCAGCTTCGCCTCGGACGGCTAGCGGGCGAAGACGCTGCGGGTCAGGCAGGAAAAGACCAGCCGCCCGGCCTCGTCCAGAAGATCGTGCTGAGCGATGACGATCCCCTTGCTCTCGCCCACCGCATCCTTGCCCATCACCGTCATGCGGCCCCGCAACAGTTCGCCCGACGGCGGATTGCGCGCCCAGCGCAAGGCGTCGATGCCCAGGCGCTTGGTTTGCGGCCACTCCGCCGAGGCCATGTCGTCCAGCTTGGACCAGAGTGCGAAGAGGAAGGCGTCAGGGGCGCCCCGCTCCACATCCCAACCGGGAGCGAACGCAGTGACGAAGGCCGCCAGGGCTTCGGGATTCACGGCGGCGGCGCCAAGGGAGACGACCTGGCCGATTTCGATTTCGTCGAAGGATGCGGGCATGATTCGGATCATCACCTGCGTCGGGCGCTTGTCGATAGGGCGTATTTCACCAGACGCGACGGCGTTCTATAGCTTACGGCCATGATCGCTCGACTTTCCCGACTGCTCGGCGCCCTTGGGGTCGCTCTTGGCCTGAGCCTGGCGGCTCCGGCCCTCGCCGCACCGGTCAACACCGGCCATATCGAGGCTGACCTGGTCGCCCGCGACAGCTGGGCCGTTCCTGGCTCCACGATCTATGTGGCCGTGACCCAGAAGATCGATAAGGGGTGGCACACCTACTGGCGCAACAGCGGCGACAGTGGCGAGGCGACCAGCATCGACTGGACCTTGCCCGCGGGCTGGACCGCCGGCGACATCGTGTGGGCCACGCCGCATCGCCAGCCGACCGGCCCGCTGATGAACTACGGCTATGCCGACAAGGTCGTACTGCCTGTGCCGATCAATGTCCCGGTCAGCGCCAAGCCGGGCGAGACCGTCACGCTCAAGGCTGACGTGCTCTTCCTTGTATGCGCGGACATCTGCATCCCGGAGAACGCCAAGCTTGAACTGGCCGTCGAGGTCCGCGACGAGGCGCCGGAGCCCAATTGGCGCACCGGCCGCCTGGTCGCCGACGCCCTGACCGCCGCGCCCAAGTCAGCCGGGCTGGACGCTGTGTTCCAGGCGTCAGAAGCCGGCCTGAAGCTGGCGGTCACCGGCGCGCCGCTGAAGGGCGGCCAGTTTCCGGAAGCCTACTTCTTTCCCTTCGACGGAACGCTGATCGATCACGCCGGGAAGCAGACGGTCGAGGCGGGTCCCGACGGCGTGACCCTGACCATCCCCGCCGGGGTGGCGCTGAAGTCCGGACAGATTCCCGAAGACGTCGGCGGCGTGCTGTCGATCGGCGATCAGGCGTTCGAGATCGTCGCCAAGGCGGGGACGATGCCCGCTGCTGCGGCCGGCATGGGCGTTCCCGCCGCCAAGGCGCCGTCCGGCGGCGGTGGTGGAAGCGACGGCGTCGCCCTAGCCATCCTGTTCGCCTTTGTCGGCGGGCTGATCCTCAACCTGATGCCTTGCGTCTTCCCGGTGCTGTCTATGAAGGCCGCTTCGCTGGCGGGCCATGCTCAGGACCCTCGGGAAGCCCGCACCCAGGGCTTGGCGTTCTTGGCCGGCGTTCTGGTCACCTTCCTGGCCCTGGCGGGCGCCTTGATCGCCGCGCGTGCGGCGGGGCAGGCCGTGGGCTGGGGCTTTCAGCTGCAATCGCCGGCCGTGGTGGGCGTGCTCAGCCTGGTCATGCTGCTGACCGCCCTCAATCTGTCTAGCGTTTTCGAGGTGGGCACGTCCGTCCAGGGCGCGGGCCAGGGTCTGGCGTCCAAGAACGGTCTGGCCGGCTCCTTCTTCACCGGCGTGCTGGCGGTGGTCGTCGCCGCCCCCTGCACCGCCCCATTCATGGCGCCGGCGATCGGGGTCGCCTTGACCCAGCCGGCGATCGGCTCCCTCGCCATCTTCCTGTTTCTGGGCCTGGGCCTGGCCGCGCCCTATGTGGCCATCTCGTTCTCGCCCGCCCTCCTGCGCCGCTTCCCCAGGCCGGGTCCCTGGATGGACGTGCTGAAAAAGGTCCTGGCCTTCCCGATGTACGGGGCGGCGGCTTGGTTGGTCTGGGTGTTTTCGCTGCAGGCAGGATCGCCGGGCTTGGCGCTGCTTTTGGCCTGCGCCCTGGTCGTCGCCTTCGCGGCCTGGCTGTTTGGCCTGTCGCAGCGCCAGGCCACGCCGCGCCTACGCTGGATGGCGGGCGGCGCCGCGGTTCTGACCGCCGTCGCGGTGATCGCCGTCATGATCCCGCTGGCCAAGGGCGGGGCTGCGCCTTCGGCCGGTTCAGTGACCAGTGAGGTCGCTTCGGCTGAACTTGCGTCCGAGCCCTGGTCGCCCGAGCGTGTCGCGGCCCTGCGCGCCGAGGGGAGGCCCGTCTTTGTCAACTTCACCGCCGCCTGGTGCGTCACCTGCCAGGTCAACGACAAGGTCGCCCTGTCCACCCAGCCGGTGGCCGACGCCTTCAAAACGGCCAACGCCGTCTACATGGTCGCCGACTGGACCAACAGGAACGCCGAAATAGCTCAGACCCTGGCCGAACATGGCCGGGCGGGCGTGCCGCTCTATCTTGTGTATGGCGCAAAGGGCGGTGAGGCCGTCATACTGCCTCAGCTTTTGACCCCGGGCGCAGTGACCGAAGCCATCGAGGCGGCGGCGCTGCGCTGATCGATAATCTCGATTGGAGACTCCTATGAGCCTGACCCGTCGTCTTCTCGTCGCCGCCGCGCCGATCCTGTCTCTTGCTCCCAGCCTCGCGCTCGCCGCTCCGGCCCCTGCCTTCTCCGTGAAGGACGCGGACGGCAAGACCCGCTCGCTCTCCGAATTCAAGGGCAAGACCGTCGTCCTGGAATGGGTCAACGAGGGCTGCCCCTATGTGAAGAAGCACTACAGCGGCAACATGCAGGCCCTGCAAAAGGCCGCGACCGCCGACGGCGTGGTGTGGCTGAGCGTGGTGTCCTCCGCACCCGGCGAGCAGGGCTATTTCGCCGACGGCGCCGCGGCCAAGAAGTGGGCCGCCGCTAACAAGGCCGCGCCGAGCGCCATCCTTCTCGACCCGGATGGCAAGATGGGCATGGCCTATGGGGCCAAGACCACACCGCACATGTACGTCATCGATAAGACGGGCCAACTGGTCTACCAGGGCGGCATCGACGACAAGCCGACCAACAAGGTCGAGGACATCAAGGGCGCGAAGAATTACGTCACTGCCGCCCTCGCCGACGTGAAGGCCGGCCGCAAGCCCGTCGTCGCGGTCAGCAGGCCCTATGGCTGCAGCGTCAAGTACAAGGCGTAAGCCGCGCTGATCCTCATTTGAGGATTGGTCTTCATGACGTCGCCGTCTCCCTCTGCTAATCGCGGAAGGTCAGCAGAGGGAGCGCGACGATGAGCAAACTGGACGCCGCTTGGAGCCGTCTCGAGGCCGCCGCGAAAGACGCGGCCGCCACGCGCATCGTCGATCTGTTCGACGCCGAGCCTGATCGCCTGTCGAAGCTGACCGTGTCGGCCGCCGGCGTGTCGCTCGACCTTTCCAAACAGAGCTGGACCGCCGAAGGCCTCGATGCCGCCCTGGATCTCGCCCGCGCGGTTGATGTGGAAGGGGCGCGCCAAGCCATGTTCGGCGGCGAGGCGATCAACACCTCCGAGGATCGCGCCGTCCTGCACGTGGCCCTGCGTGCGGCCAAGGACGCCCCTTATGCCGCCAAGGGCGAGGCGGTGATGGCCGACGTCGAGGATGTCCGCGTCCGCATGAAAGCCTTCGCCGAGCAGGTGCGCTCGGGCGCGGTCAAAGGCTCCACCGGCAAGCCGTTCAAGACCATCCTGCACATCGGCATCGGCGGCTCGGACCTGGGCCCCCGCCTGCTGTGGGATGCTTTGCGTCCCGTGAAACCGCAGATCGACGTGCGCTTCGTGGCGAATGTGGACGGCGCCGAGTTCGAGCTGGTCACCGCCGACATGGACCCGGAAGAGACCCTGGTCATCGTCGTCTCCAAGACCTTCACCACTCAGGAGACCATGGCCAACGCCCAGGCGGCTCGCGACTGGCTCAGCGCCGCGTTGGGCGAGGAGGGGGCCAAGGCGCACCTGGCCGCCGTTTCCACCGCCCTGGACAAGACCTCGGCCTTCGGGGTGCCGGACGAGCGAGTCTTCGGCTTCTGGGATTGGGTCGGTGGCCGCTATTCGCTGTGGTCGTCGGTCAGTTTGTCGGTGGCGATCGCCGCTGGCTGGGAGGTGTTCGAACGCTTCCACGCCGGCGCGGCCCAGATGGACGTCCACTTCCGCGATGCGCCGCTGGAGAAGAATGCTCCGGTGCTGCTGGCCCTGGCTCAGATTTTCAACCGCAACGGCCTTGGCCGCCCCGCCCGCTCGGTGGTGGCCTACTCCTATCGCCTCAGCCGATTGTCGGCCTTCCTGCAGCAGCTGGAGATGGAGTCCAACGGCAAGCAGGTGGACAAGGCCGGCAAGCCGGTGACCCGCGGCACGTCCGCCATCGTGTTCGGCGGCGAGGGGACCAATGTCCAGCACGCCTATTTCCAGGCGATGCACCAGGGGACCGACATCACCCCTATGGAGTTGATCGGTCTGGCGACGACCGACGAGGGACCGGCCGGCATGCATCCCAAGCTGCTGTCCAACCTTCTGGCCCAGGCCGAGGCCTTCATGGTCGGCCGCTCGGAGGAGGAGGTCCGTAAGGAGCTGGCCGACAAGGGCGTGGACGCAGCGACCATCGATGTCATGGCTCCGCAGCGGACCTTCCCCGGCAACCGGCCCTCCACCCTGATCTTGCTGGACCGCCTGACGCCGGAAACCTTCGGCGCTCTGATCGCGCTCTATGAGCACAAGACCTTCGTCGAAGGCGTGATCTGGGGGATCAACAGCTTCGACCAGTGGGGCGTGGAGCTGGGCAAGGTGATGGCGAACCGCATCCTGCCCGAACTGGAGGGCGGCGCGCCCGCCAGGCACGATCCATCCACCACGGCCATGATCGCAAAGCTGAAGCCCTGAGCATCGCGGCGGGGTATGGTCAGTTAATCCCTTCTCGGCTATAGCCCCGCCCGTGACCTGCACCGCGCACCACCACCACGGCCATCACCACCCGACCTCATGGGGGACGGGCCAGGGTCGCGCGGCTTAAAGCCCAGCACATCCCGGCCAAAGCCCCCGCTCAAGGCGGAGGCTTGAAGCAAGCGCTCCGTCGTCCTTCCGAACCGACGAAAAGCGCCATGACCGAAGAAACCTTCCGCCCCGAAGCCCGCGCCCCCCGAGGGTTCGCCGACAAGCGCGCCGCGCAGTTGCGCTCGGAGCGCGCGATCCTGGAAGCCGTGTCCAAGGTCTATGAGAGCTATGGCTTCGAGGCGCTGGACACCGGCGCGTTCGAATATGCCGACGCTCTGGGCAAGTTCCTGCCGGACAGCGACCGTCCCAACGAGGGCGTCTTCGCCCTGCAGGACGACGACGAGCAGTGGATGGCCTTGCGCTATGACCTGACCGCGCCCCTGGCGCGGTTCGCGGCTCAGAACTGGGAGACCCTGCCCAAGCCGTTCCGCCGCTATGCGTTCGGTACGGTGTGGCGTAACGAAAAGCCTGGTCCCGGCCGGTTCCGCGAGTTCATCCAGTGCGACGCCGACACGGTGGGCTCGGCCCGCCCTGAGGCCGACGCTGAGATCATCGCCATGGCCGTCGCGGGTCTGGAGGCGGCCGGTCTGCCGCGCGGCCAGGCGGTGATCAAGATCAACGACCGCAAGCTCCTCAACGGCCTGCTCACCGCCGCCGGCGTTGAAAGCAACGGCCAGAAGCTGGGCGTGCTGCGCGCGGTCGACAAGCTAGACCGGCTGGGCGCCGAGGGCGTGAAACTGCTGCTTGGCGAGGGCCGCAAGGACGAGAGCGGCGCCTTCACCAAGGGTGCGGGCCTGACGGGCAAGGCCATTGATTCCGTCCTGGCCTTCGTGGCGGCGGGCGCGGCGTCGCGGGGCGCGACGCTCGACGCGCTTTCGGCGGTGATTGGCGGATCGGCGGAGGGCGACGAAGGCCTGGCCGAGCTTGCCGCCATAGACGCGGCCCTGAAGGGTCTGGGCGTGGCCGAGGACCAGGCGCTGTTCGATCCGTCCATCGTTCGCGGGTTGGAATATTACACCGGGGCGGTGTTCGAGGCCGAGCTGCTACTGACCACCACTGACGAAAAGGGCGAGGCCGTGCGCTTTGGCTCCATCGGCGGCGGCGGCCGTTATGATGACCTGATCGCCCGATTCACCGGGCAACCCGTGCCGGCCACCGGCTTCTCCTTTGGGGTGTCGCGCCTGGCCGCCGCGCTGAAGGCCGCCGGGCGTGACGCGGCCCAGGCCGCGCGGGGACCGGTGGTGATCATCGCCTTCGACCAGGCCCACATGCCTGAGTACTTCGCCGTGGCGGGCGAGCTTCGCGCCGCCGGCGTCGCGGCCGAGGTCTATCTCGGCTCGTCCGGCATGAAGCCGCAGATGAAATACGCCGACCGCCGCATGGCGCCGGCGGTCATCATGCTGGGCGGCGACGAGATCGCCGCCGGCACGGTGACCATCAAGGATCTGGACCTTGGTCGTGAGCTCGCCGCCGGAGTGTCGGACAACGCCGAGTGGAAATCGACCCGCCCTGGTCAGCAAACGGTCGCGCGCGGCGAGCTGGTGGCGGCGGTCAAGCGGATCACGGAGGGCGGCTGATGCGCCTCGAAAAGGCCATTCCGGCGACGGCCCTGGAGGCCATTCGCGCCCCGTTTCTGAGCGCGGGCGCGCAGGCGGTCGACTCCCCGGTGTTGCAGCCTCTGAGCCTGCTGCTCGATCTGTCGGGCGAGTCCATGCGCGCGCGCCTGTTCGTGGTTCAGGGCGATGGCGGCGAAGAGTTGGCCCTGCGGCCTGACTTCACCATCGGCGTGGCGCGCAGCCACATTGAGGCGGGCGTCGAGATCGGCCGCTACGCATATGAGGGCAAGGCCTTCCGCGTGGCGCCGGTCGGATCGGGCCGCGCCGAAGAGTTTCTGCAGATCGGTCTGGAGGCCTTTGGCCCGCCGGAAGGTCCGCGCGCCGACGCCGAAGTCGCCGCCCTGGCCTGGAAGGCCTCCGTCGCCGGCGGTCGTGATGATCTGACCCTCCTGCTGGGCGATGTGTCGCTGTTCAGCGCCTTTGTCGACAGCCTGGACCTTGCGCCGCCCTTGGCCGCCCGCCTCAAGCGCGCCTTCAGCCATCCACGCCTGCTCAAGGCGGAGCTTGAAGGTGAAGTCGTCGCGGCGCCGAGCGGCTCGGGCAAGCTGGCCAATTTGCTGGCGGGCCTTCCCGAGGCGGAAGCGGAAGAGGTGCTGCGCGAGCTCTGGACCATGACTGGCGTCGAGCCGGTGGGTGGCCGTCGCCCGGCTGATATCGTTCATCGCTTGATCGCCCGGTCGCAGGCGCAGGACGCCGGCCGTCTGTCCGAAAGTGAGATCGCCGCCGTGCGCGGCTATCTGTCCATCAGCGACCGGCCCCGCGCGGCCCTGGCTGCGGTGAAGGGCCTGTCTGGTCCCAAGGGGGAGGCGCTGCAGACGGCGCTCGCGGCCTGGGACAGCCGCCTGGCCGCCCTGATCGAGCTGGGCGCCGACGAGGCGCGCATGACCTTGTCCACCGGCTTTGGCCGCGCCTTCGGCTACTATGACGGCGTGTTGTTCGAAGTCCGCAGCGCGGCGCTGGGCGACGAGCGCCCGGTCGCGGCTGGCGGCCGCTATGACGGGCTCGTGCCGCGTCTTGGCGGCAAGGCGGCCGGCGCCGTCGGGTGCATGGTGCGGCCGGCGCGAGCCTATCTGGGAGGCGGCGAATGAGCGAACCCCTGATCTTCGCCATCCCCTCAAAGGGACGGCTCAAGGAACAGGTCGAGGCCTGGCTCGCCGACTGCGGCTTCAAGCTGGAGGCCACGGGCGGATCGCGTGGCTACAGCGCTGAACTGTCCGGGCTGCCTGGCGTGTCTGTGCGTCTGCTGTCGGCCGGCGACATCGCCGCCGCCCTGGCGTCGGGCGAAGTGCATCTGGGCGTCACCGGCGAGGACCTCCTGCGCGAGCAGGGTGAGGATATGGATGCGCGCGTGACCCTATTGCGCGCCCTGGGCTTTGGTCGCGCCGATCTCGTGGTCGCCGCGCCCAAGAGCTGGCTCGATGTGGACACAATGGCCGATCTGGACGAGGTCGGGCACATCCATCTGGCCCGCACGGGCCGGCGCCTGCGCGTGGCCACCAAGTACTTGGCCCAGACCCGCAGCTTCTTCGCCCGTCGTGGTGTCGCCGATTATCGCATCGTCGAATCCAGCGGGGCCACCGAGGGGGCTCCGGCCGCCGGCGCGGCCGAACTGGTGGTCGACATCACTACAACTGGCGCGACCCTGACGGCCAATGGTCTGAAGGTCTTGTCCGACGGGGTGATCCTGAAGAGCCAGGCCCAGCTGGCCGCCAGCCTCTGCGCGACCTGGACGCCGGATAATCTGGCCTCGGCGCGCCGGCTTGTGATCGCGGTGGAAGCCCGGGCCCGAGCCATGGCCTTGGCGACCCTTGTGTGGCCGGCCGAGCAGGACGCGGCGGCGCGGCAGGCTACGGAAGGCTTCGCCGCCAAGGGTGCGACCCGAAGGGCCAATGGTTTGCTGGTGGACAAGCGAGATCTGCTGGATGTCTGCGCCGCCTTGGGAGCCAAAGGAGTCGAGCCGGTGACGGTCGCGCGCCCCGACTACGTCTTCGAAGCCGCGTCGGCGGCCATCGAAAGCTTGGCCGGAGGATTGGCGCTTAAAACTGACATGTGTGCATAAAATTAACCGGCTCGGTTAAAACTTATCGACGCTAATGTACGGTTTTTCTTTCAACGCCTTGCAAAAACCGGCTTTGCGGCGTTGACAGTCCTCTTAATTTGCCGTTCTTAGGGGTTACCAGGAGATGAGGGCCGCCGCAGAACGGCTCAGCTCCTAGGCGTTTCGGGGAGGAAACGCCCTCTAAGATCGAGTGATCGAGCAATAGCTGAACCCGCCGCGATATCCCCCGCGGCGGGTTCAGTGTTTTTGGACTTAATCGTCAAAAACCTCAAACGCGCGTTACATGGCAAAACGCCCGCCCCGGATGACCGGGACGGGCGCATTCAGCATGGCTTACCAGTGCGCCTACCAGAGGCGGACGCGATCCTCCGGGGCGATGTAGGGGGCGTCGCCCGGTTTGACGTCGAACGCCTTGTACCAGCCGTCGATGTTCCGGATGGTGCCATTGACGCGGTAGTAGGCCGGCGAGTGCGGATCGGTGACGACCTGCTGGCGCAGGGCTTCGTCCCGAATCTTCTGGCGCCACACCTGGGCCCAGCCCAGGAACACGCGCTGGTCGCCCGTCAGGCCGTCCAGAACCGGAGCCGGCTTGCCGTTCAGGGAGCGGTGGTAGGCTTCGAGACCCAGGGTCAGGCCGGCCAGGTCGCCGATGTTCTCACCCATGGTCAGGCCGCCCTGGACCTTGGCGCCCGGCAGGGGCTCGAACGCCGAGTACTGCGCGCCCAGCTTGTCGGCCTGCGCCTTGAACTTGGCGGCGTCCTCGGCCGTCCACCAATCCTTCAGCACGCCGTCGCCGTCATAGCTGCGGCCCTGGTCGTCGAAGCCGTGGCCGATCTCGTGGCCAATGACCCCGCCGATGCCGCCGTAGTTGATGGCGTCGTCGGCGTTCGGATCGAAGAAGGGCGCCTGAAGGATGGCGGCGGGGAAGACGATCTCGTTGAGCGGCGGGTTGTAGTAGGCGTTCACCGTCTGCGGGGTCATACCCCATTCCTTGCGGTCCACCGGGCCGCCCAGACGGTCCACGTCGCGCTTCCATTCGAAGGCCGACGAGCGGAGCACGTTTCCGTAGAGATCGTCCTTTCTGATGGTCAGGCCCGAATAGTCACGCCACTCGTCTGGATAGCCGATCTTGACCGTGAACTTGGACAGCTTGTCGAGCGCCTTGGCCTTGGTCTCGGCGCCCATCCACGGCAGGGCTTCGATGCGGTCGTGCAGGGCGGCGCGGATATCGGCCACCAGCTTGAGCATCTTGGCCTTGGATTCCGGCGGGAAGTACTGAGCCACATAGGCGCGGCCGACGGCTTCGCCCATCATGCCGTTGACGTTGGCCACACCGCGCTTCCAGCGGGGACGCTGCTCGGGCTGGCCGCTCAGGGTCTTGCCGCGGAAGTCGAACTGGGCGTCGACAAAGGCCTTGGACAGGTAAGGCGCGCCGTCGTCAGCCAAGTGGAACGCCTGCCAGGCCTTCAGGGTCTCAAGCGGGGTCTCGTTGTAGACGGCCACGAACTTGGGGAAGGCGGTGTCGGTGGTCAGGACCACGCTCTGCACGCCACCCAGGCCGGCTGGCGTCAGCAACGCGCCCCAGTCGAAGCCCGGCGCATAAGCGTCGAGCTCGGCGCGGGTCTTGAGCGCATAGGTCTTGTTGGCGTCGCGTTTCTCGATCCGGGTCCAGGTGACTTGGGCCAGCTTGGTCTCGAAATCGACGACGGCTTGGGCGTGCTCGGCTGGCTTGTCCCAGCCCGCCAGGGTCAGCATGGTCTGGACGTAGGCCAGATAGGCGGCCTTCTTCTCGGCGAACTTGGCCTCGAGATAATAATCGCGGTCCGGCAGGCCCAGACCCCCGGTGAGCAGGTACACCGCGTACTTGGACGGGTCCTTTTCGTCGGCGCTGATGTAGCTTGGGAAGATAGAGACAAAGCCCGACGAGTGGGTCTTGCCCATCAGGCCGGTGAACTCGGTCTTTGTCTTCACGGCTCGGATCTGGTCCAGCTCCGGCGCTAGGGGCTTGGCGCCCAGCTGTTCTGCCAGGGCCTCGTTCATGAAAGCGTTATAGGCGTCGCCGATCTTGCCGGCGTCCTTGTCCTGGACCTTGCCGCTGGCCGCGTCCTGAATGATCGCCTGCGAGCGGGCTTCCGACAGCAGGGACAGCTTGTCGAAGTTGCCAAAGCGCGTGCGGTCGGCGGGGATTTCGGTGGTCTCCTCCCACGTCCCGTTGGCATATTTGAAGAAGTCTTCGCCAGGTTTGACGGCGGTATCGCGGCCGCCGAGGTCATAACCCCAGGTTCCGTAGCGCGGGGACTCCAGCGAGGTCGCCGTTCCACCCGAAGCGCCGTCCTGGGCGAGCATATCGAGCGACTGCATATGGCAGAGTGCGTCGAGGCAATCATTGTGTTCGTGGGCCTGAGCGCCAGCGGCGCTGATCAGAAGGGCGCCTGCTGCCGCAGCGCCCAGCCATGCCGTCTTCATTCTTGTCGTCCCGATGATGTTTGCGTGGAGTTGGACGGCCGCAGTTTGCATGGGCCGCCCGCCCCGTTCGGTTACAAATCGTTCATGTTTGGCTAGTGTTGGTGACCACCTGCCGCAGGCATGGTCCGCACAGGAAATTGCAGGGTCTGGCTCGGCGCCTTGGCGAACTTGAGCGTCAGGGTGACCGACGAGCCAACCGTGAAAGGCGCCTTGGGCTTGATGACCATGATGTGCAGACCGCCCGGCTTGAGCTGCGCCGCCTGGCCGGCCGCGAGGGCGATGCCATCCTCCAATTCACGCATGCGCATGATCCCATCCTCCACGCTCATGGTGTGGATTTCGGCGCGGTCCGCCGCCTTGGTCTCGACAGCGACCAGCCGGTCATCGGCGGCCGCCTTCAGGGTCATGTAGCACCCCCCGGCGGGTGCGACGGCGGGCGCGGCCCGACACCATGCGTTGGTGATCGTCACTGAAGGGAGCGCGGCCTCGGCCGCCTTCCCACAGGCGGCGAGCATAAGAACCGGGGCGAGCATGGCGAGAAGCTTGGCGTTCATGACTGTCCTGCTTTGCGGGCGGCGGCGATCAGCCGGCCCGCCAATTGATCGATGACAAGTGCGACGACGAGGGATGCGCCGACAAGGGGGTAGAAGATCGCAAGGGGAGCGACGACGAGGGCGAGACCTCCATAGACGCGCCGGTCAGCGGGAGCGGGCGGCGCCCCGAGGCTTCCTTTGGGCCGGCGCTTCCACCACATGATCAGCGCCGAGCCCCCCATCAGCCAGATGGCGATGCAGGCGCCTAGCATGAGCCATTGGTTGATGCGTCCGTATTGCTGGCCCTGGTGAACGGATATGCCCCATTCGATCGCCTTGGCGGCGGCGCCGAACTGGCCATAGCGGATGTCGGCGAGCACACCACCGCTCACCGGGTCTAGATAGAGCGTGCGGGTGTCCTCAACCTGATCGGGCATGTAGGCGGCGGACCAGGCGGCGCCAGGCTTGGCCGGCATGGACAGCACGAAGGGTGTCCCGAGGCCGGCGTTTCGCACGTTGCCCAGGATCAGCTCGATCGGCGCTTGAGGACCGGTCGATGCCGTGATCCTCTTGCCTTGAAGGGACCATGGCACAGCGCCGTGGTCTGCATGTTCGGCATGGACCTCCGCCGTCGGCGCCTTGGGGCGCCCCAGGCCCGCCGAAGCGGTGATGTCGCGCACCTGCTTTCCCCACACCACCGACCAAGGCATGCCGGTTGCAGCCAGGAATACGATCAAGCCGCCAGCAAACAGGCCGGTCACGGCGTGAAGATCGCGCCAGAACACCCGCTGTCCTGGCGCGCCGCGTAGAGCGACCACGCCGCCCAGGCCCTTGCGCCTCGGCCACCACAAGAAGAATCCCGTGGCCACCAGTACGATGGCCCAGCCCGCGACGATCTCGACCAGCCAGTTGGCCCACGGCGCCACAAGCTCGAGACTATGCAGTCGTTTGATAAACTCCATCACGCCGCCATAGGTGATGGAGCCCGTCACCCGGCCGTCGAAGGGGTCGACGAAGACGGTCCGCTTTTCGCCGTCAGGCTGCTGGATGACGACATGCGCGGCACGCCCCGGCTCTGGCGTGACCAGCCGCACGGCCTTTCCGCCGCTGGCGCGCTCGGCGGCGCTGATCCAGGTGGAAGGCGCGGCCGTGTCGACCCGTGTCTGGACCGCTTCGAAACGGCGATAAACGGCCGTGTCGATCTCGTCCTTGAATAGATAGGCCCCGCCGGTCAGGGCCAGCAGCATCAAGAAGGGGAGCACCAGCAAGCCGGCGTAGAAGTGCCACCGCCAGAAGGCGCGATAGAGCGCTGAAGCCGAGGGCGCCGCAGTGTCGGTTGTTTTGGACATCGAATGTCTCCGTTGGGCGGCGGTCTGGCCGCCGCCCGCTTGGATCAGAACGCGACCGTGACGCCGCCGAACACCGACCGGCCATCGCCGGGCCAGTATGCGGCGCTGGTGGGGGTGGCGCTGATCTGGGCCTGGACGTTGGAGATGTAAGCCTCGTCCGTCAGGTTTCGCGCGTCGATGAACAACGAGACCTTGTCATTGACCGTCCAGCCCACGCCCAGATTGAGGATGGCGTAGGAGGACGCCCGAGTGGTGTTCCTATAATCCACCCAGATATCCGAGGCTGACCATTCCATCGACGGCGCGACGAACCAGCCTCGCGGGTCTTCGTAACGAAGTTCGGCGCGATAGAAGTGCTGCGGCACGATCGGCAGGCGATTGTCGCCGTACTGGACGTCATCGTCGAAGCGGAAGTCCGACCACGTCCAGGTCTGGCGCAGGCGAAGGCGCGACGTCATCCGCCAATCCAAGGCCGCCTCCACGCCTTGGTGGATGGTCTCGTCGGCGTTGAAGGTCGAGGCTGGAACGCCGTTCAGGCCCGCGGTGTACTGCAACAGCTCCTTGTCCAGCAGCGCCCGATAAAGGGTGATGTCCCAGGTCAGCGGCCCGCGTCGCCCGCGCGTCCCAAGTTCGGCGGTCCAGGCTTCCTGGGCCTGAACCGGTGCGAAGCCGACATTGGTAGGCGACATGGAGCCGAAGTTCGGCGGCTCGACCGACTTGGTCAGATTGGCGAACACTTGAGACCCGTCCGCCGCTTCCCACAGAAGGCCCACGCGCGGGGCGACCCAGTCGTAATCCTTAGACGCGGTCAGGTTGAACGTCGCGGGCTGACCGGGCACGGCGAAGCTGCGATAGTCACGCTCGGCGGTCCCCCAGGTGGCGCCAGCCACCAACGCCAGCTGCCCCGTGACGAACAGGCGCCCCTCTGCGAAGAGATCCGTCGCCCGGGCGTTCTGCAGTGAGATCGAGGTGGGCGCGCCGCGAGCGCCTCTGACATTGACGTAGAAGTTTGAGTCGAGATCGCCCTCTCGAATCCACACCCCAGCGTAGGCGTCCGCCCGCATGGCGCCGATCTGACCATCCCAGTCCAGGCGGCCGAATGCCCCCCAGTTGCGGCTCTGCTGGTCGATGACCTGGAAGATGGGGTGATCCAGGTCCTTCCAGACGCCATAGACCGCACCTTGGAAAACGGCGCTTTCGTTCAATCGCCAAGTGGTGCGCAGGGAGGTTCGCACGCCTCGCAGGTCTCGGCCCTGATCATTGGCGTAGTTCCCCGGCGCGGCCTGATGAGGATTGGCGTCGAACTGCGACCGGGTCAGTGCGCCGGGAATTTCCTGCTTGATGTTGGAGGCGTTGACGATCAGGCGCACCTCCCGATCCTCGCCAAACTTGCGGCCGATATTGAGCGATCCGAACTGGATGTTCTGCTGGCTCTGGGGTCGCTCTCCCTGGCTGCGCTGGTCGGTGGCGGCGGCATAGACGTCCCAGTCACCGAACTGGCGGGCGACAGCGATGTTCTCGCGCAGGAAGCCGAATGAGCCTCCGTCGATGCGCAGGCGGTTCTCGAAACCGGCGTCAGCGCCGGTGGGCGTGACGATGTTGACCGCCCCGCCCAGCAGGGCCCCGCCGAACCGAAGGGCGTTGCCGCCGCGATAGACTTCAGTGTAGCGGGCCAGAAGCGGGTCGGCGATCTGGCTGTCGCCGTAGCCGTCGGCCTCGTTCAGGGGCACGCCGTCCTGCGCCAGCAATAGGCCTCGATTGTGGTTGGCGTTGCCGATGCCTGAGCCGCGAATGGAGATACGGATGTCGCCGCCCCATTTGCGCTGCGCGTAGACGCCAGGCGCGTCGCGAAGCATGTCGTCCAGCGCCAGGGCGAACCGGTTGGCGTAGGACTCGGCCGAGATCACCGAAACGGCGCCGGGAGTCTTGGACAGGCGCGAGCGGGCGTCAGCCACGACGGGCGGATCTTCCGGATCAGGGCTTGCGGTGACGATCACCGAGTCGATCGTGTTGGAGGTTTGCGCAAGGGCGCAGGCAGGCAGACACAGCACGGCGGCGCCGGCGAAAAGGATGACTTTCACTTTATGAGGTTCCCACGGCCGCTTGGCGGCCGATTCTTCATGGACAGGCGGCCCACACACCGCGAACGGAGGTGCGGCGGGCGAGCAGGCGATCCGGCCTTAAGCCGGTGTCAGATGAAGACTGTCGGGGGGCCTCTTGCGGGCAGCGGGGGGGCGGAAAGACCGCGGCCCGGTGCGAGCATGGGTTTGGTGTGGACGGGTGCGTCTTGGTGTTCGATGAACGCGACGGCCTGCATGTTGGACAGGTCCGGCAGCGGCGCTCCGGTCGCGGCGCTGGCGAAGGCGCAAGGCGCGTCGCCGGCGGATTTCTCGCCCTGAGCCTTGCCGTCGGAATGTGGCGCGATCGCTTCGCCGGGAGCGACGACCATCGCGCCTTCCCCGGTACAGATGACCAGTTCGAAGGGCAGGCTGTTGGTCGCGGGCTTGGCCATGAAGCCCGCGGGGATGAGCACCTTCATGACGACCGCCAGCGCAGCCAATGTCATGCAGACATGGCCCCACAGGTTGCGTTGCGGGCGTCGGAAGGCTTTCACGATGGCGCTCTTAGACAAGGGCCGGGGCTTTGTCATCTTCGTCGCGTTAGGCGGCCAATTCCGCCCGGACCGCTGAAACAAGGCGGTCGAGATCGGCGGTGGTGTTGAAGAGCGCGGGCGTCACCCGCAGTACCGGTCCGGAGGCGAGGCCTGCCTTGGCGACGACCAGAACGCCGTGGCGTTCCAGCATGCGGGCCTGCAAGCGCCGCGCGCCGTCGATCCCGTCCAGCCCACGAGGCCGGAAGGCTCCGATCGCACCATAGGCCTGTTCGCCCGACGGCCCCACGATGCTCAAGGCGGGCATGTCGCGGACCCGGTCGATCCAATATTCGTGAAGCTCACGAAGCCGCGCGAGCTTGGCCTGGGCGCCGATCGACTCGTGGAAGGCCAGGGCGTCGGGAATGGTCAGGTGCGCTGCGTAGTTGATCGTGCCGGTGAGGATTCGCGACCGCACGTCCGCGGCCGGCAAAAGCCCATTGCCCATATAGGGTGCGATGGACGCTTGGCGATCCTTTCGGATGTAGATGCCGCCTGTGCCCAGGGGCGCCGCCAGCCATTTGTGAAGGCTGAAACCGACGAAGTCAGCGCCCAGATCCTCAACATCCACCGGCAACTGAGCCACCGCCTGGGCGCTATCCAGGATCACGTCCACGCCCCGCGCCCTGGCGGCGGTGATGATCGCCTTGACCGGCGGGACCAGTCCGTTGCGATTTGAAAGGTGCGTGAGCAACAGCAGCTTGGCGCGTGGCGTTCGATCGAGAACGGCCTGGTAGGCCGCCAGGATCTCCTGCGGGTCGGTCATGTCTCCAAGATCAAAGCGCACGAGGCGGGCGCCCCGGCTCTCCTGCAAGAACGCCATGGCGTACTGCATCTCGTCATAGTCGACGTCAGCGATGATGACGGTGTCGCCAGGCTTCAGATCCCGATAGTTGGTGATCAGGGCATAGAGCGCCTCGGTGCCGCCGTTGCACAGCGCCACTTCCTCAGGCGATGCGTTGATGAGGGTCGCCGCCGCGGCCCGCGATCTGGTCAGGCTGTCATCCAGCGAGCGGTCCTTGGTCGCCCGCCGAAGGAAGGCGCTGTTGTTCTGATTCACCCAGGACAGATTGGCGAAATAGGCCGCCTGAACCGCCTTGGGCATGGCGCCATAGTAGGCGGCATCCAGATTTACCGTGTCGCGATCGACATCCCAAAGATCCGAAAGCTGGGCGCGCGCATGCCCAGCGCGAGCCGTCGCCGCTAATGAGATCGCGGCGCTCAGGCCCAAGACTTGCCGACGCCCAAATGGCGCTTCCATGCTCGTCACCATCCCATCAAGCCGACAGCGGCCTATCCGGTGACTATGTTATTCTATAACGCCAAGCTAGAGTGGCTTGGCGAGCGGCTTGTGGATCTCGACTTTGCCCAACCCACAGGCGCCGGCCGCTATGCTTTGGCGCGGGTCTGCGCCAGGGAGAGCATCCCCAAAGCGATCTCGCGCTCACCCATGATCGTGTGATCGACGCCCCGGGCGGTGAGGAATTCCACCTCGGCGTCGGAGTGGGCGCGGGCGATGATCGTGATCTTGGGGCTTATGCGTCGGGCTTGCTCGACGATGGTCGCGGCCTCGAAGGCGTTAGGCACCGCGATCAGCAGATGGGTGGCGTGCTCCAGGCCGGCCTCGACCAGGATTTCGGATTTGACGGCGTTGCCGTCCACCACTTTGAAGCCTTGAGTCCTGAGCTCTTCCAGGCGCTCGCTCTCGCTTTCAATGACCACGAGGCCTTTGCCGATAAAGCCTTCTGTCACTGCCCGCCCCACGCGGCCAAAGCCGACCAGAACCACGCAGGGCGCGGGCTTGACGGGCGGCGTGACCTCCTCGGCCGCGAGCTCTCGCTTGGCCGACTTTTCCATGTGGCGATCCACCAGGCGAAACAGGATCGGATTGACCAGGATCGACAGGATCGCGCCCGCCAGGATCAGATCGCGGCCTTCCGGCGGCAGCAGCTCCAGCTCGGTGCCTAGCGCGGCCAGGATGAAGGAGAATTCCCCGATCTGCGCCAGGGACGCCGAGATGGTCAGGGCAGTGCCCGTGCCATGCTTGAACGCCCGCACGATCAGGAACGCGGCGATCGATTTGCCGACCACGATGATCCCCAGGGTGGCCAGCACCGGCAGCGGGTGCTGGATGAGGATCATCGGATTGAACAGCATGCCGATGGAGACGAAGAACAGCACGGCGAAAGCGTCGCGCAGGGGCAGGGTCTCGTTGGCCGCCTGTTGGCTGAGCTCGGATTCGCTCATGATCATGCCGGCGAAGAACGCGCCGAGGGCGAAGGACACTCCAAAGAGCCCAGCCGAGCCGAAGGCCACGCCGAGCGCGATGGCCAGGACCGCCAGACGAAACAACTCGCGCGAGCCGGTGTGCGCTGTCCAATGCAGGACCCATGGGATCACGCGCCGTCCGACGATCAACATCAGCGCGATGAAGGCGCCGACCTTGCCCAGGGTGATGGCCAACGCCATACCCATGCCGGCCAGTCCGCTACCTTGCTCGGCGCTCAGGGCGGTCGTCACCGCGGGGATCAGAACCAAGGCCAGCACCATGGCCAGGTCCTCGACGATCAGCCAGCCAACGGCGATGCGCCCGCGTTCGGTCTCGATCAGTCGGCGCTCCTGAAGCGCTCGCAACAAGACCACGGTGGAGGCGACCGACAGCGCCAGACCAAAGACAACCCCGCCCCCCAAAGGCCAGCCGAGCAACGCCGCTAGGCCGACACCCATGATCGTGGCGGCGCCGATCTGCACCACGGCGCCGGGGATGGCGATCTTACGGACCGACATCAGGTCCTTCAGCGAAAAGTGCAGCCCCACCCCAAACATCAGAAGGATGACGCCGATCTCGGCGAGCTGATTGGCCAGGGGCTGATCGGCCACATAGCCGGGAGTGAAGGGGCCCACCGCCACGCCGGCGACGAGATAGCCGACAAGCACAGGCAGCCGCAGACGATTGGCGATCGCGCCGAAGATGAAGGCCAGCACGAGGCCGGCGACGATGGTGGCGATCAGCGGCACGTGATGCGGCAACGGCGTCTCCTTGACGATATGATCCAGTAGGGCGATAGTCGCCCAATATGGGTGACTTCACCCGGATTGGCTACTATGCCTCACACGAAAATACTCTGTCCGTCTCAATGTCGCGCGGCTCGCGGTCTTCTCGACTGGTCTCAGGAAGACCTGGCGGGCAAGGCTGGAGTGTCACGCAGCACCGTGCGCGATTTCGAAACGGGACGCCATGAATTGCATGGCGGCACCGAGCGGCTGTTGATGAACGCTCTGCGGGACGGCGGGGTCCTGCTGATCGGATCGGGCGAGCCCGTGGGCGATGACGCCGGTCCGGGCGTGCGGCTGGTCGGCTAGATTTTTAAGGGGCTGAAAGACATTGGAGCACGCGGTCGCGGCCGAGGACTATAAGGATCTGGTGCTGTTCCTGGCGACGGCGGGGGTTGTCGTGCCCCTCTTTCGACGCTGGCGGATCAACCCGATCCTGGGGTTTCTCTTCGCGGGCGTGGTGCTTGGTCCCTACGGCCTGGGATCCCTGGGGGATCGCGCGCCGTGGCTGTCCTATTTCACGATCGGCAACCCCGCCGACGTGGCGCAGCTGGCCGAGTTCGGCGTCGTCTTCCTGCTGTTCATGATTGGTCTAGAGCTCTCTTGGGAGCGCCTGCGACTGATGCGACGGCTGGTTTTCGGCCTTGGCGGTCTGCAGGTCAGCGTATGCATCATGGTCATCGGCTCGGCCGCCTGGCTTCTGGGGCAGCCCGTCGCCGCGGCCTGCGCCATCGGGGCGGCCCTGGCGCTTTCATCGACGGCGATCGTCATGCCGATCCTGGCCGATCAGAAGCAGCAACATACCAAGGCCGGACGAGCGACCTTCGCGGTCCTCCTTTTCCAGGATCTGGCCGTGGCCCCGATCCTGATCACCATCGCCGTGCTCAGCGGGCGCGAGGAAGCTTTGTCGCCTAGCGTCCTGTTGACCGCGGCGCCCGCGGTGCTCGGCGTGGGGGCTCTCGTCTTGGCCGGGCGGGTTCTGCTGCGCCCGATGATGCGCTCGGTGGCCAAGGCCAAGAGCGACGAGATGTTCATGGCCGCTTCGCTCCTGATCGTCATCGGTGCGGGGCTGATCAGCGCCCTGGCTGGGCTATCCATGGCGCTTGGCGCCTTCGTGGCGGGCCTGCTTCTGGCCGAGACCGAGTACCGCCACGAAGTCCAGGTCAAGATCGAGCCGTTCAAGGGCCTTCTGCTGGGCCTGTTTTTCGTCTCGATCGGGATCGGACTGGATCTGTCCCTCTTGGCTCGGAGCCCGGCCCCCATCCTTGGCATGGCGGTAGGCCTGGTGGCGTTGAACGCCAGCGTCGTCTTCGTCCTCGCCCGCCTCTTCAAGCTATCGTGGGAGTCCGCCGCCGGCGCCGCTTTGCTGCTGGCGGGCGGCGGCGAGTTCGCCTTCGTGATTCTGGGTTCGGCCATGGAGGGCGGCATTGTCGCCCAGGGCGCTGGCCAGATGATTCTGGTGGCCTCCACCCTGTCGATGTTCTCGATCCCGTTGCTTGCCGGTCTGGCTCGCAAGATCAGCGCCACGCCAAAAGCCAGCCGGGTCTCGGCGCCGCCGCCACCGACCGAGGGGGTTCCCGATGGCGAAGCGGGACCGGTGGTCCTTGTTGTCGGCTATGGCCGGGTCGGGCGACTGGTGGGCGAGATGCTGACCCGGCATGAAATAGCCTGGATCGCCGCGGATCGGGATCCGCGCCTTGTCGAGGCTGGCCGTCGTGAAGGGAATGTCTATTTCGGCGACGCATCGCGGCCGGAGTTTCTGCGGCGGTGCGGGCTCGACAGCGCTCGGGCGTTGGTGGTGACCATGGATAACCCCGATGGGACGGAGGCCGTCGTCGGCGCCGCGAGGGAACTAAGGCCGGATCTGCCCATCGTCGCCCGGGCCAAGGATGCTCGCCACGCCGCGCGGCTCTATGAGCTTGGCGTCACCGACGCCGTGCCGGAAACCATCGAGGCGAGCCTGCAACTCTCCGAGACCGTTCTGGTGGACATCGGGGTGCCTATGGGCCTGGTCATCGCCTCGATCCATGAACGGCGCGACGAGTTCCGAAAGGAGCTCAACCACCCCGAAGCTCTGGGCGGACGCACCCGCAGGTTCCGCCAAAC
Source organism: Caulobacter sp. NIBR2454 (assembly GCF_027474405.1). Classification (GTDB taxonomy): domain Bacteria; phylum Pseudomonadota; class Alphaproteobacteria; order Caulobacterales; family Caulobacteraceae; genus Caulobacter. The sequence continues at coordinate 255,659 of NZ_CP114871.1, forward strand.
GGTCCGTCGTTGACCAAAAGCGACAAACCCGCGGCGATTAATGTCGTTTTCTAGACAGATAATCGGAACCTTTGCCTAGGGCGCGCATTTCGCCGTCCGGAAGGGGCGCTCCGCATGTCGCGGGGCCGTGGGAGCTACATGATTAGAGCGCAGCGTCTTGACGCCCATGAGGGGCGCTACGACACCGCCGGCATGACCGCTGTAGAGCGTTCGGCCGACCGGGCGCGCGACGCATGGCCCCTGCGTCTTTTCGTCAAATTTTCCAATACTCGCGGAGTTCTCATCCGGCGCGTCGGCGAAAGCCGATCTTTGTTCGGTGAAGCTACGCAGGTTTTCAGCTCTTACGTACGCATGCCAGGCGTGGACGTGAGGGCTGGGCGCTCTGTTCGATCCAAAGGTCCTTCTTCGAACCGGAAAGAACAAAGCGCTAATTATTATGGTGTGTCCTGGCATGTGTTCGCGGCACGGGAAAAGGAGAGGGTGTTGCTTTACCGACACTTTCCCGCTCGTACCGCGCTGATATAACAAGTCCGGCTGTTCCAGACTGGAACAGTGGGCAAGAGAGGGCTCTTGAAATGAAAATGAAACTCCTGGCGGGAGCCGCCTTCGCCGCGGTCGTCGCCGCGACGGGCGCTTCGGCGGCCGAACCGGGCTGGTACGGCGCCGTCGACCTCGGCTATCACTGGCAAGATCCGCTGCGTGCCGATGGCAGCACGAACCTGTCGGATGGCGCTCCCTACCGCTACGATTTCGACACCGACTCCGACTGGGCTGGCTTTGCTCGCCTCGGCTATCGCGTGTCGCCGAACTGGCGCGTGGAACTTGAAGGCGGCTACCGCACGGCCGGCATCGACACCGTCCGTGGTCGCGCTGACCGTCCGCAACCGATCGCGCTTTGCGCCGTGGGCGTCGGCGGCACGACCGGCTACGCCTGCCCGGCTCCCGATGGCGACATCGACAGCTGGACCCTGATGGGGAACGTCCTCTACGACTTCTTCCCTGACTCGGCCTTCAACGTGTTCATCGGCGCCGGTATCGGCGTGAACAAGGTGGACATCGACGTCACCGGCCAGTTCAACACGGTTCCGGGCACCACCCTGACCATCGACGACAGCGACACCACCTTTGCCTACCAAGGCATCGCGGGTGTGTCGTGGGCCGCCACCGAGCAGCTCAACGTCGACCTGACCTACCGCTACCTGGGCGGTTCGGACGTGGACTTCGCCTCGACCTCGTCGGGCATCCCGGCTCCGGGCACGTTCTCGGGCGAGTACGAAGACCAATCGGTGACGATCGGCCTGCGCTATGCGTTCAACGCAGCGCCTCCGCCGCCTCCGCCTCCGCCTCCGCCTCCGCCGCCCCCGCCCCCGCCGCCGCCTCCGCCCCCGCCGCCGCCTCCGCCGGCTGCTCCGGAAGCCAAGGAATTCATCGTCTACTTCCCGTTTGATCAGTACGTCCTGACGCCGGAAGCCCAGACGGTGGTCCAAGAGGCCGCTCAATACGCGACCTCGGGCAACGCCACGAAGGTGGTGGTCGTCGGTCACACCGACACCTCCGGTTCGGACGCCTACAACGCCCGCCTGTCGGAGCGTCGTGGTAAGGCCGTCGCCGACGCCCTCGTGGGCATGGGTGTTGGCCAAGGCACCCTGTCGGTCGACTGGAAGGGCGAAACCGCTCCTGCCGTCGCCACCGGCGACGGTGTGAAGGAACCGCTGAACCGTCGTTCGACCATCTCGATCAACTTCTGATCGAAGACGAACGCCGCAAGGCAGAAATAAGCGAGAGCCCGGCCGAAAGGCCGGGCTCTTTGCGTTTCAGCTCTTTTGAAAATCAGATGGGCAGGCGGCCGTCGCTTTTGACTTCTTCCAGCACCGCATAGGTGCGTGTCTCGCGCACGCCGGGCATCTGGACGAGCGTGTCGCCCAGGAAGGCGCGATAGGCGTCCATGTCCCTGACCCGCGCCTTGATCAGGTAGTCGAAGCCGCCAGCCACCATGTGGCACTCCAAGATATCGGGCGCCCCGCGCGCCGCGGCGGCGAAGGCTTCGAAGATGTCGCCCGTCGTGCGGTCCAGAACCACTTCCACAAAGATCAACAGGCCCCGCCCGACCTTCCCTGGGTCTAAAATGGCGGCGTAGCCGGTGATATAGCCGGCCTCGCGCAGCCGTCGGACACGCTCCAGGCAGGCCGCCGGACTAAGATGGCAGACGCGCGCCAGTTCCTGGTTGGTGATGCGGCCATCGGCCTGCAAAGTGCGCATCAGACGGCGGTCAGTATCGTCCGGGCTGAAGGGTCTTCGCTCCATCGCCTGTATTCCAAATTATGTTCTGCCTATCGATCGATCAAACATGGCACATTTCGTGGAGTGTTGGATATGTCGAAGCAACTTCGACCTTTAGAGCCGGACCCCACCATGGACAGCCTCGACACCTACAAGTACCGCGATGAGGCCGAGACCCTCGCGGCGCTCCTGGCCAATCCGCCGCTGAACGCCGAAGAGCGCGCCGGCGTCCGCGCTGAAGCCGAGGGCCTGGTCCGCACCGCCCGACGCATCGCCCGTCGCCATGGCGTGGTCGAGAGCTTCTTGCAGGAGTTCTCCCTGTCGACGCCCGAAGGCCTGGCCTTGATGTGTCTGGCCGAGGCGCTGCTGCGCACGCCGGACGAAGAAACCAAGGACAAGCTGATCGCCGAAAAGATCGGCTCCGCCGACTGGGCCAGCCACTTCGGCAAGTCCGACAGCCTCTTCGTCAACGCCTCCACCTGGGGTCTTATGCTGACCGGCAAGCTGGTGGACGTGGACGACGAAGCTCAGCGCGACCTGCCCGGCTTCATCAAGCGCGTCGCCGCCCGCGTGGGCGAGCCGGTCATTCGCGCCGCTGTCGGCCAAGCCATCCGCATCATGGGCGAGCAGTTCGTCCTGGGCCGCACCATCGAGGCGGCCCTGAAGCGCTCCGCTGGCGAAGGCTATCTGTGCTCGTTCGACATGCTGGGCGAAGGCGCCCGCACCGCCGCTGACGCCGCCCGCTATGAGACCGCCTACGCTCAGGCCATCGACACCGTGGGCAAACTATCTAACGCCGCCGGCCCTGAAAGCGGCCACGGCGTTTCGGTGAAGCTGTCGGCCCTGTCGCCGCGCTATGAGGCGGTTCAGGAAGCCCGCGTCTGGGGCGAACTCTATCCGCGCATCAAGCGCCTGGCCCTGATCGCAGCGCGCCACGACATCAACTTCACCATCGACGCGGAGGAGGCGGACCGCCTCGCCCTGTCGCTGAAGCTGCTCGATCGCCTGGCCCGCGAACCCGAACTGGGCGAATGGCGCGGCCTGGGCCTGGCCGTTCAGGCCTATCAGAAGCGCGCGCCGCAGACGGTCGCCGTCGTCGCCAACATCGCCAAGGAAAGCGGCCGTCGTCTGATGGTCCGTCTGGTCAAGGGCGCCTACTGGGACAGCGAGATCAAGCGCGCCCAGGTCAACGGTCGCCCCGACTACCCCGTCTATACGACCAAGGCCGCCACCGACCTGTCCTATCTGGTCTGCGCCAAGGCGATGATCGAGGCCTCGCCGCACATCTATTCGCAGTTCGCGACCCACAACGCCCATAGCCTGGCCGCGGTGCGCCGCATGGCCAAGACCGCCGGAGTGAAGATCGAGTTCCAGCGCCTGCACGGCATGGGCGAGGCGCTCTACAAGGCCGCCGACGATCTTTATGACGGCATCACCCTGCGCGCCTACGCCCCCGTCGGCGGGCATGAAGACCTGCTGCCGTATCTGGTGCGACGCCTTCTGGAGAATGGCGCCAACACCTCCTTCGTTCATGCTCTGCTCGACGAGCGGGTGCCGGCCGAGAGCGTGGTGGTCGATCCCATCGAGGCGGTCGAAGCCGCGGGCGCCCAGCGTCACGCCAAGATTCCCGTTCCCGCCGACATCTATGGCGAGGAACGCCAGAACTCGTCCGGCGTGGATCTGTCCATCGCCGAGGAGCGCGTGCGGCTGTTGAGCGCCGCCGTCGCCTTGGACAGCCAGCGCCTGTCGGCGGCTCCGGTTGTCACGGGCCGCGTGGTCGATTCGGGCGCGGCCGTGGCCGCCGTTTCGCCCGCCGCCCATGACCGCATCGTCGGCTGGGTGAACGAGGCCTCCGACGCCGATATCGACGCCGCCTTCGTCGCCGCCAAGGCCGCCCAACCGGCCTGGGACCGCGCGGGTGGGGCTGCCCGCGCCAAGATCCTGCGCGCCATGGGCGACGCCTTGGAGGCGGAACGCGATCGCCTGATCGGCCTTTGCGTGCGAGAAGCGGGCAAGACCCTCGCCGACGGCGTCGCCGAGGTGCGTGAAGCCGTCGATTTCTGCCGCTATTACGCCAACCTCGCCGAGACGCAGTTTGGCCAACCGGAAGTGCTCAAGGGCCCGGTGGGCGAGACCAACACCCTGGCCTTGAATGGCCGCGGCGTTTTCGTCTGCATCAGCCCTTGGAACTTCCCACTGGCCATCTTCACGGGCCAGGTGGCGGCGGCTCTGGCCGCCGGCAACGCCGTCCTCGCAAAGCCGGCCGAGCAGACGCCGCTGATCGCAGCCGAGGCTGTGCGCCTCTATCACGCCGCCGGTCTGGACCCGCGCCTGCTGGCTCTTCTGCCAGGGCGGGGCGAGACGGTGGGCGCGGCCCTGGTGGCCGATCTGCGCTGTGACGGGGTGGCCTTCACCGGCGGCACTGACACCGCCCGTCGCATCAACCAGACCCTGGCCGGCCGTGACGGCCCGATCGTTCCCTTCATCGCCGAGACCGGCGGTCTCAACGGCATGTTCATCGACACCACCGCCCAGCGCGAGCAGGTGATCGATGACGTGATCCTGTCGGCCTTCGGCTCGGCGGGTCAGCGCTGCTCGGCCCTGCGTCTGCTGTTCCTGCCCAAGGATACGGCTGACGGCATGATCGAGGGTCTCAAGGGCGCCATGGACGCCTTGGTCGTCGGCGAGCCTGCCGATCCGGCCACCGATGTCGGCCCGGTCATCGACCAGGAAGCCCGCGAGGCGCTTGAGGCCCATCTCGTCCGTCTGGAGAAGGAGGCCAAGGTCCTGCACCGCCTGGCGGCGCCCACACGCGGCACCTTCTTCGGCCCCGTCTTGGCCGAGATCCCGACCGCCGATTTCCTGGAGCGGGAGGTGTTCGGCCCGATCCTGCACGTGGTCCGCTACGACCCCGAGAATCTGGAGCAGGTGGCCAAGGCCCTGGCGGCGCGCCGCTATGGCCTGACCCTTGGCGTCCACTCACGCATCGAGTCCTTCGCCCAGACCGTGCAGCGCCTGGTCCCTGCCGGCAATGTCTATGTAAACCGCTCGATCATCGGCGCGGTGGTGGGCGTGCAGCCGTTCGGCGGCGAAGGCCTGTCGGGTACGGGCCCCAAGGCCGGCGGCCCTCACGCGCTCACCCGCTACTGTGTGGAGCGCGCGGTCAGTGTCAATATCACCGCCCAGGGCGGCGATCCGAGCCTGCTGAACCTGTAAGTGTTCGAACGGGAGGGCGGGGGAGACCCCGCCCTTTTCATATCAGCCGACGATCAGCACCCACACGCCCACCGCGGCGAAGCAGGCGGCAGCGGCGTATCGGATGGCCTTGAGAGGCAGCTTGGTGGCCGCCGCCTCGCCGATCAGCACGGCGGGAACGTTGGCGATCATCATGCCCAGCGTGGTGCCCGCCGCCACCAGGGCGATGTTCTCAAATCGCGCGCCAAGAGCGGCCGTGGCGACCTGGGTCTTGTCGCCCATCTCCACGAAGAAGAAGGCGATGGCGGTGGCCATGAAGATCGAGCGATCCGGTCGGTCGGGCGGGCAGTCGTCATCTTCGAGCTTGTCGGGGATGAGCGCCCAACCGGCGAACGCCAGAAACGCCAGACCCAGCACCCAGCGCATCCAGGGGCCTTGCAGGAACTGACCAGCGATGGAGCCCGCCGCCGCCGCCAGGGCGTGGTTCAGCAGGGTGGCAACGAGTATGCCGGCGATGATCGGCACGGGCCGCCGGAACCGGGCCGCAAGGCAAAGCGCCAGTAGCTGGGTCTTGTCGCCGATTTCGGCGACCGCCACGAGGCCCGTGGAGACGAGGAAGGCTTCCATAAGTGATGCGTCCGGCGGGGCCGCGATGGTTAGACCTATGGCGTCTCATGCACACGGCCCCGCTAGACCGCGCATGAAAGCCAAAGGTCTCGCCAGGCCTTTGAAGGCTGATCGCGCCATGGACCCAAAGGCCCAAGTCTGTTGACGCGAACCCCGCTGATGAATGCGGGCGGCTACTCCCCAGTGACGAGTGGGTCTTTACGGCTGAGGCCGCTGCGAAGCAAGCCCGGCTTCTTGCGGCGCTGGATGAACCACGCGACCAGCCAGCAGGCCATGGCCCAGGCCGCGCCCAGGCTCCATCCGGCCAGGACATCGCTGGCCCAGTGGACCGCCAGATAGACACGGCTTACGCCCACGAGCGCGGCGATCAACACCGCCCCGGCAAGGACGAACACTTTCAGCCGCCGCCGATCCATGGCCTGCGCCAGCAAGGCGCCGAGTGTCAGATAGGTGATCGTCGACAGCATGGCGTGACCGCTAGGGAAGCTGGCGTTGATCACCTCCTCGGCGCGGAAGATATCCGGTGGCCGATCCCGACCGTAGAGCGCCTTCAGGCTTTGACTGATCGCCACCCCACCGCTCAACGACAGAGTCACCAGCAGGGATGATCCGTATCGCCGGCGCAACAGCAGGAAGATCACCGCCATGCTGGCGATGAGAATCAGCGGCGCGATGCCGCCCAGGGCGGTCAGCTCCCCCATTGCGTGTTCGAGCCACGGCGGCCCGAGGGCGTCATGAGGGTCGGCGTGGGGGCGCAGCCAAGCCAGAATCGCCTGATCGAATCCCTGGCCATCGGCCTCGGTGGCGTCGTCGGCGATCTCGATGAAGGCCATGCCGCCGCCCGCGACGATCAACAGGGCGAACAGGGCGGCCAGTTCCGCCCGACCCAGGCGTACGGCCTGGGTCAGAAGTCGCAGGATTCGCAGGGCAAGCTGAGCCATGGGGCTTGAACGCCTCGCCCCACAACCGGTTGCCGTACCGCTTCCCATGCGTCGGCTCCGCGCCCGAAATTTATTTCGTTAACGACCGCCCGATCCTTCATGGCCCGCGAGAGCCCGCCAGTGTTGAACAAGGGGTTAGGGAACCCGGCCGGAGCCCGTCGCCGTCAACAGGTTGTTAACGAAAAAGTCTGGTTAAGCCCCATTCACCCCGTTGACGATTCCGACCCCACGTGGCCCCATATGTAGACCGGAGATGGGCTGCCGGACACAACATCTAGACAACTTGGCCACCGGCGGGTTCCGGTGGAAAGTGTTTAAAGTACAGGATCTTGGGGCTGATGATGGCGAGCGAAGCGGCGAAACAGCAGGCAACCACCAGCGCCCGGACGGCGCCGATGCGCCCCGCCGAGCGCCCGCACCTGCAGGTCGTCACCAAGGTCCAGGTCGATCGATCGCGCGACGCCCTGCTCACTGATTTCGGCAAGACCACTCTTGAGGATCGCTACCTGCTGCCGGGCGAGTCCTACCAGGACATGTTCGCTCGCGTCGCCACGGCCTTCTCCGACGACGCAGATCACGCCCAGCGCATCTACGATTACATCTCCAAGCTCTGGTTCATGCCCTCGACGCCCGTCCTTTCGAACGGCGGCGCCGACCGCGGCCTGCCGATCAGCTGTTTCCTGAACTCGGTGTCCGACAGTCTCGACGGCATTGTCGGCGTCTGGAATGAGAACGTCTGGCTGGCGGCCAACGGCGGCGGCATCGGCACCTACTGGGGCGGCGTGCGCTCCATCGGCGAACGCGTCAAAGGCCAGGGCCAGACCAGCGGCATCATCCCCTTCATCCGCGTGATGGACAGCCTGACCTTGGCCATCAGCCAGGGCAGCCTGCGTCGCGGTTCGGCGGCGGTGTACCTGGATATCCACCACCCGGAGATCGAGGAGTTCCTCGAAATCCGCAAACCCTCGGGCGACTTCAACCGCAAGTCCCTGAACCTGCACCACGGCATCTCGATCACCGACGCCTTCATGGAAGCGGTTCGCGACGGCGCCAAGTTCGGCCTGCAGTCGCCCAAGACCGGCGAAGTTGTCCGTGAAGTGGACGCCCGCGACCTGTGGCAGAAGATCCTCGACCTGCGCATGCAGACGGGCGAGCCTTATCTGATCTTCTCCGACACCGTGAACCGCGCCATGCCGCAGCACCAGAAGGATCTGGGCCTGTCGGTGCGCCAGTCGAACCTGTGCAGCGAGATCATGCTGCACACCGGCGCCGATCACCTGGGCAACGACCGCACGGCGGTCTGCTGCCTGTCGTCGGTGAACGCCGAGACCTTCCTAGAGTGGCGCGATGAGCCCCGCTTCATCGAGGACGTGATGCGCTTCCTCGACAACGTGCTGGAGGATTTCATCCTGCGCGCCCCGTCGCCGGCCGCCGCCGCTGTCTACGCCGCTCAGCGCGAGCGTTCGGTAGGCTTGGGCCTGATGGGCTTCCACTCGTTCCTGCAGGCCCAGAACGTTCCGTTCGAGAGCGCCCTGGCCAAGAGCTGGAACATGCGCCTGTTCAAGCACCTGCGCCGCGAGGCCGACAAGGCCTCCAAGCTGCTGGCCGAGGAGAAGGGCCCCTGCCTGGACGCGGCCGAGCGCGGCGTCATGGAGCGCTTCTCGCACAAGCTGGCCATCGCCCCGACGGCTTCGATCTCAATCATCTGCGGCGGCACCAGCGCCGGCATCGAGCCGATCCCTGCCAACATCTACACCCACAAGACCCTGTCGGGCTCGTTCGCGGTGAAGAACCCCTATCTTGAGCGCCTGCTCGACGAGAAGGGCCAGAATACCGAAGCCGTCTGGGGCTCGATCCTGGAGCAGGAGGGGTCGGTCCAGCATCTGGACTTCCTCACCCAGGACGAGAAGGACGTCTACAAGACCGCCTTCGAACTGGATCAGCGCTGGGTGGTCGAACTGGCCGCCGACCGCACCCCGGAAATCTGCCAGTCGCAGTCGGTGAACATCTTCCTGCCAGGCGACGTGGATAAGTGGGACCTGCACATGCTGCACTGGCAGGCTTGGGAGCGGGGCGTCAAATCCCTCTACTACCTGCGCTCCAAGTCGGTTCAGCGCGCCGCCTACGCCGGGGCGGAGACGGCCGTCGTGGCCGAGGCCATGAGCACGCCGCGCACCGATTACGAGGAATGTCTCGCCTGCCAGTAAGGCGAGATATCGAAGATTAGCTGAAGGGCCGCTCCGCAAGGGCGGCCCTTTTGCTTAGCCGAATACCGCGACCGTCTGGCGTCCGATCAAGGCGGGGCGGTCGCCGGCGCCCCACAGGGTCATGGCCTGAGCCGAATAGCCGCCGGCCGTGACCTCGGCCCGGCTCTGACAGAGCCAGAAACCATCATCCGGCTGCGGAGCCTCTTGAGTGAACTCGACCATCCAGGTCATGGAGCTGATCGGGGACCACGCATTGTAAAGAACCGCGGCGGCTGGCGGCAACACATCGCCGAGCGCGAGCAAGGATGCTGCGCCTGAACCGGCCTGACGGTCGCGATGCCGAATCCACCACAGAAGCTCTGGGTCACCCTCCCCCGAAAGAGGGATCGACCCGCCGGCGATCGCGCGCTCGAAATGCTGGCCGAAGCTGGGCCCGGCGGCGAGCGGCGTCGCTTGGGCTGGCGACGCGACCTGGGGCTTAGTGATCCAGGTGTGGTCCAACATCGACATTCGGGCCGCGCCGAAGCACAGGGTCGCTCGTGTGGCTAGGCCGCCTTGGCTCTCCATATCGACATTGACCACGGTGACCGATTTGCCTTGCCGCAGAATCTGCGGTGTGAAACGGGCCTGACCTGCGGCGGGGCCGACGAAGGTGAGCATCGCCGACCGCAGGGGCGGCAAGCCTGGCCAGGCGTGCAGCGCGGCCTCCACGCACAGGGCCGCGGACAGCCCGCCATAGGTGGTGCGACCCTGAAGCCAGTCCGCCGGAATCTCGACTTCGCCGGTGCGGACGATGGCGTCCACCAGGGTCGAATAGGCGGTGGGGGCGAGAGTCGCGTCGGTCATGGAAGCGCATGGGTCCTGTTTGAAGACTTACGTTGAAGCGTCGCCGCCCAACCGTCAACCTTCGCCAGGAATAGGGTTAAGGCCCGCTAACATCACCAAAACCTGATTTGAGGCTCTTTCAGGAGAGCCGGAACCTCCCGGCTGATCAACGATTGTTTCAGCCAATGACGATCGCGCGGCCCGGATGGGCCTGGCCGTGGAAGATCAGGACGATGGGGGATCCGCCGTGCGGATCTGGGTTGGATTAGGATGTCTTGCGGCCTGCGCGGCCGTGACCAGCACGGCGTCAGGTCAGAGCCTGGACGCGTCTGGATTGATCGTGCGGGAACAGCAGCAAACCGCTTTGGGCGGCGCCTTTGCAGTGGCGGGCCCCGCCAATGCGCCCTTGTCGCTGGGCGCCTCGCGCTATGACGCCGACAGAGGGCTGATCGACTGGTCGAGCCGGGAAACCGTCACCCATAGCAAAAGCGGCAAGCGGGTGGATTCCGTTCGCGTCAGCACGGCGACCTATGCGCCTCAGACCGGCGGGCTCGTGTTGCCACGCCCAGGTGTGGACGCGGAGGACTTCGCCAGCGTAGACGCCTATGACGTCACCTTGACGCGCGGCTGGCCCGCGGCTCTGGCCTTCTCCGCCGGCAAGCTGGACATCGACGTCTCCCCCCATGCCGCCATCGGATTTGGCGACAGCGGCAACAGCGCCGAGGCTGGCGCCATGCTGCGGGTCGGCAAAGACCTGGAAGACCGCGTGGACAATGCTCTGGGTAGCGTCGGGCTGCGAGATGGATCGAGCTTCGGCGACAAGGGTCGCTGGTATCTGTTCGCCGCCGCCAGCGGCCGTGCGGTGGGCATGAACATGCTGCAGGGCGCCGGCGGCTGGGAGCGGGCCGGCTGGTCCACCGACGCCACCAGCCGTCTTGTGGGTGACGCTCAGGCCGGAGTCGCCTGGCGCAAGGGCGCCATGCAGGCGTCGGTCGGCTACGTCAGCCGCAAGATCAAGGGCAAGGAGCAGTTTCGGGGCATGGACACCATCGAAACCTCGATGGTCGCTCTCAGCTTTAGCCTGAGGCCCAAGTGGTGAGCGCTTAATCTCGCACACCCTGATAGGGTCGGCGAATGAACAACATGACCGCCGTCCAGATCGACTTTCCCAATGACCTCCTGGGTTGGATTCAAGGTGAGGCGCGGTCGCGAGGGCTGGACCAGGCCGCCACGGTACTCGCGGTTCTGGAGGAGGCGCGGGCCCCACGCCGGGGGATCGCTGCTGGCCTGGACCTGCCGCCGTCGGACCGCCCGGCCTATGGTTCGCGCCTTAAGAAGCGCTAGGCGTTTGGCCTAGTACGAAAGGGTCGGCGCGATCTCGCCGCGGGCCAGCCCTCGCAGATAGTCGGCGTAATCATTCTTGGTCGCGCCGGCGATCTCCAGCAAGGCGACGCTGTCGATCCAGCCCTTGTTGAAGGCGATCTCCTCGATGGAGCCGATCCGCAGGCCTTGGCGTTGCTCGAGGGTGCGTACCAGTTCGCCGGCCTGGATCAGGCTGTCGTGGGTGCCGGTGTCGAGCCAGGTGAAGCCACGCCCCAATTGCTCGACCTGCAGGTCGCCGGCCTCCAGATAGAGGCGATTGAGGTCGGTGATCTCCAGCTCGCCGCGCGGCGACGGTTTGAGGCCGCGGGCGAAGTCGCAGGCCCGCTCGTCGTAGAAATAGAGGCCAGTGACCGCGTAGTTCGATTTCGGCCGCTGGGGCTTTTCCTCAATTGAGAGCACGCGGCCGTCCTCGGCGAACTCCACCACGCCGTAGCGGCCCGGATCGGCCACCGTATAGCCGAAGATCGTCGCGCCATGGCTTCGGTCATGGGCGGAAGCTAGGCGTGCCCCGAACTGGGCTCCGTAGAAGATGTTGTCCCCCAGCACGAGCGCGCTGGGCTCCCCGGCTAGGAACTCCTCGCCAAGGATGAAAGCTTGCGCCAAGCCGTCGGGCGACTCCTGGACGGTGTAGGACAGGCTCATGCCGATGCGCGAACCATCCCCAAGCAACCGGCGAAAAGCAGGGGCGTCTTCCGGCGTCGTGATGATCAACACTTCGCGGATGCCGGCCAGCATCAGGACCGACAGCGGATAGTAGATCATCGGCTTGTCGTAGATGGGCAGCAGCTGCTTGGACACCGCCAGGGTCAACGGGTGAAGCCGCGTGCCGGCGCCCCCCGCCAGGATAATCCCACGTCGCATTCTTGTTCCTTGGGCCGTGGTCGGCCGGTCAGGGTGATCCTACAGCCTCGCCTCAGCGGGGCGAAAGCCCCAGGCGACGGCCGACGCCCTCGCGAGCCAGGAGCGGTTCCCACCATGATCGATTGTCGATGTACCAGCGCGCGGTCAACTCAAGGCCCTCGCCCAGGCTGGTGCGTGGCGACCAGCCCAGTTCCTCGCGAACCTTGGCGATGTCGATGGCGTAGCGAAGATCATGCCCAGGGCGATCGGTGACGAAGCTGATCAGATCGGCATGAGGGGTAGTCTTGGGTGCGATCTGGTCGAGTACGCCGCACAGGCTAGCCACCAGATCGATGTTGCGCCGCTCCGCCTCGCCGCCGATGCAGTAGGTCTGACCCAGGCGACCCTTTTCAAGGACCAGCAGCAGGGCTTCGGCGTGGTCGTCCACGAACAGCCAATCACGTACGTTCAGACCCTTGCCATAGACGGGGATCGATTGGCCCGCGAGCGCCCGAAGCACCGTCACCGGGATGAGCTTCTCGGGAAACTGGAAGGGACCGTAATTGTTGGAGCAGTTGGTCAGGACGAAGGGAACGCCGAAGGTCTCGCCCCAGGCCCGCACCAGATGGTCGGAGGCCGCCTTGCTGGCTGAATAGGGTGAGTTGGGCGCGTAGGCCGTCGTTTCGTCGAACGGCGGATCATCCACGCCAAGGGCGCCGAACACCTCGTCCGTCGACACGTGGTGGAAGCGGAAAGCCTCGCGCCGGCCTTGCGGCATGCCGGCGACGTAACGCCTAACCGCCTCGAGCAGCACGGCGGTCCCGGTCACATTGGTGTGGATGAAAGCCAAGGGCCCGTCGATCGAGCGATCCACATGGGACTCGGCCGCCAGGTGCATCACCGCGTCTGGCTGATGTTTCTCCAGGATAGCGGCCACGGCTGGCGCATCGACGATGTCGGCCTGTTCGAAGGCGTAGGCTGGATGGTCCTGAACCGAGACCAGGCTCGCCAGGTTTGCCGAATAGGTGAGCTTGTCGAGGTTGACCACCGACAGCCCGCGCGCGATCGCCAGCCGCACGACCGCCGAGCCGATGAACCCGGCTCCCCCCGTGACCAGCAGCTTCACAGGGTGGGCTCCGAGGGCGCGTGTTGGAAGGGGGATGTGAAGTCGGCGAAGGCCTGCGCGCTCGCGTCCTTGGGCGATAGGGTCGCGGCGCCCTGCGTCAGCCCCCAGTCGATCGCCAGATCCGGGTCGTCCCATCGCACGGCGCCGTCGCAGGCAGGAGCATAGATGTCCGAGACCTTGTAGAGCACCCGGGTCTGCGGTTGCAGGGTGACGAACCCATGCAGGAAGCCGACCGGCACATACATCTGCTCGCCGGCCTCGCAATCCAGCACATGACTGACATGATGGCCGTAGGTTGGGGAGCCAAGCCGCGCGTCGACCGCTACATCCAGAATGGCGCCGGTCAGCACGCTAACCAACTTGGCCTGCGCATGCGGGGGGCTTTGGAAATGCAGCCCACGCAGCGTGCCGGCCTCTTCCGACAGGCTCATATTATCCTGAACGAAAGTCGGCAGGCCGAGCTCGGCAGTCTTTTGAAGGCTGTAGAGTTCGGTGAAGAAGCCGCGCGTGTCGCGCAGGCGCGGGGGCTTCAAAACCATCACTTCAGGAATGGTGAGACGTTTGACGTCCATAGGTGAAAGCGTCCGGTACTGATTTCACCTCAGCCTTAACCGCAGACGTCTCCGATTGCGAATGTCGATCAGTTCGAGACGGCGCGGCGGCGTCTAGCGGGAGGTGTGGAGATCATTTCGCCCAATGTGGTCAGCAGCGTCTGCGGGATGACGGGTTTGCCGACCCACGCATCGAACACCTCCATGAGAGCGGGGGTCGCGGTTCCAGCCGAGAAGGCGATGATCGGCTTGTGCTCACCCTTCTTTTCGGCGGTTCGCAGGCGCCGGGCCACCGCCTCGCCATCAAGCCCAGGCATGCGTAGATCGAGGATTATGGCGTCGAAGGTTTCGCTTTCGGCGAGGTTCAGGGCTTCCAGCCCGTTTTGTGCGAGCCGTACCTCGATCCCCACGGCGTTCAGCAACACGTGAACGAGTTGGCGGTTGGCCAGGTTGTCATCCGCAAAAAGTACTCTGCGGCCGGCCATGGGCGCGGCCTGGGCTTCGGGCTCGTCCGTACCCATCACGCCGAGCGGCGCAGGGATCGAGAACCAGAATCGTGAGCCTTCGCCCGCCCGGCTCTCGGCGTTGATATCGCCGCCCATGGCCTCGATCAGGCCCTTGCAGATGGCCAGGCCCAGACCCGTTCCGCCGTGGGCGCGCGTTGATGATCCATCGACCTGCGAGAAACGCTGAAAGAGCTTGCTCATGGCTTCCGGCGATATGCCTGGTCCGGTGTCGGTGACCTCTATGCGCAGCATCTGCGTGACGGGGTCGTAGGCGGTCTCGAGTCGGACCTCGCCCTTGCGGGTGAACTTCACCGCGTTGCCTAGCAGGTTCAGCAGAACCTGCCGCACACGGTCGGCGTCGATAAGCACTGCGGGCGGCAAATCGTCCATGCCAACGGCGCAAAGGCTCAGGCCCTTGTGCGCGGCCTGGATCGAGAACAGCGCCACGGTTCGCTCAGCCAGGCCGCGCGGGTCTGTGGCGACCGGGTTGATCTCGACCTGTCCCGCTTCGAGCTTGGAGAAGTCGAGGATGTCGTTGATCGTCGCCAGCAGAGCTCGCCCGGCCGTGGTGACAAGCTCCAGATACTCGGTTGTCTGGACATCCTGGCCAGGGCGACCCGCAGCCATTTCGGAAAAGCCGATCACTGCGGTGAGGGGCGTGCGCAGCTCATGGCTCATATTAGCCAGGAACTCGGCCTTCGCCGCCGCCGCGGCTTCGGCCTGGGCGCGGGCTTCGCGCAGCTGCGCTTCCAGGGCCTTGCGTGCGGTGACATCGCGGACGATGTCGGTGATGCCGGTGATCTCGCCCGTGTGGGGATCGCGCACCAGAACGGGCTGGCCCTCGAACCACGCCACCTCGCCGTTTTGCTTGCGAATTCGGTACTCAATCCTGGCGGAAGGTTTGCCGCCGCTGGCGGCCATCTGGTCGATCAGGCCGCTGAGCAGTCCCCGAGCGTCGGCGCGGACCAGGAAATCCAGGGCGCTGCGGCCGGCCAGGCTTTCGGACTCATAACCCAGCAGGGTCTTGGCCGACGGCGACACATAGGTGATCACGCCGCGCGTCGTACATTGGATGACGAGATCGGTGGCGTTCTCGGCCAGCAGGCGAAAGCGCGATTCGCTCTCGGCCAGGGCCGCAGCGCCGGCGACCTGAGCGGTGATATCCAGAGTCGTGCCAAAAATGGCCGTCGGCGTACCGGTCTCGTCTCTGTCGAGGCGCATGCTGACCGACAGATGCCGTACGCCGCCGTCAGGCCGCACGATGCGCATATTGATCTGGTCTCGCGGGCCGCCACCGGTTTGCAGGCGGATGAACTCATCTCCCAGAAGCCGGCGATCTTCCGGTTCGAGAATGGTCCGCACCTGCGCCAGCAGATCGGGCTCGTTCTCGTCCACGCCGAAGATATCGAACATCTGCCGTGAGCAGGTCAGTCGCTGGCCGGCCAGATCCATGCGCCAATGACCCAGGCCGACAACGGTTTCGGCCATCTCCGCGCGGCGGCTCTGTTCTCGCGCGGCGTCGCGGGCCTGTACGGCCTCCTGCTGCAACCTTCGGCCCCGAGCAGCCATGGCGGCCACGAACAAGGCGGTCAGGGTGGTGACCGCCAGGAAGAGCTGCAGGGCGATCGCCTTTTCGACCGCCCCCATGGGCTGGTTGTCCAGCGAGCCGACGCCCGCGGCGCTCAGGAAAACGGCGGTGATGGCGGTGACCGCGACGCCGATCATGGCCCCCAAGGCCTCCATGCGCACGGCCAGCAATAGAACCAGCGGAGGCACGAAGAAGAGGAAGGGGTAGGGGCCAAAGTGGAAGACCGCGACCACCATTCCCGCCACGCCCAATATCGCGGCGATGGAAATACGGTCGAAATAGGTGGGGCGGAACGCCTCTGGTCGCCGCACAAGGGTCGTCAGGGCCGGCGTGATGATCAGCAGACCCAAGCTGTTGGCCAGAGTCCACAGGGTCATGTTCTGCATGATCATGCCCCGGTTCAGGGCTTGCAGCATGAGCGAACTCAGAACCGCCGAAACCAGGACGCTGGCCACGGCGGCGACCACGAACCAGGTCAGATGACGTGGTTGGCTGAGGTCTACCTGCGGTCCGAGGATGCGGCGCACCATCCAGGCGCAGGCCGTGTACTCGATCGCGTCCGTTACCGAGAGCCCTAGCGCGATGATCGGCGTGGCGCCGGCCGCGGCATTACCCACGAGGTTGCCGCTAAGGGCGGCCGCGACGATCCATCCCCAGTAGCGTGAGGGCGCAAGCAGCAACGCCGTCAAAGCCACGCCGTTCGCCGCCCAGATCGGGGTCAGCTGCTTGTGGCGCATCGTCAGATCGACGCAAGCCCACGCCAGAAAGGCGACGGCGGGTGCGACGGAGCCAATGGCGAGGGCTCTGTGGAGAGGGCGGCGCAGAGCGGTCATGCCGCCTTTATGACGCATACATCTAAAAGTGGTGCTAACCGCTGGATCGGTCTCTGAGCGCGTGAGGCGAGCTTGCGGCCGCAGTGATTGCGAAACGAAGATCAGTGATGGCCAATGCTTGACAGCGCTGTCAATGCGCCGTTATCTTCACGTCATAAACGGCGGAAAACCGCCCGCATCGCGTTTGGGAGGACGCAATACCATGCAGAACAATGCCTTGAGTCCGCTCGCCTAAGGCGAGGCGCGGACGAATCTCGAGCTTCGACGTCCTGAACGTCCGACCGCGCAGGGTGCGCGTCGGCGCGCAGGCGCTCATGTGCTGACAAAAACTCAGAACCATCACCCATCGGGGAGGGGAAACAACGTGTCTTCAGGAAAGAATGCGACCGCGCAAAGCGCCCGGAAGCTGACCACCAAACTGGCGGCTATGCTGCTGGCGGGGGCCTCGCCCCTGGCGATCTCGACCATGGCCGTCGCCCAGGAAGCGGGCGCGGAAGTCGAAGAAGTCATCGTCACCGGCATCCGCGCCTCGCAGATCCGGTCGGTGGATATCAAGCGCACCGAGACCGCGCTGGTCGACGCCATCTCCTCGGAAGACATCGGCAAGCTTCCCGACGTCACCATCGCCGACTCGCTGCAGCGCGTGTCGGGCATCCAGATCCAGCGCAACGCGGGTGAAGGCTCGACGGTCAATATCCGCGGCCTCAAGCAGGTCGTCACCCTGCTGAACGGCGAGCAGTATCTGAGCGCCGGCAACTTGGGCGAGGCGCAGCCGAACCTGACCGACGTGCCCGCCCAGCTGATGAACCAGGTGCTGGTCTACAAGACGACCGACCCCAACAACATCCTGTCGGGCATCTCGGGCACCATCGACCTGCGCACGCGTCGCCCCTTCATGATGCCGTCGGGCCTGCAGCTGACCGGCGGCGCCGAGTATCAGCGCGGCGAAGACACCAAGCATGACGACTACCTGGTCAACGCCCTGGCCAGCTGGCGCAATGACCGCATGGGCGCCCTGATCGGCGTCGCGGCCAGCAACGCCAACCTGGGCAACAACTATTCGGGCACTGTGGCCCTGTCGGGCAACAACGACTGGGGCGGCGGCGCGCCGAATAACTTCATCTCGCCGCACGGCTTTGAGAGCTTCAACCGCGTGGTCGAGCGCGAGCGTCTGGCCGTCAACGGCGCCGTCGAATTCGATCTGGGCGAAGGCTTCACCCTGGTCGCCGAGGGCTTCTACGCCAAGCTCGACGAGTATGACCGCAAGGTCGGGATCAACATCTCCAACCGCTGGTCGGGCGACGCCTTTGGCGTGTGGACCAAGCCGACGGCTTTCGCCAGCAGCGGCGTCACCGGCGGCAACGGCCGCCCCTGGGTCGCGGTCGATGAGTATGACATTGACGCCTGGTGGGTGAACTCGTTCAGCGTGAACCGCACCACCAAATCGGAATCCAAGAACCTCAACCTGGAACTGACCTACGACAACGACGGTCCTTTCACCGCCGAAGTCCGCGCTATCTACGCCGATGGCGACCGCCTGAGCATGAACGGCCAGGCCCAGGGCGACCTGAGCAACTGGCGCGCCGGCCCCGGCCGATTCACCCTGTTCCGCGACGCCAACGACCTGACCCGCGGCACCTTCTATCCCGCCGCCATCGCGGCCAAGTTCCCCACCCGCCTGACCAACGGTGTCGTCGGCAGCGCCGGCGGCCGCTTTGTGGACCCCAACCCGCTGGGCTACGGCCAGAACCCGCAGCTGCACTACAACATCAGCGGCAACAGCCCGGTGTGGAGCGGCTTTGATCGTCCCATCAGCGGCGGCCTGGGCGCGGGCAAGACGCTGACCGACTACATGGCCAACAAGGACAGCTACGCGATCGGCGCTTTCTCGTCCGAGGGCAACAACGAGATCAACTCCGAACTGTCGGTCTTCCGCGCCGACGGCCACTATCGCTTTGAGGACGAGCCTTTCCTGGGCTTCATCACCAATGTCGACGTGGGCGTTCGCGGCAGCGACCGGTCGGTCGAGGTCGAGCAGTTCCACCTGTTCTCGGGCTTCTACGGCGGCGTTCCGGGTGCGGTGCAGGCCAATGGCTCGCCCGTTCCGGCTGGCGGCTGCGAAGCCCAATGGAAGGCAATCGACGTGGTCATGAACCAGAACCAGTGCCAGGCGGGCGAGTTCGTGCCCGATCCCGTCACCGGCCAGATGGTTTTCCAAGGCTATACGGTCAACGCGCCGACCCGTCTGGACACCTACAACAATGTGATCTGGGTGGACTCCTACGGGGGTGTCACCAAAGGTATCCCCGGTGTGTGGGCGGTTGATCCGCGTGACTTCGACGACGCCGAAGCTTTCCACAAGCGCGTGTTCGGCGGCGCCAACCGGGTCACTGTCCCCGGCCAGACCTACGACGTGGACCTGCGCGAGCAGAGCGCCTACGCGGCGGGCAACTTCGCGATCGGACGCCTGACCGGCGACGTGGGCGTGAAGATGATCCGCACCGAACTGCTGGTGCGCCAGAACATCACCGGCGACACCCGCAACTACGGCGACACCAACGCCGACGCGGGCGATACGGTCACGCGCCGCAAGTACACCGACTGGCTGCCGTCGCTGAACGCGCAGTACCAGATCACCGACGCCCTGAAGGCGCGCTTCTCGTACTCCAAGACGATGCAGCCGCTGGATCTGACCAACTACGGCGGCGCGCTGAAGATCAACACCGCCGATGATCCGGGCCTGGGCATCCGCGTCGTCACCAGCGCCGAATCCATCGGCAACCCCGATCTGGATCCGTGGCGTTCGGACAACTTCGACGTCGGCCTGGAATACTATGTCGGTCAGGCTTCGATGTTCTCGATCTCGGCCTTCAAGCTGAAGATCAAGAGCTTCGTCACCAGCGGCGTGATCAGCGGCCAGTTCCCCGACCAGGACGGCGTCATCCGCCGCACCGTCAACGTCACCCTGCCGGTTCAGGGCGATGGCGGCGAGGTCGAGGGCCTGGAAGTCGGCGCCAAGGTCGCCTTCAGCGACTTTGTCACCACGCCGTTCCTCGAGAACTTCGGTGTCGACACCAACTTCACCTACTCGCCGAGCGAGGAGTCGCGTCTGGGCGTCGATGGCGAGAAGCTGCCGTTCGTTCAGAACTCCAAGAACCAGTACAACCTCATCGGCTGGTATCAGGACGACAAGTGGCAGGTGCGGGTGGCCTACAACTACCGCAGCGACCGCCTGCAAGAGGTGATGAGCAACAACATCCCGATCTTCCAGGATGCGACCCAATACGTGGACGTCAACGTCAGCTACGCCGTGCGTGACAACGTGACCGTCTACTTCAACGGGTCCAACATCACCGGCGAGATCGAGGATTACTACGCTCGCTTCGCCAAGGGCTCGACCCAGTACGTCTGGCAAAACGAGTTCGAGCCTCGCTACACCCTGGGCGTCCGCGCCAAGTGGTGATCTGAGGACCGATATCTATCCAGCGCCGCCGTCATGCCTTCGGGCGTGGCGGCGGCGTTCCCATTTTTGCGGGGCGGCTTTGCCGGCGCTGATCGGCCATAGTGCTCTGATGAACTGACCGTCGAGGGCGCCGTGAGCGACAACCGCATCAAGAGCATCGTCATTGTCGGCGGCGGAACCGCCGGCTGGATGGCCGCCGCCAGCCTTCGCCGGCACTTCCACAAGCTTCCCATCGACATCACGCTCGTCGAGTCGGCCGAGATCGGCACGATCGGCGTGGGCGAAGCGACCATCCCCACCATCCGGCGCTTCTATCAGGCGCTGGGCCTGACGGACCTGGACGTTCTCAAGGCGACCCAAGGCACCTGCAAGCTGGGCATCCAGTTTCGCGACTGGAACGCGCCCGGCTCGTCCTTCATCCATCCCTTCGGCCTCTATGGGCAGGAGCTGCGTGGGGTCGGCTTCCATCACTACTGGCTGAAGATGCGCCAGGCCGGGAAGGCCGCCGATATCGGTCAGTACTGCCTGGGCGCGAGCCTGGCGGCCGGGAACCGTTTCACCACGCCTTCGCAAAATCCGCCGTCCACCCTGTCGATCTTCGACTGGGCCCTGCATTTCGATGCGGGCCTGTTCGCCCAGCTGATGCGCAAGACCGCCGAGGCCGATGGCGTCACGCGCGTCGAGGGGAACATCGCCAAGGTCCACCAACGCGCCGAGGACGGCTTCATCGAGTCGGTGGAGTTGAGCGACGGGCGGATCGTCGAGGGCGAGCTGTTCATCGACTGCTCGGGATTCAGAGGCCTGTTGATCGAGCAGACGCTGAAGACCGGTTACGAGGACTGGAGCCAGTGGCTGTTCTGCGATCGGGCTCTGGCGGTCCAGAGCGTCGGCACGCCTGATCCGCCGTCCTACACCGATGTCCTGGCGCTTTCGTCGGGATGGCGCTGGCGCATTCCGCTGCGCCATCGTTTCGGCAACGGCTACGTCTATTCAAGCCGCTTTATCGACGATGACGCCGCCAAGGCCGAACTGGTCGCCACCATTCCCGACCGGCTGCTGTTCGAGCCCCGCCCGATCCGCTTCACGCCGGGCCGCCGCAAGAAGACCTGGAACAAGAACTGCGTCTCGCTGGGCCTGGCCTCGGGCTTCCTGGAGCCGCTGGAGAGCACCAGCATCGCGCTGATCGAGACGGGCATCGAGAAGATCAAGCAGCTGTTTCCCGACCGCCGCTTCGACCCCCGCGTGATCGATGAGTTCAACGACTGGTCGCAGCGCGAGTTCGAGCGCGTGCGCGACTTCATCATCCTGCACTACAAGGCCGCCCAGCGCGCCGACACGCCGTTCTGGCGTCACTGCCGCGACGCCGAGATCCCCGATACCCTGGCCCACAAGATCGAGAGCTTCCGTAGTCGCGGACACTTCATCCGCTACCGCTGGGAGATGTTCCAGCCGGCGAGCTGGCTGGCGATCTATGCGGGCTTTGGGATCATGCCGGAGGACTACGATCCGGCTGTGGACGTCCTGGACGCCGATGGCTTGGCGCGCAGTCTCGAAGAGATGCGGCGCAATGTGCAGGCCGCCGTGGAGAGCGCGCCCACGCACCAGGACTTCCTTGAACGCTTCTGCGGCCCTTACCTGCCTGACGCCGTCAAAGAGATGGCGTAAGCCCCAATCAACAAGAAAAGACCGTGAATCAGGAAGCGTCATGACCGACACCAATCCCAACGCCATCAAGAAGATCGTGGTCATCGGCGGCGGCTCGGCCGGCTGGATATCGGCCGCCATGCTGAGCCACTACTTCAAGGATGGAAGCTGCGAGATCGAGCTCGTGGAGTCCGAGGAGATCGGCACGGTCGGCGTGGGCGAATCGACCATCCCGCCCTTTCTGCAGCTGATCACCAGCCTGGGCATCGACGAGCGGGAGTTCATCCAGGCCACCCAAGCCAGCTTCAAGCTGGCGATCCGGTTCGAGAACTGGCGTCAGAAGGGCGATGTCTACTACCACCCGTTCGGCAAGATCGGCGGACCGATCGGCGCCAACGAGTTCTATCATTGCTGGCTGCGGGCCAAGGCCAACGGTCACCCGTCCGCCCTGATCGACTACGCGCCCGCCGGCGTGATGGCCGACCAGTGGAAGTTCATGCTGCCCTCCCAGGCCCAGGGCACCCCGGCGGCCAGCGCCAGCTACGCCGTCCACATCGACGCCCACCTGGTCGCCAAATACCTGCGCGGCTTCGCCGAAGCGCGAGGGGTCAAGCGCACCGAAGGCCTGATCAACGACGTGGTCACCCGCGCCGATGGCGGCATCGAGAAGGTGATCCTGAAGGATGGCCGCGAGGTCGCGGGCGAGATGTTCATCGACTGCTCGGGGTTCCGCTCGATCCTGAACGGCAAGGCGCTCGGCACCGAGTTCCTCGACTGGTCGGACGTGCTGCTGTGCGACCGCGCGGTGGCCACCCAGACCGTCAACATCAACCCGCCCCACCCCTACACCCTGGCCCAGGCGCAGGACTTCGGCTGGCGCTGGCGCATCCCGTTGCAGCATCGCGCGGGCAACGGTTACGTCTTCTGCAGCAAGTACTGCAGCGACGATGAGGCGGTCGCCACCCTGCTGAGCCAGGTCGAGGGCGAAGTGCTGCGCGAGCCCTGGGTGCTGGGCTTCAAGAGCGGCATGCGCAAGCAGCTGTGGAACAAGAACTGCGTGGCCGTTGGCCTGGCCGGCGGCTTCATCGAGCCGCTGGAGTCCACGGCCCTGCATCTGATTTATCGCGGCATGGACTTCCTGCTGCGGTTCTTCCCCGACAAGAGCTTCGATCCGGCCCTGGCCGCCGAATACAACCGGCGCATGGCCATGGACTATGAGGAGATCCGCGACTTCATCGTGCTGCACTATCGCACGACCGAGCGGGAAGACACGCCGTTCTGGCGCGCCTATCGCGAGGTGGAGCTACCCCAGTCCCTGAAGGAGCGGATCGAGCTGTTCCAGGCCCATGGTGTTCTGCGTGACGGCGTCGACGACATGTTCCGCGCCCCGTCCTGGCAGTCGGTTATGGAGGGCATGGGCATCCGTCCCCGCCGCTACCAGCAGCTTGTCGATCGCATCCCCTACCCGGCCATCGAGGAGATCCTCAACAAGGCCGCCCCGATGATGAAGAGCTTCGTCGACAAGCTGCCCAGCCATGACGAGTTCCTGAAGACCCATTGTCCGGCGCCGATCCCCGAAGCCGTGGCCAGGGGCCCCAAGAGCGCGGCCAAGGCGTAATGGGCGACCTGTCTCGCCGCGGCTTCCTGGCGGCGGCCGTGGCTTCGACCGCCACGCCCGCAGTGGCGGCGCGGTCGCCCTGGCCGATGGCGTTGCAGCTTTGGTCGGTCGATGCGCAGCTCGCGACCGACTTCGAGCCAACCCTGCGGCGGCTGGCGCAGATCGGCTATGTCAGCGTCGAAACGGCCGGCATGCACGGTCGCACGCCGCAGGCGTTCCGAAAGGCGCTGGAGGCGGCCGGTCTGCGCTGCGACAGCGCCCACGTTTCCATGCCCGATCTGGAGGCCGACCCGGACAAGGCCATCGCCATGGCGGGGGACCTGGGCGCGCGATACCTGGTCTGTTCGTCGCCGGCGCCGTCAAGGCCGCTGGAGACGGGCGTCGACTGGAACGCGGCGCTGGGCCGGGCCATGACCCTGGACGGCTGGAAGCGCAACGCCGACCTGCTGAACCGCTTTGGAGCGCAGGCCGCCAAGGCGGGCTTGCGTCTCGGCTATCACAACCACCTTGCGGAGGCCGGTCTGTACGAAGGCGTGCGAGCCTATGACCTGTTGCTGGAGCGGACAGAGGCCGGGCTTGTCTGCATGGAGCTGGACGTCGCCTGGGCCGCCGCGGGGGGACTTAATCCCGCGACTTTGTTGCGAGCTCACCCGAAGAGAATTGAGCTACTGCACCTGAAGGATTTGAGGGACACGAAGACGACTTCGGATACAGGCGAGGTCATCACGACTACCGAGGTGGGGCGCGGGACGATCGACTGGTCGGCTGTCATCGCGGCGGGTGAGGCGGCCGGCGTGCGCGCCGCCTTCGTGGAGCAGGAAGCGCCCTATGTGCGTCCGATCTTCGAATCCCTGCGGATCAGCCGGGACTTCCTGGCTGGACGCTAGCCCCAGAGCCACCAGGCGATCAGCGCCCAGATCGGCAGGCAGACCGCCAGGGCGAAGAGCACCAGACGGCGGACGGACCAGGGTTGCGAGGCGTTCATCGGGGGCGGGCTCCGTCCATGAAAATGCGGCACGACATCGGCGTCCGACCGGCGATCCCGGCGGCCGAAACCCAGGCGCCGGAAGGCGCGTAAAAGAGCGCTGAGCACCGACCTAGTCCTCGCATTCCACGACCCAGCGCCAATGCAGACGGTGCAGGGCGCTGGCGCTGATCCAGGCGTGGATGACGCCGCAAGCGGCCAGGCCGAAGCCGATGAAGGCCTCAGGCGCCTCTGGCTGCAGGGCTGTCAGCAAGACCATCGAGGCCACGGCCGTCAGCGAACCGACCAGCAGGTTCAGCCGAAAGATCAGACGCCAAAAACTGACGGCCGCGGGCAGGCGCTTGCGGGCCATCACACCGCGCCTTGGACACTGGAGCCGGCGCCCAGACGGGCGAAAAGGGCGTCCAGGCGATCGGCGGCGCAGGCGGCGGGCTGGGCTTCGACGGTGCGCCAGCCCCGCAACAGGCCGCCTTCGCGAGCGGCAGGCGGCGCCGGGTCCGCTTGCGTATCGATCGGCTCGAACTCGTAATAGACGAGGCTGTTCTGCTCGATCTTGGCGAACAGGCTGCGCACGTCGCGCCCGCAGTCGGCCGCCCGCGTCATCACCAAGCTGGTCATTGTTCCGTCCCCCCGATGCGCTGCTGCGCGAGAGGAGAGTTGCCACGGCCAAGCTGGGAGTTCACGAGGGCGAGCTGCAGATTTTACATTGCTTTACATTTGATTTTATTGAGCTTTTCAGGCTTTTCTCGGCTTGGCGATGGCCGTAATCCCGACCTGTCCGCCCCTCGCCGCGCGACACTTCGCCCTTCTGCGGACCGCATTTTAGGGTTGCGCCAGGGCAAGCTTCACTATGTCTAGGCGCGGGCTCGCGCCTTTCGCCAGATGCGGGTTACGGGGGGAGTAACGGCGCATGCAGGTCGCCCTGCTGGACGACGATGAAACGCACAACGCGCTCACCCGCGGCCTGCTGGAGGCGGCGGGCTGGGACTGCGTCTGTTTCACGCGTCCGGCCGACTTTCTCGCCGCCTTCCGCCGCCAGACCTTTGATCTTGTGATGGTCGATTGGAACATGCCGGGCATGGACGGTCTGCAGGTGATCTCCGCCATGGGCGAACTGCCGATCACGCCGCCGCCCGTGCTGCTGGTCACCAGCCGCTCCCAGGAAAGCGACGTGGTCGCGGGCCTGAACGCCGGGGCCGACGACTACATCGTCAAGCCCGTCGAGCCGAGCGTTCTGGTGGCCCGGGTCAACGCCCTGGTCCGGCGGCTGAGCAAGACGCTGTCGGCGGATGGTCCTGAAAGCTTTGGCCGTTATCGCCTCGATCCCGCCAGCGACGCCGTCAGTCTGAACGGCGAGACCATCGCCATGACCGCCAAGGAATTCGCCCTGGCGCGTCAGCTGTTCGCCCACGCCGGCCGCGCTCTTTCGCGTGACTACCTGCTCCAGAAGATCTGGGGGCAGCGTCCGGACCTGGAGAGCCGCACGCTCGACGCCCATGTCTCGCGCCTGCGCAGCAAGCTGTCGCTGCGGCCGGACAACGGCTTTCGTCTCGTGACCGTCTATGGCTTCGGCTATCGCCTTGAGCCCTGCCAGGAGGTCGCCGCCTCCATGAGCCTGGAGAATCTATGAAAGCCCCAGCCCTCGCCTTGGCCGCGCTGCTTGCGTTCGCCGCGCCCGCCGTCGCCGCGCCCGCCCCGCAAGCCCCCGAGACCCCGATCGCCTATGTCGTGCGGCAGGGCGACAATCTCTACACCCTGGCCCAGCGCTATCTGATCCGGCTGAACGACCACAAGCGCGTGCGCACCGCCAGCGGCGTGCGCAATGTGCGCGCGCTTCGGGTCGGCTCGACCCTGAAGATCGATCCGCAGCTTCTGCGTTTCGAGCCCATCGAGGCGCGGCTGGTGGCGGTAAGCGGCGCGGTCACCCTGCAGGACGCGCGCGGCTCGACGCCGGCCGTGCGCGACGCCCTGATCTTAGAAGGCCATCGTCTGATCACCGGGGCCAACTCCTTCGCCACCTTCCAGCTGGCCGATGGTTCGCGGGTCACCCTGCCGTCCAATTCGCGCATGCGCATCGTGCAGCTGCGTCGCCTGCTGCTGGACGGCAGCCTGCAGCGGCTGTTCGAGCTGGAGGCCGGCCGCGGGGGCGTCAGCGCCACGCCGGCCGAGAACGCCAATTCGCAGTTTCGGGTGCGCACCCCGCTGTCGGTGACGGCGGTTCGCGGCACCGAGTTCCGGGTCGTTCACGCCGAGGCGGACAATCGCTCGGCCACCGAGGTGATCGAAGGCCTGGTCGGCGTCGGCGCGACGCAGACGACGGTCGCCGAGACCCCTGTGAAGGCCACGTTCGGCGTCACCGCCGGCGCGCAGGGCGTGGGCGAGCCGATGGCTCTGCTGCCGGCGCCGGATCTCGCGCCTGGCGGGGCCGTGCAGGAGGAGCCGCAGCTGAAATTCGCGGCCAAACCCGCCGAGGGCGCGGTCAGCTATCGCTTCCAGCTGGCCAATGACGCGGGCTTCGTCGATCTCTTCGCCGAGGGGGATAGCGGCGACGGGCAGGCGACCTTCCCCTCTGTGCGCGACGGCACCTACTTCGTTCGTCTCACGGCGGTGGATCGCAACGGGCTGGAGGGCCTGCCCAGCGTCTACAGTTTTGATCGCACGCTCAATGTGCTGGAGCCGGGCGCGCCGCCGCAGCCGGAGGGCGAGGCCAAGATGCGGCGCTTCCTGTTCCGCTGGAACGCCAGCGGCGAGGGCGTGCGCACCTATCGCTTCCAGCTGTCGGCCGACCCGCAGATGACGACCCTGACCGTCGACCAGCCGGGCCTGACGCAGCCCCAGGCGACGATCACCAACCTGGCGGCCGGCGCCTGGTACTGGCGGGTGGTCTCGGTCCGCTACAAGGACGGCGCCTTCACCCAGAAGCTGGGACCGATCCAGCAACTGCGCATCGGTCAGTAGGCCATGCGGGCGGCCCTGCGCGCGGTCAGCCGCCGCGTCCTGATCGAGTGGGCCATGGTCGCGGCGGTCTCGACGCTGCTGGTCGTCGGCCTGATCGGGTTCTCGCTGACCACCCGCGCGGACAATCTGATCCACGACGTGGCGGCGCGGCTGGCCTCGCGCCCCGCCGATCCCCAGATCCTCATCGTCGCGATCGACGACGCCAGCCTGGCGCAGCTGGGGGCCTGGCCGTGGCCGCGTGAACGGCACGCCGCCTTGCTGGAACGTCTGGCGCGGGCGCAGCCCAAGGCGGTGCTCTACGACGTCCTCTTCACCGAGCCGGCCGCCGACCCGGCCCAGGACGCGGCGTTGGCGCGGGCGATGGGAGCGACCCGGGTCTATCTGCCCGTGCTGGCCGATCCGGCGACGGTTCCTCCGATCCGCGCCCTGGCCCAGCGGGCGGCGGGAACAGGCGCGGTCGATGTGCAGCTGGATGAGGACGGCCTCGTGCGCCGGGCGGCGTTCGCCACCGTCGAGACTGCGCCGCTGGCCTATGTGCTCTATCGCGACCTGGCGGGGTCCCAGGCGCGTGCGGCGCCGACCGCCTCGCCGTTGATCCATTTCGCCGACCCCCAGCGCGGCTATCCGACGGCTTCGTTCGCCAGCGTGCTGCGGGGGGAGGTTCCGGCGAGCTTTCTGAAGGACCGGATCGTGCTGGTGGGGGCGACGGCGGGCGGTCTTGGCGAGCGCTTTCCTACGCCGCTCAGCGGCGGCGCGGCCAACATGCCGGGCGTCGAGCTACAGGCTAATGTGCTCGACAACCTGCTGGGCGACCGGTTGATCCGAACGTCGCCAAAGGCGGCCGTGCTGGCCGCCTGCCTTGCGCCGCTATGGCTGCTGCTAGGGAGCTTCCTCCTCGCGCCGCCGCGCTGGACGCTGGCTATCGGGGCGGGGCTGGCCGTCTGTCTGCTGGGCGCCAGCCTAGCCGCCTATGGGCTGGGGCGTTTGTGGCTGCCCCCCGCCGCAGGGGTGGCGGGATTGCTGCTGGTGCTGCCCCTGTGGGGATGGCGGCGGCTGGCGGTCACCAGCGATCGTCTGGGTCTTGAGCTTGCACGCCTGAAGGCGCGTCTGGCCGGGGGCGAGGGCGCCGATCTGGCCTCGGGTCAGGGCGGCGGCGATGTCATCGCACGGCAGATGGAGGACATCAGCCTGGCCATCGAGCAGGTGGACGACCTGCGCCGCTTCGCCGCCGACGCCCTGTTCAGCCTGCCCGACGCCACCCTGGTGCTCGATCCCGATCGCCGCGTCCTGGCCGCCAACGGCGCGGCGCGCGCGCTGTTCGCCAATGCCGTGCGTGGCGAGGCGGTCACCACCCTGATCGCCAGCCTGTCGCCGAGGCGCGCGCTCGATGCGGCCTGGCCGCCGCAGGACGCTGCGCCGCCGGTCGAGCTGACCGTCGCTGACGGGCGCATCTTCGAGGTGCAGTCGGTATGGCGGCGCGACGAGACCGGCGCGCCCGCCGGCTGGATCGTGCGGCTGGCGGATGTGTCACTGCTCAAGTCGGCCCTGCGCCACCGTGAACAGGCGCTTCAGCTTCTGACCCACGACATGCGCTCGCCCCAGACATCGATCCTGGCTCTGCTGCAAAGCGCGCCGGAAAAGATGGTGGCGGATGAGCTGGGCGGACGCATCGCCGCCTATGCCCGCCGCACCTTGGCCTTGGCCGACGGCTTCGTGCGCTTGGCCCGGGCCGAAGACGCCGCGCCGCGTCTGGAAGCTGTCGATCTCAGCGACGTGCTGATGGAGGCCGCCGACGAGCTTTGGCCGCAGAGCCGCCAGCGCGGCATGACCATCCAGCAGGCGGGACTTGAGGCGCCGCTCATGGTGCTTGGCGACCGTGAGATCCTCACCCGCGTCTTCGTCAATCTGCTGAGCAACGCGGTGAAGTATGGCCCC
Source organism: Caulobacter sp. NIBR2454 (assembly GCF_027474405.1). Taxonomy (GTDB): domain Bacteria; phylum Pseudomonadota; class Alphaproteobacteria; order Caulobacterales; family Caulobacteraceae; genus Caulobacter. The sequence continues at coordinate 285,164 of NZ_CP114871.1, forward strand.
GTCGGGTCCGTCGTTCGGCTGGGCGCCGCCCGCGTCGAAGACACGGTCGAGGTGGAGGTGGCGGACGAGGGCCCCGGATTCACCGCCGAGGAGCGGGCCGCGCTGTTCGGCGCCTTCGCGGCCTTTGAGCGGCCGCAGGCTCAGACCGATGGGGTCGGCCTGGGCCTGGCCTTCGTGCGTACGGCCGTGACCCGCCACGGCGGTCGCGTGTTTCTGCGCGACGGGTCGGAAAGCGGCGCGGTGTTCGTGGTCAGCTTGCCGGCGGCGTGATGGGCAGGGCGGCGTCGAGCAGGCGGGCCAGGGTCTTGTCGCTGACCGCCTTGCGATGCTCCGTCGCCGTCACCTGAAACGCTGGCAGGCCCGTGGCGGCGTCTAGACCGACGATCGACAGCGACTGGCCAGGGCGAGCCTGCCCCATCCGCGAGCGGCCCGGGCTGGCGATCCAGGCTTTGGGCGTCTCTTCCGCCCCCGCGCCCGCCGAGACGCCCGTGTTGGCGGGCAGGTTGTTGAACGCCACCTGGATCAGGATCTGCGGCTTGTCGCCTCCGTCTGGCTGCGCGCCCAGCGCTTGCAGCCGTGTCATGACCGGCTGGTCCGCGGGACCGCTGGCGCCGGGAACCGCAAGGAGGGCCACCTGCTTGCCTCGCACCGCGCTTAGGTCCCCCTTGGCGATCACCGTAGGCGGCTTGGCGCAGGCCGTCGCCGTGAGGGCGAGGCAAAGGATCAGGCCGGTGCGCATCATGTCGTCCCCCGAGATTGCGGCGCGCTATCTAGCCTCGCGCCCACGGTCTTGCCCAGATATGAGCAAAGGAACCGCACCCGAAAGCTTCACCATGCCGCACCCATTTCATTTCGCCTTTCACGTCACCGATCTGGATGCAGCCCGACGCTTCTACGGCGGCATGCTTGGGTGCGCGGAAGGCCGCAGCACCGACACCTGGGTGGACTTCGATTTCTTCGGGCACCAGCTGTCGCTGCACCTGGGCGAGCCGTTCGCGACCGCGCGCACGGGCAAGGTCGGCGACCACATGGTGCTGATGCCGCACTTTGGCGTCGTTCTGCCGATGTCCGAATGGCTGGCCCTGAGCGAGCGACTGCAAGCGACCGGCATGGCGTTTGAAATTCCCCCCGTGATCCGTTTCGAGGGGGAACCTGGCGAGCAGCGGACCATGTTCTTCGTCGATCCCAGCGGCAATCCTATCGAGATCAAGGGCTTTGCCGACATGGACGCGGTGTTCGCCGCATGACCCCGATCGCCTTCGTCAATCGTCTGCCGCCCACCGATGAGGCGATCTGGCTGGAAGCCCTCGCCGCGGCCATGCCCGAGCTCGCTCTGCGCCGGCTTGGGGACCTGACGGAGACGGAGAGGGCGCTGGTCGAGATCGCCATCGTCGCCAATCCCGATCCGGCGGATCTTGGCCGCCTGCCGAACCTCAAGTGGGTTCACAGCACCTGGGCGGGGGTGGAACGACTGGTGAGCGAACTGGGAGCCGCAGCGCCGCCGATCATACGGCTGGTCGATCCTGAACTCGCCCGCACCATGGCCGAGGCCGTGCTGGCCTGGACCTACTACCTGTCGCGCGACATGCCGGCTTACGCCCATGCGCAGCGGGAGCGCCGGTGGGCGCCGCGCGCCTATCGCCACACTCAGGAGACAACGGTCGGACTGCTGGGTCTGGGAGCCTTGGGCGCCGCCGCGGCGCCGCGCCTGGGGGACGCCGGCTTCAAGGTGACAGGCTGGAGCCGTACGCCCAAGGAATTGCCTGGAGTCACCTTCCAAGCCGATTTGGCGGATGTGCTGGCGCAGGCCGACATCGTCGTGTGCCTGACGCCCCTTACCGCGCAGACACGGGGGCTGCTGAACGCCGAACGCCTGGCGCAGATGAAGCCCGGAGCAGCCCTGATCAATTTCGCGCGCGGCCCGATCGTTGTGACCGACGACCTGCTGGCGGCCTTGGACGCGGGGCGGCTATCGCACGCGGTGCTCGACGTTTTCGACACCGAGCCGCTGCCGGCGTCATCGCCGCTGTGGGATCATCCGGCGGTGACTGTCCTACCGCACATCTCGGCGGTGACGGACCGTCGGACCGCCTCGCTTATCGTCGCCGACAACATCCGCCGGTACCTGGATCACGGGGTGATCCCGCAGGCGGTGGACTTCGGCCGCGGCTACTGAGCCTGTCAGTCGTCGATCGACGACAGCGGGTCCTGGCCTGTCATATCCTTGATGTGCTGGCGCTGCCGGCGCACGCCTTCTTCATGCTCTTGATCAGCTCGCCCGTCCTGCGTGACGGCCGGCTTGTGGTCGGCTCCATCGGCGGGCGTGATCTCATCGTCCTCTGACATGGCGGCTCCTTTCGAGGTTCACCAGCAAAAGGAACGCGCGGCGGCGAGCCTGGTGCTCGGGACGGGCGCATTGACACCGCTCTTGGGAATCGGCCAAGCCGGACCGTCAAGGGAACGGGGCGCACCATGCACGGCAAGCGGGTTTTGGTCACCGGAGGCGCGGGGTTCATCGGCTCGCACCTGTGCGAGCGACTGCTGGACGCCGGACACGAGGTCCTGTGCCTGGACAACTACTACACCGGCTCGCGCCGCAATGTGGCCCACCTGCTGGACAATCCCGACTTTGAGCTCTTGCGCCACGACGTGACGTTCCCGCTCTTCGTGGAGGTCGACGAGATCTACAATCTGGCCTGCCCGGCCAGCCCGATCCACTACCAGCACGACCCTGTGCAGACCACCAAGACCAGCGTCCACGGGGCCATCAACATGCTGGGCCTCGCCAAACGGCGGCGGGCCAAGATTTTCCAGGCGTCCACCAGCGAGGTCTATGGCGATCCCACCGTGCATCCGCAGCCGGAGGAGTACTGGGGCAACGTCAATCCCATCGGCATCCGCTCCTGCTACGACGAGGGAAAGCGGTGCGCCGAAACCCTGTTCTTCGACTACCACCGCCAGCACAAGCTGCGCATCAAGGTGGCCAGGATCTTCAATACCTACGGCCCGCGCATGCATCCCAATGACGGTCGGGTGGTCTCCAACTTCATCGTTCAGGCGCTCAAGGGGCAGGACATCACCCTCTATGGCGACGGCGATCAGACACGTTCGTTCTGCTATGTCGACGATCTGGTCGAAGGCTTCCTGCGCCTTATGGGAACGGACGACGACGTCACCGGCCCGATCAATCTGGGCAATCCCGGCGAGTTCACGATCAAAGCCCTGGCCGAGAGGGTCATCACCCTGACCGGCTCGTCCTCCAAGCTGGTCTACAAGCCGCTGCCGTCCGACGATCCGCGCCAGCGCCAACCCAATATCGACAAGGCGCGCGCGTTGCTCGACTGGGAGCCCACGGTCCATCTGGAGGCGGGCCTGACCAAGACTATCGCCTATTTTGACGCGCTGCTGGCGGAGGGCGCCGTGGCCTAGCGAGCGGAACCGCGCCCCCAGGCAGCGCATTGGACCTTCAAGTCACATCGATCCTGGAGGTTCACCATGCGTCCCATCGCTATCGTGCTGCTGTCGGCAGCCGCCCTGACCAGCCTGTCCGCCTGCGCCAGCAGCGGCTACGGCAACCGCTACGCATCCTGGGAAGATCGTTGCCAGGCTGAACGCGCGAACCAGCGTGCCGCGGGTACCGTCGCCGGCGCCGCCTTGGGCGCTCTGGCGGGCAGCGCCATCGCCGGCAACAGTTCCAACACGGCCGGCACGATCGCGGGCGGCGTCGTCGGCGGCGTCGTCGGCAATCAGGTCGCCAAGGGCGATCCCTGCCCGGCTGACTATTACCGCTAAGACGAAGTTGTCCGGATCGGCAGCTATGTGGCTGCGATCCGGAAAGCCGGTTTGAAGAGGGCGACGGGCTAACGCTCGCCGCCCTTTTTCATGGCCGTGCCTCAGGGGGCTTTTCAAGAAATTGGAAGCTTTGCCTAGATTTTATCCAGCTACATCGAGATTCAGCCAGGCGGTACCAATGAGATCACGGCGGGGGAGCAGTCAGCCCCGGGACGCCAGATCAATTTGGAGACCGACCATGACCATCACCGCCACCCCGACCGCCGCCAAGGGTTTGCTGACGCCTAGCGACCACGCCCTGATCCTCATCGACCTCCAATCGCAGATGGCCTTCGCCACCAAGTCGATCGCGCCGGAGCTGCTGCGCAACAACGCTGCTCTGGTCGCCCAGGCCGCCGCCGGCTTCAAGGTCCCCACCATCCTGACCACGGTCGCCGAGAAGAGCTTCTCGGGTCCGATGTTCGACGAAATCACCGACGCCTTCCCTGGTCAAAAGCTGCTGGACCGCACCTCCATGAACACTTGGGAGGACGCCGCGGTGATTGATGAGGTCAACCGCATCGGCAAGCAGCGTCTGGTTTTCGCGGGTCTTTGGACCAGCGTCTGCATCGTTGGGCCGGTGCTGTCGGCGCTCGAGCAAGGCTTCGAGGCCTATGTGATCACCGACGCCAGCGGCGACATCTCCGAGGAAGCCAATGAGCGCGCTGTCGCCCGCATGATCCAGGCCGGGGCTCGCCCCATGACCTCGCTGCAATACCTGCTGGAGCTGCAACGCGACTGGGCCCGCGCCGAGACCTACGACCTGACGACGGGCATCGCCCGCAAGGTCGGCGGCGCCTACGGCCTGGGCATCACCTACGCCAAGAGCATGTTCGGCGCCTCGGAGGGCGGCCACTGAGACAGGGCCTCGTCTTGAGACGACGCTGGCGCGCTTTCGTTCAAGATCATCACGCACGCCCAGCTGAACTATCCAGGCCAAACAGGAGCGTCGACGCCATGAAGATCTACCTCGTCTCCCTTGGCGCCGGCCTCCTTGTCGGGGTGATCTACAGCCTGCTGCATGTGCGCTCCCCGGCGCCGCCGGCCATCGCGCTGATCGGACTTTTGGGTATTTTGCTAGGCGAGCAGATGCTGCCGATCGCCAAGCGGGTCGCCTGCGGCCGGGAGGTGGTCGGGTTTCTTCGCAGCGAGTGCGCCGAGCGGGTCCTGGGGACCTCGTCCACACCGTCCAAGGAGCAGGATCGATGATCGGTCAGACCCGCCGACACACTCTCGCCGGCGCTACCGCCGCCGCTTTCGCCAGTTCCGCTTTCGCCTCGGCCAAGGAGCCCTCCGTGACCGCCACCGACCTGATCCTCGTCAACGCCAAGATCACCACCCTTGATCGCGAGAACCCGGCGGCCCAGGCGATCGCCATTCGCGACGGCAAGTTCCTCGCGGTCGGTTCGGAGGCCGAGGTTCGCGCCGCCGCGCCGAAGGCCAGGGTGATCGACGCCGGCGGTCGCCGGGTGATCCCGGGCCTGATCGACAGCCACATGCACATCATCCGCGGCGGGCTGAACTACAACATGGAGCTGCGCTGGGACGGTGTTCCGACCCTGGCCGACGCCATGGCCATGCTCAAGAAGCAGGCCGCCAACACCCCGCCGCCCCAGTGGGTGCGCGTGGTCGGCGGCTTCACCGAGCACCAGTTCGCCGAAAAGCGCCTGCCGACCATCGAGGAGATCAACGCCGCCGCCCCTGAGACGCCGGTCTTCATTCTGCATCTTTACGACCGCGCTCTGCTCAACGCCGCCGCCTTGCGCGCCGTGGGCTACACCAAGGACACGCCCAATCCGCCGGGCGGCGAGATCGTGCGCGACGCGGCCGGCAATCCCACTGGCCTGCTGCTGGCCAGGCCCAATGCGACCATCCTCTATTCGACCCTTGCCAAGGGGCCGAAGCTTCCCTTCGACTATCAGGTCAACTCCACCCGCCACTTCATGCGGGAGATGAACCGCCTGGGCGTCACCGGCGTGATCGATGCGGGCGGCGGTTTTCAGAACTACCCGGACGACTATCAGGTCATCGAGAAGCTGCATGCCGAAGGTCAGCTGACCCTGCGCCTGAGCTACAATCTCTTCACTCAAAAACCCAAGGAAGAACTGGCCGACTTCGCCGGCTGGGCCAAGCAGGTCAAACCCGGCGACGGCGACGACAAGTATCGGCACAACGGGGCCGGCGAGATGCTGGTCTATTCGGCCGCCGACTTCGAGGACTTCCGCGTCGAGCGCCCGGAAATGCCGGCCAACATGGAGAGCGACCTAGAGCCGGTGATCCGCCTGCTGTCGGAGAACCGCTGGCCGTGGCGTCTGCACGCCACCTATGACGAGACCATCACACGGGCGCTGAATGTGTTCGAGAAGGTCAACAAGGACATCCCCTTCGACGGTCTGCACTGGTTCTTCGATCACGCCGAGACGATCAGCGAGCGCAACATCGACCGCATCGCGGCTCTCGGCGGCGGCATCGCCGTGCAGCACCGCATGGCCTATCAGGGCGAGGACTTCATCGCGCGCTATGGGCCTAAGGCCGCCGAGGCGACGCCGCCCATCGCCAGGATGCTTGCCGCGGGCGTCCCGGTCGGGGCCGGCACCGACGCCACCCGCGTGGCCAGCTACAATCCCTGGGTCTCGCTGTCGTGGCTGGTCACCGGCAAGACGGTGGGCGGCACGCGCCTTTACGCCCCGGCCAACCGTCTGGACCGTGAGGCGGCCCTGCGTCTGTGGACGCACGAGAACACCTGGTTCTCCAATGAGGAGGGCAAGAAGGGCCGCATCAAGGAAGGCCAGCTGGCCGACCTGATCGTGCTGTCGGACGACTATTTCTCGGTGCCGGAAGACGCCATCTCGCAGCTGTCGTCGGTGCTGACCATCCTGGGCGGCGAGGTCGTGCATGGGGAGGGCGGCTATTCAAAGCTGGCGCCCGACCTGCCGCCGGCCATGCCCGACTGGTCGCCGGTGCGCACCTTCGGCGGCTATCAGAGCCGCAGCAAACCTTCGGGCAAGAGCGGCCTGGCCGCCGCGCTCAGTCGGGCCTGCTCGTGCGACGCCGCCTGCGGGGTGCATGGCCACGACCATGCCTCGGCCCTGGCGGCCGATGCGCCGACCGCCGACGCGCGCTCCTTCTGGGGCGTGATGGGTTGCGGCTGCTGGGCGGTCTGAGCATGACCCCCGCGCCCACCGCCCAAGCGCGATCCCCCCTAGGCTTTCCGCTGTTTCGGGCGCTCTGGCTGGCCACCATCGTCTCCAACATCGGCACCTGGATGCACGACGTGGGCGCGGGGTGGTTGATGACCTCCCTGTCGCCCAGTCCCCTGATGGTGGCCATGGTGCAGGCGGCCACCACCCTGCCGATGTTCCTGCTGGCCCTGCCGGCGGGCGCCTTGGCCGACATCGTCGACCGCCGCCGCCTGCTGATCGCGGCGCAGATCCTAGGCCTAATCGCCGCCGCGATCCTGGCGGCCCTGACCTGGCTGGGGCTGACCTCGCCCTATGTCCTGCTCGCCGCGACCTTTGTCCTTGGCACGGCTGCGGCGCTGAGCGCCCCTGTCTTCCAGGCCATCGTGCCCGAGCTAGTGGACAAGCCGGCCCTGCCCGACGCGGTCGCCCTCAACAGCCTGGGCGTCAATATCGCCCGGGCCATCGGCCCGGCGCTGGGCGGCGTGATCGTGGCCTTCGCCGGGACCCCGGCGGTGTTCGCGCTCAACGCCCTTTCCGTGTTCGCTGTCCTTGCCGTCCTGATCGGCTGGAAGCGCCAGCCCGCGGCCGGCGCATTGCCGCCCGAACACTTCATCGGCGCTCTGAAGGCAGGGGTGCGCTATGCCCGCCATGCGCCGGCGCTGCGTCTGGTTCTGATCCGCGCCGTTGGCTTCTTCCTGTTCGGCAGCGCGCTTTGGGCCATGTTGCCGCTGGTGGCCCGCCGCGAGCTTGGGCTCGACGCCGCCGGATACGGCGCCTTGCTGGGCTGCATGGGCGCCGGCGCCGTGATCGGAGCGCTGCTGCTGAGACGCCTGCGGGGACGTGTCGCGACCAACGTCCTCTCCATTGGCGCCACCGTGCTGTTCGCCGGCGCCGCTCTTGGCCTGGCGGCGTCACACAATCCCTATGTCGCCGGCGGCGTCATGGTGGTCGCTGGTCTGGCCTGGATCGGTATGCTGACCTCTCTGAACGTCGCCGCGCAGATGGCGGCGCCGGGCTGGGTCAAGGCTCGCGCCCTGGCGGTCTATCTACTGGTCTTCCAAGGGGCGATGACGGGCGGCAGCCTGTTGTGGGGCGCCCTGGCTGCCCGCACCGACGTGGCCACCGCTCTGATGGTCGCCGCCGCGGGCCAGATGCTGGCCCTGATCCTGGCGGTCTTTTGGCGTCTTCCCGCAGGCGAAGGCGCCGACCTGTCGCCGTCCGGCCACTGGGCTGAACCCGAGACATCAGGAGCGCCGCACGGGGACCGACCGGTGATGATCGAGATCGAATATCGTGTCGCCAGCGACCGGGTCGGCGAGTTCGTCGACGCCCTGCGGCGCTTCAAGACGGTGCGCCACCGCGACGGCGCGATCCGTTGGGACGTCTGGGAAGACGCCGCCGAGCCGGGGCGGGTTATCGAGAGCTTCGTGGTCGAAAGCTGGCTTGAGCACCAGCGCCAGCACGCGCGGGTCACCAACGCCGACCGGGTCGAGCAGGATCTGCTGAACGCCTTCCATCAGGGCGAAGAGCGGCCGGTGGTCCGCCACCTTCTTCGCCCCATCTAAGACCCGAGAAGGCCGGGCCTAGATGTCGCCGAATCCTTCCTCTTCGACATCATCCGCGCCCAGAGCCACGAGCTGGTCAAGCAGCCACGATGCGGCCGGTCCCGGCGGGGTGTCGCGCCGCCAGATTCCGGCGAAGCGATAGGTGCCCCCTTGGTGATCGGGCATGGCCAGGCGAAGCAGCGTGCCCGCCATCAGATCGGCCTCGATCATGGGAAGGGGCATATTGCCCCAGCCGATCCCCTCACGCAGCAAGGCGTGCTTGGCGCCAAGATCGGCCAGCCGCCAAGTGCGCGGGCTCAGCACGGAGAAATCCCGGCCATCGGTGAAGCGCGAGCGGTCGGTGAGAACCAACTGAATGTGCTTGCGGCCTTCGCCGGGGGGGATGCGCTCCATGCGCCCCAGCGGATGGTCGGGCGCCGCCACCGGCACCATGGCCACCGATCCCGCCGCGACGCATTCGACGCCCTCCACCCCCGCCGCCAAGGGCCCCGACAGGCCGATCACGGCCTGGCGATCCAGAACCATGGCGGTGATCGCGCCCAAGGCTTCCTGGTGCAGGCGAAGCTGGACGGTGGGATAGGCCTCGGCGAAGGCGCGCAAGACCTTTCCCAGACGCTCGGCCGGCAGCATCACGTCCACGGCCAGATCGACCTCGGCCTCCAGTCCGTCGAGCAGGCCTTTGACCTTGGCGCGCAGGGCGTCGATCCCCTGGGATACCGTCCGCGCCTCGGCCAGGACGGCGCGGCCGGCGACGGTGAGCTGCAGCTTGCGCGTGCTCTCGCGATCAAAAAGCTGCAGGCCCAGCTGGTCCTCCAGTTTGGAAATCCCGTAGCTGATCACCGACACCGCCCGGTTCAGCCGCCGCGCCGCGGCCGCCAGGCTGCCTCCGTCCACGACAGCCAGGAAGATGCGCAGCTGATCGAAGGTGGGCAGGCCGGGGTTGCTCACTATTCAATTCCATCGAACATTTTGGATGATTTTAAATGACTAATCGGAAGGGCGAGCAAGCACTAGATAGACGGTCATCGAAATGAGCCCGGCCCCCTGAGCGGCCGATCCGAAACGGAGACTTAGAGATGATCCAACTTCGCCCCTACAGCAGCCTCGGCGGTGAGAACCACGGCTGGCTGGACGCCAAGCACCACTTCTCCTTCGCCGGCTACTACGACGAAGCCCGCATGAACTGGGGCGCGCTGCGCGTCTGGAACGACGACACCATCGCTCCCCACACCGGCTTTCCGCCGCACCCGCACCGCGACATGGAGATTATCACCTATGTGCGCGAAGGCGCCATCACCCATGAGGACAGCCTGGGCAACAAGGGCCGCACCGAGGCCGGCGACGTGCAGGTGATGTCGGCTGGAACCGGGGTGCGCCATTCGGAGTACAATCGCGAGGACGTCACCACCAAGATCTTCCAGATCTGGATCATCCCGACCCGTTCTGGCGAAGAGCCTTCCTGGGGGGCCAAGCCGTTCCCCAAGGCCGACCGCAGCGGGGGCTTCGTGGCCCTGGCTTCGGGTCGCAAGGACGACGTTGACGCCCTGCCGATCCGGGCCGACGCGCGGGTCATGGGCGCGACTCTCAAGGCAGGCGAGACGGCTGAGTACGTCCTCGGCGCCGACCGCAAGGGCTATCTGGTTCCGGCCGTGGGGGTTGTCGAAGTCGAAGGGGTGCGGGTCAACGCCCGCGACGGCCTGGCCATCTCCGACCTGGAGTCGGTGAAGGTCACGGCCATCGAGGACAGCGAAATCGTCCTCGTGGACTCCATCTAAAAGGTTGGGCGGGGCGCGCAGGCGTCCCGCCCGTCTCAATTCATTCGCACAGGTCGAAGCAACGCGCGCCGACCTGTGGCGACAATACTTCACCGGGCCAAAGACCGTGCGTGCGTTGCTGACAGGCGTCGAATCATCCGCAGAATCAGCACACCCTGAAATCTTTCCAGATTCGGAAGGCTCACCGGTGACCCAGGCGACCTACATGTCCTTCGTGCCCAAGGCCAAGTGCGCCAAGCTGCGCGAGGTTCTGGAAGCCGAGAAGGACACTTTCCAGTGGCGTGAACGGCGCACCTTCAAGGGCAGCGAGTTCTATCTGACCGGCCCCTCAAATGTGGTGCGCGAAGCCCATGAGGGCATCACCCTTTGGCTGACCCGCCGCGAAATGTCCTGATCAAGTCATCGTCCCGCGCGTCCGCGACCGGCGGTCGCCGCGGCGACGCCCAGCAGGGCGGCCATTCCGCCACGTGTGCGCTTGTTGGTGACCAGGACGAGGCCCGCGCCGATGGCCAGGGCGAGCAGCACCGGCGAGCGTGACAAAGCGCCGACGACGTTCGAGGCCGCCGGCCGCACCGAAGCGGGCGCGCGCTCGACAAGGCCGTTGAGTTCGTTGGTCAGTCGATCCTTCAAACCCTTAGGCTGCGACGTCGGTGCGCTGGAAGAGGCCGGGGCGGAGGTCTGGTTGCGGTCGGGGAAGAGAGCGTTGAGCGGCATGTTGGTTCTCCGTGACCGACATCAACGCCGGCTTGGTCTGCTTTGATCCGAACCGTTTCGGCCGAGCCGATCATCTAATCATGCGGGTCGCCGTAGGTGACCCGGCCCGCTGCATGACAACCGCTCGCCGTCGCGATAGAGCTTGGTCGCAAGGGCATCCGGAGAGCGCATGCAGGAGATCGAACAGGTTGAGCGGTTGACCAGCGGCCGGGTGGTCGTGGTCGGCGATCTGATGCTCGATCACTATGTGTTCGGTCAGGTCGACCGTATTTCCGCTGAGGCGCCGGTGCCGGTGCTGCACGTGGGTGGCGAGCGCTGGACCCTGGGCGGCGCGGCGAACGTCGCCGCCAACATCATGGCGCTCGGCGGCCAGGCGGACCTGATCGGCATTGTTGGCGACGACGCCGATGGCGCGCGCCTCGAAGGTCTTCTCGACACGCCACATGGCGCCGTGGCCGCGCATCTCGTGACCGTCCCCGGTCGCCCGACCTCGCTGAAGACCCGCTATCTGTCTGGCCAGCAGCAGATGATCCGGGTCGATCGCGAAAGCGCCGAAGCCGCCGGCAAGAAGCAGGAAGACGCCCTGATCGGCGCCGTGGCCGGCGCCCTGCCGCATGGCGGGGTTCTGGTTCTGTCCGACTATGGCAAGGGCGTGCTGGGGGATCGCGTGCTGGCGGCCCTGTTTGAACTGGCTCGCGATCGATCGGCCACAACCATCGTCGATCCCAAGCGCCGCGATCTTTCGGCCTATCGAGGCGCCGATTTCATCACGCCCAATCGCAAGGAACTGAGCCTTTCCGTCGGCCTGCCCTGTGAAACGGACAAGGAAGCCGCCGCCGCCGCCCAGGCCGCCTTCGATGTCAGCGCCGCCGCGGTGCTGCTCACCCGCTCGGAAAAGGGCATGTCCCTGTTCCGGGACGGCGCCAAGCCGGTGCATCTGGCGACCATGGCCAAGTCGGTGTTCGACGTTTCTGGCGCGGGCGACACGGTGGTCGCCGCCGTGGCGCTTGGCCTGGCGTCGGGGCTCACCGCCGAGGCGGCCATGCGGTTGGCCAACGCCGCCGCCGGCGTGGTGGTGGCCAAGCAGGGCACGGCCGTAGCGACGCCGCGCGAACTGATCGACGAACTGCGAGGACCGGCCCAGCGCGCCGAGGGCGCCACGGGCCTGCTGCCGCTCAAGGGCCTTTGCGACCTGCGGGCCGACTGGTCACGCCAGGGGCTGACGGTCGGATTCACCAACGGCTGCTTCGACCTGGTCCACCCGGGGCATGTGTCATTGTTGCGCCAGGCGGCCGAGCAATGCGATCGTCTGATCGTGGCCTTGAATTCAGATGCTTCCGTTTCGCGGCTCAAGGGGCCGACCCGTCCGATCCAGGCGCTGGAGGCCCGCGCCCGCGTCATCGCCGCGATCAAGGGCGTCGATGCGGTGGTCGCCTTCGAGGACGACACGCCCCTGGCCCTGATCGAGGCGCTGCAGCCCGACGTCCTGGTCAAGGGCGCCGACTACACCGAGGACAAGGTGGTCGGCGGCGACGTGGTCAAGGCCAATGGTGGGCGGGTCTATCTCGCCAACCTTGTGGACGGCCAATCGACCACGGCCATAGCCGCCAGGGCGGCCAGCTGAGATGTTTGGCCGCGCTGGTCCCAAGGGAGCAGACGCAGCCGACGAACTCGCGGCGCTACGCGGCCGCATCGAAGCCTTGGAGCAGCGCGACAAGGCGGCGACGGATTTGCTTTTGCCCGGTCTATGGACGACGCTGGCGCGACTCTACGAGGGTGAGACTGGACAGGGGTCTCTCACCTGCCTGGCCTGCGCGCAGACCGCTTCTCCGGCCAGCTTTGGGGTGCGCGAAGATAGGTGTGTGTTTGGCGGCGGTCTTCTGAAGCGGTTCGAGTGTCCAGCCTGCGGCTGTGTCTTCGGACCGCAATGGTACCTCGACACGCCGTCCGAGGTCATCGACGCGGACTATCGCCAGCTCTACTTGAACTACCGCGAGGCCGACTCCACCGACGACGAGATCCGCGCGTTTCACCTGCTCGACCCCAAGCCGGAGGGCGTCTATCTGAACTGGGGCAGCGGCGCCTGGAGCCGTTCGGTGCAGACCCTGCGCGAACACGGCTGGGAGGTCTGGGGCTACGAGCCGCACGCGCAGACCGACAGTCCTTTCATCGTCCGCGACCGGGCGGAGATCAGCGCCCGCTTCGACGGGATATTTTCCAATAACGTCATCGAGCACTTCTTCGACCCCGCGGCCCAGTTCGCCGACTTCCATGACGTGCTGAAGCCGGGCGGCAGGATGGTCCACGCCTCGCCTTGCTACGCCTGGGCCTACGCCTATACGCGCTTTCACGTGTTCTTCCCGATGGGCGATGCGCCGGCGCGCCTGGCGGCGCGAACGGGCTATGCGCTGGACGGCCGGGTTGAAGACGGAGACTTTCGCGCCTGCCTGTTCCGGGCCATCTAGGCGCTCATGACGCAATCTACGCTTGGCGATCTTCGCCACCCCGCGCTCAAGGCGCTTCGTTCGCTGTGGCGGGCCGCACCCTTGCCGCCAGCCGCGCGTGGCGTGGCCGGGCGCACCGTGGCGGCGGTGATCGGCGCGCGGCATCGACGCTCGCGCCTTGAGGGCCTGGGCGTCGATCTGAAGCGCGGACCGATCGTGGTGTCGGGGTTCCACAACGAGGCGCTGGGCATTGGACGCGGCGGCCGTCTGACTGCGCAGGCTTTGGAGGACGCCGGCTATCAGGTGATCCGCCACGACGCCCGAGCGGCGATCCAGACCCCGGGGTTCGCCAATGTCGCCTTGCCGGGTGAAGGCGGGGTCTGGCTGCAGCATTGCAACGCGCCGGAAGCCATCGCCCTGTTCGACCGCGTGCGCCGCGAGGACCTCTTCGGCCGCTATCGTATCGGATACTGGGCCTGGGAGTTGCCGACGGCGCCCAAGGACTGGCTGCGGACGGCGCGTTTTTTCGACGAGATATGGACGCCGTCGCAGTTCACCGCCGACAGCTTGGCCGGCTGCGGCGTGCCGGTGCGGGCCATGCCTCATCCACTGCCGGACGTGACGGCCGATCCGGATCCCGCGCGGTTCGAATTCCTACCGGGGCGGATCAACTTCCTGGCCATGGCCGACCTGCGTTCCAGCGCGGCCCGCAAGAACCCGCTCGGCGCGGTGGAAGCCTTTCTGCGCGCCTTCCCGGAGCCACAGGCCAAGGCGGCGCTGACGCTCAAGCTGGTCCAGTCCCAGACTGACGCCGCGGCTATGCGCGCCCTGGGCGCAAGGATCTCGGGGCGTCCGGACATTCGACTGCTGGTCGAGGAATATGACGCTGACGACGTCCTGCGTCTCTTGGCCTCGGCTGACGTGGTCCTGTCGCTGCACCGGGCTGAAGGGTTCGGTCTGGTTCCGGCCGAGGCCCTGTCGCTGGGCCGGGCGGCCCTCGCCACCGGGTGGTCGGGAAACATGGAGTTCATGGCCGATCTGCCGGAGGCGCTTGTCCCCTACAGCCTCATCAAGGCGCAGGATTCCAGCGGTCGCTATCGTCGCCAAATGTGGGCTGATCCCGACCTGGACGCCGCCGCCGCCCAAATCCGTCTTCTGACAGAGGATGCAGCTCTGCGCGCGCATATCGGACGGAAGGGACGGGAGGCTGTGGCGACCTTGCGGCGCGCCTGGTCCCGAGATGCGCTGAAGGTGCTGCCGATCGATGGCTGCGCCGCACGAACCCGCGACTGATTTTCCAGCCAACGCACCCATTGCGACGAACGCCTTAAATTGGCGACGAACGGAATTGCGTTCTTACTGGAGTCAAACTTACTGGACACCTCAGCCAAGCTGACGCGTTTTGAGGTGCTTGAAATGGCCAATTTCGATTTTGGGGTGACCTTGACGGCGCTCCCGCTTTCCGCCGGATCGGTGGGTCTGCCGGTCGCCACGGCGGCCAACGCCCCGTTCGACATCTCCAAATTGGGCGCTTTCGCCAGCATCGTCGGCGAAACCGTCCTGCAGACCGGACAGCGCATGGTCGCGATCGATCTGGACGGCGACGGCGTCCAGAATGGGTTTGTGGTGCTTGGCTCCTACGGGGACATGCCCTTCCTGGCAGGCGAAACCCCGGCCGCGTGGGACGGCCACTTTATCGTGACGGCCGGCGAGGGCGTCCCGATCTCTTCGATCTTCTTCGGGGATTTCCCACTTCCCGACAGCCTGGAGCCGAGCCCCAACGCTTTCGATGCGGGCGGCTTGGCCGGGGTGTCCTGGATGGTAGACCTGCCCGCCGACGCCCTCACAGTCACCTCGGTGGGCGAGCCCATCGTGTTCACGGTGGCCGAGGGCGGTTCCTGGCTGTTCTGATCCAGTTGGAAGCTGGGAGAGCATGCTGGCCTCTCCCAGGCTCGCTGTCACAAACCTGATATTGCGTTATTACTGGATTTGTTGTTACTAGATCCTCGTAAGGCGCAGCTTGCGCCATGTGAGGAGTTTTGCATGTCGACATCCACGCCGGGCGGTGAAGGCCGTCTCCGCGCCACCGTCGGGACCGAAGGCGATGATCGCATCATCGTCGAGACTGGAACCATCGCCGTGGGCAATGGCGGCAAGGACGTGTTCGTCCTGACCTCGGCCGGCGCGAGCGGCGGGTCCGAGCGCCTGGGCGCGATCACCGACTATGTGGCTGGCGACGATGTCCTGGATCTGACCCAGCTGGGCGCCAAGGCTTCGATTCTGGGCGAGGGTAGGATGATCGACGGCTCGACCCGTCTGTCGATCGACTACGACGGCGACGGCCGCGAAGACGGCTATCTCTATGTCGGCGGCGCCGGCTTCATTCCGGCCGACGACAATTTCCAGTCGCCCATGCCGATCATCGACGGCGAGTTCCACATCTTGCCCTTCCCAATGCCGGGCGACGGCGAGGTGATCGGCGGGCCGGTCAATGACGGCGAGTTCCACATTCTCCCGTTCCCGATGCCTGGCGATGGCGTCGTCGAAGATGGTGAGATGCACATCCTGCCCTTCCCGATGCCCGGCGACGGTCCGTTCCCGGTGACGGTGGGCGAAGGCGAGTTCCACATCCTGCCGATCAACCTTCAGACGGTGCAACTCGGCCACGTCGTGATCGTCGGCCAGACCCTGACCCTGAACGACTTTGCTACCTTGATGGCGGCCTAATCCGATCGAAGGTTTGGTGAAGGGGCCGAAGCCGGTGCTGCTTTGGCCCCTTCATACTGTTCTTGCGGGGCGCCATGGAAGTCCGTGGCGCGTCGATGAAGCACGCCGTTTTATTGGCGGATTTGTAAATCGAGCAAGGGATTGCCGATGAGCAACAAAAGGCGATGTGACGCATAAAAACGCACGCCGAAGCCTAGCCTGTTAAGTAAATCCATAGGTAGTGTGTCGTGAATCACGCGCGAGCGGCGCGGTTAGTGGCGCACGGCATACCCTGGGGGCTTTAATGGCTGCGATAGTTTCAATCACCCGCGCAAGCGCGACGCCAACGTCCGACGACGCGCTGCTTTTCACTGTCACCTTCAACGCCCCGGTCCAGGGTGTTGACGCGGCGGATTTTGAACTTGCGGCCACGGCCACTGCGGCAGGCATTATTTCCGGCGTCAGCAGCAGCGATGGCGGCACCACTTGGCAGGTATCTGTCATCGGCGTTACGGGAACTGGCAACCTCGGGCTCAACCTGAAAGCCGCCAAAACGATCACCGATCTATCGAACGTGGCGATCGATGCAGGCGGTCTGGTCGGACAAGTCTACGCCCTGGACAACACGGGCCCCGCGGTAACGTCGGTCGCCGTCCCGGCGAACGCCACCTATCATACCGGTGAGAATCTCGACTTCACTGTGACGTTCGACCAAGCTTTCACGGTGACCGGCACGCCACGCATCGCGCTGACCGTCGGCACGTCCACGGTCTATGCGAACTATGTCAGCAGCGCCGGCAATACGGCGCTCTTCCGGTATACGGTGACTTCAGGAGCGGTTGATGCGAACGGGATTGAAGTCGGTGCCCTCAGCTTAAACGGGGGGACGATCAAGGATGGTCTTGGCAATAACGCCTTCCTGACGCTCAACGCTGTCGGCGTCACGACTGCGGTCCTCGTGGACGCTACCGATCCTACGGTTGCCTCGACGACAAGCCCTACGGCAAAAACCTACGTCGCAGGCGAGCATCTCGACTTCACAGTGAAGTTTAACGAAGTGGTGAATGTCACGGGGACGCCCTTCCTTGCCGTGACCATCGGCACGAGCGTAGTTCAGGCGACCTACCTTTCCGGCACCGGGACGGACACGGTCACGTTCCGCTACACGGTGCTCGCTGGAAACATAGACACCAATGGCATCTCGGTCGCCAGCGGCATCACCTTGAATGGCGGATCGATCAGAGATGGGCAGGGCAACCATGCCGTGGGTAGCGGTATTAGCTTCCCTGGCCTTGGTAGCGTTCTAGTCGATGCGGCTCCGCCTGCAGTGTCTTCAATCGAGCGGATCGGCCCGGAGATCACGAAGGCCGCCACCCAGCAGTTCACCGTCACCTTCTCAGAGAGCGTCACTGGCGTTGATCTAACGGATTTCACGCTCGCTACGACCGGTTCGGCCACGGGAACGCTCAGCTCAATTTCGGGCAGCGGCTCAACCTACACGGTGACTGTCACCGGTGTGTCAGGCGATGGCGCCTTGGGTCTGAACCTCAACGGTGCCGGTACTGCGATTGTCGACTCTACGAGTGCTCCGATCGGCGGGGGCTTCACCGGTCAAACCTTCGTAATTGACAACACAGCACCGACCACGCTGACCATCGGCGCGGTGGCGACAAACGACGTCATCAGCGCAGGCGAGACAACTGGGCTCAAGATCACCGGTACGGCAGAGGCTGAAACCACCGTACAATTGAGTTTTGGCGGTGTTGTTCGAACCCCGACGCTCACCGCGGGCAACTGGAGCTACGAGGTCACGGATGACGATCTGCGGGCGATGGGCTCGGGCGCAGAAACTCTGAGCGTCACCGCTACCGACAAGGCCGGCAACGTCAGCGCTGCGGTCACCCGCCCGATTTCTATCGATATCGGCGTGGTGCCTTCGGGTCCTGGGACGCCGACTACGCCTACGCCGGGAACCCCAGGCCCCAAACCGACCAGCATCGCCGATGTGGTCAAGCTAGCGCCCGCCGAAGCGACCAAGGCGGTCCTTGAAGCTGCGAGCATCATCCCAGATTCGAGCAAGGTTACCGCTGGGACGGGAACGGCGGCGACGGTCTATAAGAACGTCAGCGACGCCTTTAGCGCCTATTCGGCCGGTACGATTACGCTGGAGCAACTGGAAGTCCGCCTCGTGGACGCCACGCTGCCGACGACTGGCGTGGCCCACGACGCCTACAAGTTCTTCACCGGCTCAGCACCGACGCCGGCGGGCATGACCTATCTGATCGATTCGCCGACCAATACATCGGACCTGACGGACGCGTACTACGGCGTCTTCACCCTGGAGAATCGGTACATCAATTTCTCGGTCAACCTGGGCAAGCTGGGTGAAGGCCGTGCAGCTTTTGAGGCCAAGTACGGGACGATGACGTTCTCGCAGGCGGTCGAGAAAGCCTACGGTGATATCATTGGGTTCGCGAACGCCATCGGGGCAGGCGTCGATTTTGCGAAGTCACTTAGCTACATCGAATCCCAGCGCAGTTATTTCGAAGCATTGGGTGGCGACTCGCTTGGGGCCAAAGCCGCGATGGTGGGCTATGTCCTCAGCGTGGGAAGCACGTTCCATCTTGGCAACTACTATGCGGACCTGAAGGACTATGTCCTTGACGGCGTCGTAAGCAGCGCCGGCTCGCCGGCGGCAAGCTGGGACCTTATCTGATCTCATCTACGACTGAATTGAAGAACGGCCCGGAGACCTTTCCGGGCCGTTTTTCTTGTCTGCAGCGGCTCTAGCGCGCCGCCGCGAACAGTAGGGCCAGCTTGCTCGAAAGATCGCTGATGCTCGGGTGATCCCTATCCAGGCCCAGTTGAGAAAGCCGCCAGCCCATGCGTCCGCCCACGGCGAGCAGCGGCAGGGCGTCGATGGTGGCTTGAGCCGCGGCCTCCAGGCCTTCGGCGTAACGCTCTGGTCCCAGAGCGTCGAGCGCGTAGGCTCGCGCCTCTTCGCCCATCTTGCGTCGGCCCGCCGGATCGGCGGCGAGGCGTTCGAGCGCGGCGGTCAGTTGCGCGGGATCGACCTGCGGCTCAATCTTGCAGACCAGATCATCGGGCAGTTCGCCGTAGAAGCCGGCGTCGCAGACGATGGTCGGGCGGCCCGACAGCATGCCGTCGATCACCGAGCCCGAGGCGCCTTCCAGCACCGGACGGCGCAGGCAGGTGATGATGTCGGCGTCGGCCATGGCCGACTCGAAGGCGTCGTCATCCACCGCGCCTTCGATCGACAGGCCGGTAAAGCCGAGTTCTGCAGCCAGCGCGGTCAGCCGCTCGCGCTCTGACTCAAGGATCGCGCCCACCAGGCGATAGCGGACGGCGGCCTTCAAGGTCTCGGAGGCGGCGATCGCCTGGATCACCTCGGCGGCGCACTTGTTGGCATTCATCACGCCCAGGGTGACGACCACCAGCTCCCTGCACTTGCGGGCGGGCGCCGGGCCGCCGGGACGAGCGGGGCCGCACAGGGGGATCATCCCGACCGGGCCGGGACAGACGGCTTCCAGCCGGGGGCGATAGAAGTCGGCATGGGACAGGGCCCCCATGCATCGCCGGGCGACCCATTCGGTCATCGGGATCACCTGGGCGATTTGGCCCATGTCCAGTTCCCCAGAGCGCGCGGCGCGTGCGGTGTCCAGGGCCTCAGGGCCATACACGGCCTCGATCTCTCCGTCGTGTACCTTCCAGTCCAGCTTCTGATCGTACAGCCAGCCCGAGAACAGGTTGTAGATGTAGAAGTCGTGGAACACGCCCAGCGACGGCAGGTGCTCCAGCACCGGGAATATCCCACCATGGAACAGGTAGTTGTCGCCCACATTGACGATGGCCAGATCCACCTGCCGCGCCAGAACGGGCAGGTCCACCTTGCTCCAGTGCCGGCAGGGCAGGGTCGTGGGATGCAAAGGCGCGTCGGGATCATCGATGCTTTCGCTGCGGATGATCTGCACCTCGTGGCCGCGGGCGGCCAGCTGGTCGGCGACGGCGGCGTTCACCCGGCCGATGGCCGAGCGCTGCACGAAGGGGGTGACGATGGCGAGCTTCACGCCGCGCCCAACCGCTTGGCGGCGGCCCCGCCCGGTTTGACGAAGGCGATGTTCACCGACTCCACGTCCTTCAATCCCTTGGGATCGCAGGGATAGACCGCGCCGGTGGGCTCGGCGATGGCGTAGGCGGCGTAGCCCTTGGAGGTGAAGGCCTTGAACCAGGCGGCGGGTGTGATGCCGACCCGCTCCAGATGGCTCGGCCCATATTCGGCGATGATCGCCAGATCCTTGTTGGCCTTCAGCAGGCCGTCCATGCCGGCCAGCACGTCGAGCTCGGCGCCCTCCACGTCGATCTTCACGACATCGAGCCGGGTCTTCGGGCCGATGGCCTGATCGAGGGTGACGACCTTGACCTTCACCTTCTTGGCCGCCTTTTGCTCGTCGCCGGGCAGGGCGTAGAGGGAGGAGTGGCCAATGATCGGGCTGACATTGAAGGTCAGGGTCCCGGCCTCGCGGCCCACGGCGGTGTCGCGCAGATCCACCCAGGCCAGGCCGTTGGCCGCCGCCATCTTGGAGGCGAGGGTGCGGGGACCCAGCTCAGGCTCGAACGCCCAGACCTTGCCGGTGTGGCCGGTCGCCCGGGCGCAGACCAGGGTCAGCAGGCCCACATTGGCGCCGACGTCGGCGACGTTCATGCCGGGCGCGATCAGCTTCTTCAAAGCCCGCCGGGTGCCGGGCTCCAGCCCGCCGGTGGTGGCGTCGGCCAGCATGAGGGTGAACAGCGGCTGGTCGCGGGGCGCCATGACGTAGCCGTCGCCCAGGCGCACGGCGATGGTGTCGACGTCATAGTCGATCAGCGGCCGGGTCTTCAGCTCGATCTCGTCGAATCGGGGGCCGAACAGGCCGGCCAGCCCTTCGATGCGGGCGTCCATGTGCTGAACAAGGGCGGTCTGGCGGGTCGCCTGGGCCGAATCGAGGCCGCGATGAACAGTCAGCATGGAGGCCTGCATGGATCGCTCCAGCCGCTCCATCTGTTCCGACAGCTCGCTGATGCGGCCGTCCACGTGCCGCAGGTGATGCTCGACCGAGGCGTTCAGATAGCGGCGGGCGTAGTGGGCGACGGGACCAAACGCCTTTCCGATCAGGCGGCGCAGAGGGTTGCGACCGCCTGCGGGCGTTTCCGGTTCGGCGTGCTGCGGCCCCTCGCGGCGAGGGCCAACGGCGGGCGGGGCCTCATGGCGCTCCATGGCGTTGCGGATCGAGAGATCGAGTCGGGCGGGCCTCAAGGCGGTCTCCGTCGCAGAGTCTATAGAGCAGGATGCACGCGCCTAAACCCGCCCGTCCACGCGGTAAAGGCCGCAGAATCTCGCGCGGCCTATACGACACGTCCCTGCTCGCCGCAAAAGTGTGCGCTTGATGCAACACCCGCGATCTTCATTAAGTTTAACGAGAGGCTAACGCCGTTCGATGAGGCAGCGCCAAGCTTGTGAAAAATATAGAAAAACGGCCGGAACCAAGCGCTGGGCACATCGCTTATGTCGCCGTCCATGACTCGCTGAAAACCGAGCTTTCTCGGGGTGAAAGCGGCCATGTATGAAAAACGCTGTACAGAGGAAATTGCTTCCTCTATAGCACCTTTAGCCTGGCGTGGTTGATGCCGCTCCGGCGATTGCAATCTCCCCTGGAGGACATACCCAAATGGCGACCCTCGCCCAACTGACCACGGCTTACGCGACCATCACGCGCACCCAGCCGAACGCCGCCCAGACCATCATCCTGACCGATCTGGCCGCCCGCTCCACCACCGGCAACATCACCGACGCCCAAGCTTACGCCTACGTCATCAGCCAAGCGCAGTCGACGACGTCGGTCGCCGCTCTGTCGTACCAGTTCTTCACCGGCAAGACGCCGACGGCTGCTGGTTTCGACTTCCTGGTCAACAGCACGACCAACACCTCGGACCTGAACGACGCTTACTATCAAACGTTCAACCTCGAGAACCGCTACATCAACTTCTCGATCAACCTGGGCGTGAACGGCGAAGGCCGCACCGCGTTCTCGACGACCTACGGTTCGCTGTCCTTCGCTGACACCGTTCGCGTCGCCTACGAGAAGATCATCGGCACTGCCCAAGCTCAACAAGCCGGCATCAACGTGCAAGCCTCGATCGACAACATCATCGGTCGTCAGGCTTACTTCACGTCGCTCGCCGCTGCCGGCGCTCCGGCTGCCGACCGCGATCTGGCCACCAAGGCCGCTGTGATCGGCTACATCATGGCCGAAGCCACCAAGGCTAACGTTGGCGTGTATGTGTCGGCGCTGAACAACTTCTACACCGACGCTGTTGACGGCACCGCCAACTTCAATGTCGACCTGACCACCTCGTACGGCACGGGTTCGGGCGGCGCTGGCGATCCGGGCGTCCCCGGTGGCGTGACCATCAACTACGTCGCGGCTACTAACGTCAGCCTGACGCAAGCCGACACCGCCTTCCGCTCGACCGACAAGAACGACGTCGTTTCGGGCGCGGCGGTCAACGCTGGCGGCGCCACCATCGACACCGCTGGCGGCAACGACAGCGTGAACGTGCTGGTCACCGGTGCGGCTACCGCCACGGTCATCAACCTGGGCGCCGGCGCTGACACCCTGACCACCACGGTCACCGAAGGCGGCACCAAGACCATCACGCTGGAAGGCGGCGCTGGTCTGGACACCCTGAACATGGTTGCTGGCGCGGCCATCACCACGACGGCGGCCACCGGCACCACCATCGCTGGCTTCGAGACCATCAACATCTCGACCGCCGCAGGCGCCAACACCATTGACGCTGACGCCATCTCGGGCGCCACGGCCGTTTGGCACGTGGACACGACCGGTGCCACCGCTGCTCTGGTCATCAACGACATCGCTGAAGGCCAATTCCAGCTCGGCACTAAGTCGGCCGCTCTCACCACCTTCGACTTTGACGCTGGCAGCAAGACCGCCACTGTCAACGCCGGCGGCACCTTCGGCGGCATCACCGTCACCGACGTGTCGGACACCGTGACCCTGGCTCTGTCGGGCAACAGCAGCTCGACCGCTGCTCTGACCCTGTCGTCCAAGTCGCTGGTCGTCACCGGCGGCAAGGAAGTCAACCTGAACGCTGGCGTGGTCCTCGGCGGCACCGGCAGCAAGACCGTTGATCTGAGCGCTGCTTCGGCCGCCGCTCTGACCTACGTCACCGCCGCTGGCGCTGATTCGGGTTCGACCGACACCGTCACCCTGACGGCTGGCAATGACGTCCTGAACCTGAACCTCGACGTTGCTAAGAACTCGACGTTCACCCTGGGCGGCGGCGTTGATCTGGTCACGATCAACGATGCGACCATGGCCAACCTGACGGTCAACGGTTCGGGCGTGGCGACGACTTGGGCCAAGGTCAACGGCTTCACCGCTGACGACACCCTGAATGTCGTGGCTCTCGGCAACCACATCACGTCGGCTGCTCTGACCGCTTCGTTCATCGGTAACTCGACCCTGGAAGACTTCCTGGCCGATGCTGCCGCCGCGACGGTGGTCGCTGGTGACTTCGTGGTGTTCGAGTTCTCGGGCAGCACCTACATCTACCAAGACACCGCTGGCCTGAACGCAGTCGCCACCGGCGACGGCCTCATCCAGCTGGTGGGCGTCACCGGCCTGACGGTCGGCGCTGCCGCTACCAACGACATCATCGTCTAAGCTTCAAAGCTTTTACAAAGATGGGAAAGCCGGCCTTCGGGCCGGCTTTCTTTTTTTGTGATCCACGCTAGTTAGGGTGCATGAGCACCTGGAACGAAGGCTACACGACGGACGTCCAATACACGTCGTTCTTCCACGCCGAACTTGCGCCGTCGCACATTGCATTCGCCGCCGCCGCCAATGGCTTCCGAGCGCCGGACATGTCCGGCGCCTTTGCTTACTGCGAGCTTGGCAGCGGACAGGGCGTGACCTTGAACGGGTTAGCCGCCATGCATCCGGAGGCCCGGTTCTGGGGCTTTGACTTCAACCCGGCGCAGATCGCCAATGCACAGCGCATGGCCGACGCCGCCAAGCTGGCGAACGCCCACTTCCGTGACTGGAGCTTCGCGCAGGCCATCGAGCATGCCGACGAGCTGCCGCGGTTCGATGTGATCGCTCTCCACGGAATTCTATCGTGGGTCTCCGACGAAAACCGGGCGGAGATCATCCGCTTCATAGATCGAACGTTGAAGCCTGGCGGTGTGGTGTATGCCTCCTACAACTGCCTGCCGGGTTGGACGCAGATCGCGCCTTATCGCCATCTGGCGCGCCAGCACTACCTGCGTCATCCTGGCCGGTCGGATCTGCACGTTCCGCGGATCCTGGAGTTCAGCGACGCCTTCGCCGAGCTCGGCGGCGCTTACTTCAAGGTCAATCCGACGGTTAGCTTGCGCCTTGATCAGATGCGCAAGCAGCCGGCCGCCTATTTCGCGCACGAGTTTCTCAATGCTAATTGGCGGGCGTTCTATGTCGACGAGATCGCTCGTGAAATGAGCGGCGCGCGACTGGACTTCATGGCGTCAGCGACACTGATCGAGAATGTTCCTGGCGCCTCTCTACCGCCGGGGACACCCGCATTCCTGCAGCAGCATGCCGCCGAAGACGTGATCTGGCAGGAGCTGGCCAAAGATTTCGCCTGTAACAAGATGTTCCGTCGTGACCTCTATGCAAGGGGGGTCAACACGATGAGCGGGCCGGAGCAGGCGGCGATCCTCGGCGGATTCCGCTTCGTGCTGACAGTCCCGCGCGAGGCGGTAAAGTTGACCTTCGCGGGACCCATGGGTGAGGCAAATGGGGCCCCGGCGGTCTACGAGCCTATCGTTGACCGTCTGATGCAAGGGCCGGCCACTCTGCCGGAGCTGGTGGCTGCGTTACCGGACAAGAACGGGCCGAACGCGCTGCAGGCCATTACGATGCTGCTTCATTCACGTCAGGCGGTCATGTATGCGGCCAAGGTCGATCCGAAGCCGGCAAGGGCGTTGAACAAAGTGATCGCCGAAAGCTATTTCCAGGGCTCGAACTACGGCATCATCCTTGCCCCTGCGGCCCGCCAGGCGCTGCCTGCCAATGGCGCGGACCTGGGCCTTCTCGCCGCCGCTCTAGAGGGAAAAGCACGAAGCGTTGCTGAAGCGGCGGCGCATGTGAGCGATCGTCTACGCATCGCTGGCCGAGCGCCGCAGGTTGATGGACAGGCATTGCAGGGGGCGGCGGCGGTCGAACATCTTGCGGCGCAATACGCCGAAGGCTTCGATGGGAAGATGACAATTTGGAAAGCGTTGGGGATTCTATAGCCATCGCCGCCCTATCGCTAATGCTTCCCAGGGGGTGTACAGCAAACTCATATTAAGCGGCGCTTGTACCATGCCGCTTTATGCGTTAAGAAACGGAACAATTCAGCAATCTGTCTGTCGGCCTTGGCCGGCATGGGGGCGAGGTTCCGGCCATGTACGGCAATCCGCAGCGTTTAAATACCAGCGACGTCCAGGATCTCCGCAAGGAGGGCGGGCGTTGGCTCAAGGCTCAGCGCGAGGCCGCCGGCCTGTCGCAGCGCCAGTTGGCTGCCCTGGTGGGCGCCGACTATTACACCTTCATCTCGCAGCTGGAGACCGGCCGCGGCCGCATCCCGCCGGATCGCTATCGCGATTGGGCCGTTGCCCTGAACGTGGACTCGCGCGATTTCGTGCAAGAGTTGCTTCGCTTTTACGATCCCATAACCTATGGGATCCTTTTTGAAGCCGAGCAGTCCGCTTAAGGACAAGGATCGTCGCCGCACATGGTCGCTCAGGTCATCAATCTGTTCCGTCGACCTGCGGCCCTGCCGGAGGACTGGTCTCAGGCTGAGATCGCCGAGTTCTATCGGGTCGAGAGCGCCCTGATCCAGGCCGGCCTGCGGATTGAAACCGACCGCGGCATTTCCGACGAAGGCGAACCCTGGTTCGTGTTCTGTCGCGCCGACGACGGCGAGGTGGTCATCCACTTCGCTCGTATCGACGGCCACTACATCGTCTCCTCGCCCGCCTATGACGGTGTCGCGGAGGGCCTGAACTTCCAGGCTCTGGTGCGCAATCTCCTGGACCGCCACCCGCTGGTCCAGACCCGCAAGGCGGCCAACAACAACGTCTTCCTGCACCCGGCGGCTCTGCTGATCGCCATTGTCGGCACCGCCTTCTTCAAGACGGGCGAGGCCAAGGCCGACGACGGCTCGCAAAAGACCGACGCCCGCCGCGCCCTGCTGACCTCGACCTCACAGCCGACTCAGGTGGTGCTGTCTCCGGGCGAAGGCACCATCAAGATCGACGGCGCCCAGGCTATGGCGATCCTGACCAGCGCCATGCTGATCCTGCAACGCGATGGCGCTCTGGCCGCGACTGGGCAAACGCGCGCCGCGCTGGCGAGCTTTGCTCCGGCCCTGGAGCGCGAGGCCGCGCCCGCCGCGCCGCTGACCGGCCTGGCGCCCGAGGCGTCCAGGCTGGACCTGAACTTCAATCCGGCTGACCCGACCCTCAAGAGCCTGCTGGCCCTGACGGCCGTGCTCAGCGATCTGCCCGCTGCGACTGGTCCGGCCGCTGCGTCTGCCTCGCTCCTGCAGAGCGGTGCGGCCTTCGCGTCCACGCCCGCCGGCGTTCAGGGCGCGACGCCCAACGCCTCCGTCCACGCGCCGGTGATCGAGCGCTGGCAGCTGGAGATCGATCTGCGCGCCGCCGACGTGCCGGAAGTTTCGGCCATCCGTGTGGTGCAGAACTTGGCGCAGGGCGAACTGGCCGGCGTCACGGTGCATGAGGGCCGCCTGCCCGACATCCTGGCCAAAATCATCGCCCAGGGCGACGTTGTGAACGGCGCGATCACGATCCAGCCGCAAGCGCCGAGCCAGGGCGATGCGCCCCCGCCATCGACGGAGGCGCCGGTCGCCCCCGAGAGCCCTGTGGCGGAAACTCCGTCCCCGCCCACGCCGACCGCGCCGACTCCTGCGATCGACCAGCAGGCGGTGGCCAAGCAGATTTTCGACTTCTTCGTCGCCCACACCTCGAAGGTCGAGATCGTGGTCACCGGCAACGCCGTCGTGCTCTACGACGCCTCGCTGATGCGCACGTCGGCCGACTGGTCGGACGTCACCAGCCTGACCTTCAATTTCGACGACGGCAGCTCTATTAGCGTCGTCGGCCATGCGCACGCGGTCTACGACTACCACCACGGCGGGTAAGTTTGCGATCGTGGGGCTTGGACGTTCGCGCGGCGCCCTTTAAGACGACCGGCTAAATGTCGCAGATGTGACAAACCCAGCCTTCGAGCCTTGGCGAAGTTGCGTAACTACTATACTGACACTCGCCAGACGCGCTCGGCCGCGCCGACCGGACACCGCCTGACTCCATGAATAACCTTAAGGAGCTGTACCGCGCCCTTGGCGCCTGGGACGTGTGGTGGGCGATCGCGCTGGACGACGTTCTGTCGCGCTATCGGCGCACAGCGCTGGGGCCGCTTTGGGTCGTGCTGGCGCAGGCGGCCTTTGTAGCCGGTCTCTACCTGCTGCATCGAAGCCTTTTCGCGGGGGGCGGCGATCAGTGGCGCTACCTGCTCTATCTTTCCGCCAGCATGCCGGTCTGGAGCCTGCTGTCATCGCTGATGCTCGATGGGTCCACCGCCTTGCTGCGGGCGAAGGGCTTCATCGAGAGCTATCCGCTGCCGATGCCGATCTACATCGTGCGCTCGATCGTCGCCTCCTTCGTGTTATTCCTGCACATGCTGCTGGTCTACGTGGTGGTGTTTTTGATCGTTCGCCCAGCGCTCGAGCCAACCATGTTGCTGGCGATTCCGGGCCTGTTGATCGTCATGCTGTTCGGTCTGGGGATCACCCTCTTGCTGGCCCCGTTGAGCGCGCGCTATCGCGACCTGTCGCCAGCGCTCACGGCCGGCATGAACCTGATGTTCGTGCTCTCGCCGGTGTTCTGGACACCGACGCCCGAGCAGAAGGCCCAGTGGCTGCTGCAGATCAACCCGTTCTACCACCTGCTCGAGGTGGTGCGCACGCCGCTGGCCGGTGGAACGATCGAGCCGCACAACTGGATCGCCGCTGTCGCCATCGCCGTGGTCAGCCTGATCGCGGGCGTGATGGTCTTCGGCCGCACCCGTTCGACCATCAGCTACTGGATCTGACCCATGGCCAGCATCAGCCTTGAGGGCGTAACAGTCGCCTATCCGGTCGTCGTCTCGAACCGCCAGCAGTCTGCATTCGCCAACGCCGCTCATGCCTTGAGCTTCGGCCGCTATGGCCGGGGAGTCGGCGTCGATCACGTCGTGGCCATCGACGATCTGACCCTGGACCTCCCGCGCGGGTCGCGCATCGGCCTCATCGGCCGCAATGGGTCGGGCAAGAGCACCCTACTCAAGACCTGTGCGGGGATCATCACCCCCGCCAAAGGCAAGTTGGACATCACCGGCACGGTCGGTTGCGTGCTCAACCTGGGCGCGGGGCTGGAGCCGGACAAGTCGGGCCTGGACAACATGCAGCTGATCGGGCGCTTCCATGGCCTGCGCGGGTCTGACCTCAAGGACGCCGTGGCCGAGGCCGCCGAGTTCACCGAGCTTGGTCCGTTCCTGCACATGCCGGTGCGCACTTATTCCACGGGCATGATGGCCCGTCTGGCTTTCGCCATCGCTACGGCCCAGCACAGCGACATCATGCTGATCGACGAGGTCATCGCCACGGGCGACGCGCACTTCATCAACAAGGCCGTGGATCGCGTGCGCACGGTTTGCGCCAATTCCGGGGTCACTCTGGTCGCCAGTCACATGCCGAACCTGCTGGCCGATTTCTGTGACGAGGCCATCTGGATGCATGCCGGCAAGGTGCGCGCCCGGGGGCCGGTTCTGGAGGTCTGGGATCAATATGCCGCCAGCGTCAACTAGCGCATCGCCGCGCCCGCTCTTGCGAACGACGTCCGGGCGTGGTCTAGCCCGCGCGCGGCGCCTTGCTTACATTTCGCCGCTATTTCCTGGTCAAGGCCGCGCCTTGATCGAAACGATCCAGAAGCGCGCCTCCGCGCCGCTCCTTTAGGGCCCTTGAATGGCTGCTCCCAAAACCATCGAAAAGCCAACCGCTCTCAACCGCGCCGTGGACGCCGCCAAGCCGGCGATCGTCACCGCCGTGGTGTTCAGCTTCTTCATCAACGTGCTGGCCCTGGTCAGCCCGCTTTACATGCTGCAGGTCTATGACCGGGTCCTGACCAGCCGCAACGAGATGACGTTGCTGGTCCTGACGCTGATCGTCGTCTTCCTGTTCGTGATCTACGGGCTGCTTGAGGCGCTGCGCACCCAAGTGTTGGTTCGCGGCGGGCTGAAGTTCGACAGCACAGTGCGGGACCCGGTTTTCGGCGCGGTCCTTAACTCGACGCTGAAGCGTAAGGGCATGGGTCCCCAGTCGTTCCGCGACATGGATCAGGTGCGTGACTTCCTGACCGGCGCTGGTCTTATCGCCTTCTGCGATGCCCCCTGGATTCCCGTATTCATTATCGTCGCGTTCGTATTGCACCCCTTCTTCGGCGTGCTTGCGATCATCTCTGGCCTGATCATCTTTGGTCTCGCCATCGCCAACGACCGGGTCACCAACGACCCCATCAAGAAGGCCAACCAGGCCGCGATCTCCGCCCAGAACGACGTGGGCGCCACCCTGCGCAACTCCGAGGTCATGAAGGCCATGGGGATGTGGGGCGGTCTGCAGGCGCGTTGGAAGCTCAAGCGCGACGAGCAGGTCACATGGCAGGCCTCGGCCAGCGACCGCGGCGGCGCCCTGATGTCGGGCATCAAGTTCTTCCGTCAGGTCGTCCAGACGCTGATCCTGGGCGGGGGCGCCTATCTGGCTATTCGAGGCACGATCTCCCCCGGTTCGATGATCGCCGCCTCGATCATCGTCGGCCGAGCCCTGGCCCCCATCGAGCAGGCCGTCGGCCAGTGGAAGACTTTTGTCGGGGCCCGGGGCAGCTGGGATCGATTGCAGGTAACCTTGCGCGACAATCCCGAGGATGAGGAGCGCATGCCGCTTCCAGCTCCGGTTGGGCGGCTTTCTCTGGAAAACGCCTCCATTATGCCGCCTGGCGGCTCGACTCCCACTCTGCGGGGCGCCAGCTTCATCTTGGAGCCCGGTACGGTTCTGGGCGTCGTGGGGCCAAGCGCCGCTGGCAAGTCGACCTTGATGCGCGGTCTTGTCGGCGTGTGGCCGACCGTGGCCGGGGCCATCCGTCTGGACGGCTTTGACCTCAAGCAATGGGATCCGCAGCAGCTGGGCCGCTATGTCGGCTACCTTCCCCAGGACATCGAGCTGTTCAGCGGCACGGTGGCGGAGAACATCGCCCGTTTCGCCGAATATGACGCCAATGACGTGATCGAGGCGGCCAGCCTGGCCGGCGTCCACGAGATGGTTCAGACCCTGCCCAATGGCTATGACACGCCTATCGGCGAGGTCGGCGCGACACTCTCTGGCGGCCAACGCCAGCGCATCGCCCTGGCGCGTGCCGTCTACCGCCTGCCATCCCTGGTCGTGCTCGATGAGCCGAACGCCAGCCTGGACGCCGCGGGCGAGCAAGCCCTCATCGTGGCCATCACCAAGCTCAAGCAGGCGGGCAAGACTGTTGTCTTCGCCACCCATAAGCCCAACCTCCTTGCCGTCGCTGACGCCATCATGGTGGTCAATGGCGGCGTGATCGCGGATCACGGCGCTCGCGACGCGATGCTCGGCAAGCTCCTTGGGCAGCCGACGCCGCCCCCTCCGCCTGCCGGTGCTAAGGCGTGATCCAGACAATTGGCGACTGACACATGAACCCGCTTCTGAAACTTCCCAAGCTGTCGGAAATCTTTGACCCCAAGGACAAGTCCAAGGGCGTCACGCGGATCGGCTATGGGATCATCATCGCAACCTTCGGCGTGCTCGGCCTTTGGGCCGCCTTCGCACCGCTGGACTCGGCGGTGATCGCTATGGGCTCGTTGTCCAACGAGACGAGCCGCAAGACGGTGCAGCATCTGGAAGGCGGCATTGTCCGCGCCATCCACGTGCGCGAAGGCCAGGAGGTGACCAGGGGGCAGCTGCTGTTCGAGCTCGATCCTACCCAGGCCAACGCCAGTTTCGAGATCGCTCGCAATCAGCTTCTGGCCTTGCTGGCTCAGGAAGCACGCCTGTCCGCCGAGCGTGACAACCAACCGTCGATCGTCTGGCCGGCCGAGCTGAGCACCGCCGCCGGCGACCCGACCGTGGCCCGTGCCGTCGCCGACGAGCAAAAGCAGTTCTTCGAGCGGCGCGCCACGATCCGCGGACAGGTCGACGTGCTCAACGCTCAGAAGTCGCAGTTCCAGAGCGAGATCGAAGGTATCGATCGCCAGTCGACGGGTCTGCGCGAGCAGGTCGCCTATGTGGATGATGAACTGACGGGGCTGCGGGCCATCTATGAAAAGGGCCTGGTGCCCCGCCCGCGTCTGCTGGCGCTAGAGCGCGAGCGCGCGTCCCTCAACGGGTCGATCGGCCGCCTTCAGGCCGACCGTTCCAAGGCCCAGCAGGGTGTCAATGAAGTCGGCCTCAAGATCCGCCAGCTGCAGCAGCAGTTCTACGAGCAGGTCAGCCAGGAAATCGCCGAGGTTCGAGTGAAGATCGCCGACATCCGCGAGCGTGAGGTCGTGGCCGCCGATCAGGTCAAGCGCATCAATCTGGTGTCGCCGGCTAACGGCGTGGTCCAAAACCTGCGCGTTTTCACTGTCGGCGCCGTGATCCGTCCCGGCGAGGCCATGGTCGACGTGGCTCCGCAAGACGAGGCGCTGCTGATACACGCCCAATTCGCGCCGACAGACGTGGACAACATTCATAACGGCATGCGCGCCGAGGTGCGGCTGTCGTCATTCCATTCGCGCAAGATTCCGGTGCTCGAGGGCACCATCATGTCGATCTCGCGCGACCGGATCACCTCCGAGGACGGCAAGACGGCGTACTTCCTGGCCATTGTCCGCGTCGATCAGTCGAACCTCCCCAAGGAGGTGGCCGACAAGCTTTCAGCCGGGATGCCGGCCGAGGTGATCGTGCCGACCGGAGAGCGGACCATGCTGCAGTACCTGTTCGAGCCGCTGAGCAACACGCTGCGCAAGACCATGCGCGAGGAATAGTCCGTCAAGGATACCTCGACGGCCCCGCCGAAGCCGCGGGCGGGGCCGATTGGAGTTTCGCGCGGAAAGACAAACGAGAAGGGCGCACCCGCGCATGTCGAAGAAAGCGTTGATCACCGGCGTGACCGGTCAGGACGGGGCCTATCTGGCCCAGCTGCTCCTGAACAAGGGCTATGAGGTCTACGGCATGGTGCGCCGCTCGGCCTCGCCCGAGGCCATGCTGGAGCGTCTGCGCTGGATCGGTGTGCTTGATGACGTCAAGCTGGTGCTGGGCGATCTCCTCGATCTGTCTTCGCTGCTGCGCGTGTTGCGCGACGTGCAGCCGGACGAGATTTACAATCTCGCTGCCCAAAGCTTCGTAGGCGCGTCCTGGGATCAGCCGCATCTGACCGGTTCCGTGACGGGCCTGGGCGTGACCAACATCCTAGAAGCGGTCCGCATGGAGGCGCCCAAGGCGCGCTTCTATCAAGCCTCGTCGTCAGAGATGTACGGCCGGGTGCAGGAGCCGATCCAGAGCGAGACCACTCCGTTCTATCCGCGCAGCCCCTACGCCGTGGCGAAGATGTATGGGCACTGGCTGACGGTGAACTATCGCGAGAGCTACGGCATGCACGCGTCTTGCGGCATCCTGTTCAATCACGAGAGCCCTTTGCGCGGCCTGGAATTCGTCACCCGCAAGGTCACCGACGCCGTGGCGCAGATCAAGCTGGGCAAGGCGACCAAGGTCGAACTGGGCAACCTGGACGCCAAGCGCGACTGGGGTCACGCCCGCGACTATGTGGACGCCATGTGGCGGATGCTGCAGCAGGATCAGCCCGACGACTATGTTATCGCCACCGGCCGCACGATCACCGTGCGTGACATGTGCGACATGGCCTTCAAGGCCGCGGGCTTGAACTACGAAGATCATGTGGTGGTCAGCGAGAAGTTCTTCCGCCCCGCCGAGGTCGACATCCTGCTGGGTGATCCCGCCAAGGCCAAGCGGGTGTTCGGCTGGGAGCCGACGACCACCCTTGAGCAGATGATGACCGAGATGGTCGAGGCCGACCTCAAGCGGCACGGTGGCTGACCATGTCCGCCGGGCCGGTGATCGTGCTGGGTGCGGGAGGTCACGCCAAGGTCGTGATCGAACTCCTGCGCGCCAGCGGTCATGAGGTCTTCGGCGTTCTGGACGCCGACCCTGCGCCGCGGGCTGTCGTGGGCGCGCAGGTTATCGGCGACGATTCCATGCTGGAAAGCTTGAAGGCCCAAGGCGTGACCTGCGCCTTCATCGCCATCGGCGACAATGGCCTTCGTCTGCGCTTGGGCCGAAAGGCGCAGAAGGCTGGCTTCACCTTGGTCAACGCCATCAGCCCCGCCGCCACGGTCTCGTCCTCGGCTCGGCTCGGCGTAGGGATCGCGATCATGGCCGGGGCGGTGATCAACGCCGAGACCGACGTTCATGACCTCGCGATCATCAACAGCGGCGCCGTGGTCGATCACGACGGGCTGATCTGCGAGGCGGCTCATGTGGCTCCCGGCTGCGCCCTTGCCGGCGACGTAACCGTTGGCCAGCGCGCCTTTCTGGGCGCCGGCTGCAGCGTGATCCCGGGCATGAAGATCGGCGACGACGCGGTCATCGGCGCCGGCGCCTGTGTGATCAGGGAAATTCCGGCGGGCGCGCTCGCCATGGGCGTTCCGGCCCGCGTCACCGGCCGGGTGTGAGAAGAAGAATGGCTGAAACCCTTCCCCGCATTTCCGTCGCCGCCCCCGTCCTGGACGGTCGCGAGCGCGAGTATGTCAACGAGTGCCTGGACACGACGTGGATCTCGTCCGGCGGCCGGTTCATCACCGAGTTCGAAAAGAGCTTCGCCGATTACTGCGGCGTCAAGCACGCCATCGCCTGCAACAATGGCACCACCGCCCTCCATCTGGCTCTGGTGGCCCTGAACCTGAAGCCGGGGGACGAGGTGATCGTCCCCAGCCTGACCTACATCGCCTCGGCCAATGCGGTCAGCTATTGCGGGGCGACGCCGGTCCTGGCCGAGAACGAGACCCGCGCCTTCAACATCGAGCCCTCGGACATCGAGGCGCTGATCACCCCCAATACGCGTGGGATCATGCCGGTCCATCTGTATGGCCACCCGGCCGACATGGACCCGATCAACGCCATCGCAAAAAAACACGGCCTGTTCGTCATCGAGGACGCCGCCGAGGCCGTGGGCGCCAAGTACAAGGGCCGCATGACCGGCGGCCTGGGCGACGTCGGCGTGTTCAGCTTCTTCGGCAACAAGATCATCACCACGGGCGAAGGGGGGATGGTCACGACCAATGACGACACCCTGGCCGAGACCATGCGCCTGTATCGTTCGCAGGGCATGGATCCCAAGCGTCGCTACTGGTTCCCGGTGATCGGCTTCAACTATCGGATGACCAACATCCAGGCCGCGATCGGCCTGGCGCAGCTGGAGCGCGTGGAGCATCACCTGGAGGGTCGCCGCCGGGTAGCCGCCCTCTACGACAAGGCGCTCGAGCGCTTGGGAAATCGGGTGATCCTGCCGGTCGTCGAGGACTACGCCGAGCACGTCTACTGGATGTACACGATCCAGTTGGGCGAGGGCGTCTCCAAGTCTCGTGATCAGGTGATGCTGGATATGGACGCCCTGGGCATCGAGACGCGTCCCGTCTTCCACCCCATGCACGTCCTGCCGCCGTATGAGCATCTGAAGACGCGCGAGCTGCCTAACGCGGATTTGTGCGCAGGGCGGGGGATCAACCTGCCCACGCACGGCCTGCTGACCGAGGCCGACATCGATCGCATCGCCGCCGCCCTCGATCAGGTCCTGGCCTGACGCCGTGAAGATCGCGCTCGTCTCCTCCTTCGTACCGTTCATCAACGGCGGCGCCCGCTTCATTGTCGAATGGCTGGAAGAGAAGCTGCGCGCCCATGGGCATCAGGTGGAGCGGTTCTATCTGCCGTTCATCGACCATCCGGATGAGTTGCTTCACCAGACCGCCGCCTGGCGGCTGCTGGACCTGACCGAGACCTGCGACCGGGTGATCTGCTTTCGCCCACCGGCCCATGTGATCGACCACCCCAACAAGGTGTTGTGGTTCATCCATCATATCCGCGCCTATTACGATCTGTGGGATACGCCCTACGGCGTGCCCGTCGACGCCAAGACCACGGCCGTGCGCAAGGCGCTGATCGATCTGGACACCCGCACCATCAAGGAGGCGCGGGCGGTCTTCACCAACAGCCAGGTGGTCGCTGATCGCCTGATGCATTTCAACGGCATCAAGGCCGATCCGCTCTACCCGCCAATCTACCAGCCCGAGCGCTTCCGTCATGACGGCTATGGCGACGAGATCGTCGTCGTCTGCCGGGTGGAGCCGCACAAGCGCCAGTCCCTGCTGATCGAGGCGATGCAGCATGTGAAGAGCGGCGTGAAATTGCGCCTTTGCGGCACCGCGTCGAATCCCGCCTATGGCGCCGAGATCGGTCAGATGATCGACAGTCTAGGCGTGGCCGATCGGGTGACCTTCGACGATCGCTGGATCACCGAGGAGGAGAAGGCGGAAGTCATCGCGCCGGCTTTGGCCGTCGCCTACCTGCCCAAGGACGAGGACTCCTACGGCTACCCTTCTCTGGAGGGCGCCCACGCCCGCAAAGCGGTGCTGACGACCACTGACAGCGGCGGCGTGCTGGAACTGGTGGAGGACGGCCGCAACGGCTTTGTCTCTGAACCCGATCCGGCCGCACTGGCCCAGGTCATGGATCGCCTGTTCCTCGACCGCAAGCTGGCCGCCAAGATGGGCGACGCCTCGCTGGCGCGCCTGGCCGACCTGAAGATCGACTGGAACACCGTGGTGGAGCGCCTCACCGCATGAAGGTTCTGGTCGTCAACAACGCCGCGCCGTTCATCCGAGGCGGGGCCGAGGAACTGGCGGACCACCTGGTCCGCAAGCTGAACGCCACGGACGGCGTGCAGGCTGAGCTCTTGCGCGTGCCCTTCGCGTGGGCGCCCCGTGAGCGTCTGATCGACGAGATCGTGCTGAACCAAGCGTTCCAGCTCTACAACGTCGACCGCGTCATCGGCCTGAAGTTCCCGGCCTATCTGATCCCGCACCAGGACAAGGTTCTGTGGCTGCTGCACCAGTTCCGACAGGCCTATGACCTCGACATCGCCGGGCAGAGCCATCTGGGGGACGACCCGGACGGGCGTGCCATCCGCAACGCCATCCAGGCTGCTGACGATCAGTGCTTCGCCGACTGCCGCCGCATTTTCGTCAACTCGCCGACCACGCAAGGCCGTCTGAAGAAGTTCAACGGGTTCTCCAGCGAGGTGCTTTATCCGCCGCTGAACGACGAGGAACTGTTCGTTCCGGGGGAGTACGGGAACTACATCTTCGCCGGCGGGCGGGTGGCGCCGGGCAAGCGTCAGCACCTGCTGATCGAGGCCATGGCGAAGGCCAAGGGCGATTTTCGCTTGGTGATCGCGGGGCCGCCGGAGAGCGACGCCTATGCCGTCGAACTGACGGCCCTGGTCGAACGCCTAGACCTGAAGGATCGCGTGGAGCTCAAGTTCGGCTTCCATCCCCGTGAGGACATCGCCCGCTGGGCGGCGGGGGCGCTAGCCTGTGCCTACTTGCCGTTCGATGAGGACTCGGTGGGCTATGTGACCATGGAGGCCTTCGCCTGCGCCAAGGCCATGCTGACCGTCAGCGACAGTGGCGGCCTGCTCGAGATCGTCAGTGAACGGACAGGCGCCGTCGTCGCGCCGACGGCGGAGGCCGTCGCCGAGGGCATGGCCAGGCTTTCCGAGCCTTCCCGAGCGCGCGGCCTGGGTGAGGCAGCCAAGACGCTATGGGACGAAAAAGGTGTGACCTGGGACGAGACGATCCGGCGACTGCTGGCGTGACGGTCCTTGATTAGGTCACGATGATCTGGTTGACCCCCGGTCTGCAGACTTGGGGGTTCGTGTAGAGAGACGAAGACGGTGATGGTGAAGAAGCTTGCCCTGAGCGCCTCGGCGCTGGCGCTCCTGCTGGGAGGCGCCCTCGTCCCCGGCCTCGCCGCGGCCGACACCCTGGCTGACGCCGTCGCCCTGGCCTACCAGACCAATCCGAACATCCAGGCTCAGCGCGCCGCTGTGCGGGCCCTGGACGAAAGCTATGTGCAGGCGCGAGCGGGCTTTGGCGTGCAGGCCAGCGGCCAGATCGGCAGCACCTACAACTACAATGAGCGTGACACGACTGACATCCTCGGCCGCCCCGGCGGCGAGGTGAAGGCCAAGGACTACACCGACAGCCGCCAACTGGTCATCGCTCAGACCCTCTATACGGGCGGCCGTCTGACGGCGCGCCTCAACGCGACGGAAGCCCAGATCAAGGCGGGTCGCGAAAGCCTGCGCCGGGCTGAACTCGACCTGTTGACCCGGGTGGTCGCCGCCTATGTGGGCGTGCGCCGTGACGAAGCGATCCTGCGCGTCAGTGAAGAGTCAGCCGCCGCTCTCGCCAAGATGCTTCAAGACAGCGAGGACAAGTACAGCGTTCGTCAGGTGACCCTGACCGACGTTGAACAGTCCAAGGCCCGCCTAGCTTCGGCGCGCACCCAGGTCGCCAACGCCAAGGCCCAGCTTTCCACCTCCCGCGCTCAGTATGCGGCTATCGTGGGTCAGGCGCCGGGAACACTCGAACCGGAACCGGACCTGCAGGGTCTGCCCGACACGCTGGACAGCGCCTTTGATCTCGCCGAGGTCAACAGTCCGCTGATCCTGCAATCGGTCTATACCGAAGCCGCCTCGCGCGCCCGCATGGCCGAGGCCAAGGCGGGCCGGATGCCTCAAGTGACCGGTCGTCTGGACTGGGCCTATGGGCCGGTGGCGCAGTACAACGACCGCCTCGGCAACGTCGAGAACTATACAGCGTCGATCACTCTCAGCCAGCCGCTCTATTCCAGCGGGCAGATATCATCGGTGATCCGGCAGTCGGTGCAGGAGAACGTCCGCGACCAGCAACTGCTCGATGATGCGCGCCGCAACGCGGTGTTTGGCGTCTCGCAGAGCTGGGACCAGCTGACCCTGGCCCGCGACAGCTTGGTGAGCATCGAGGAAGAGATGCGCGCCAGCGCCGTTGCGCTTTATGGCGTTCGCGAGGAAGAGCGCTTCGCCCTGCGCAGCACGATCGAAATCCTCAACGCCCAGCAGGAGTTGCTCGGGGCCCAGATCGGCTTCCTGCGCGGTCGCTTCAACGAATATGTCGGGCGGGTGCAGCTTTTGGCCAACATGGGCGTGCTGCGTCCTGAGACCCTGTCGGCGACCACCGTGGCCTACGATCCAACGCGCAACTTCAACAAGGTGAAGTGGAAGGGCGCCCTGCCGACCGAAATCGTCACGCGCGTGCTCGATCTGGTCAGTCGCCCCGACCTGTCCACACCGGTGGCCGGCGACACCACACCGATCAGGCCGGCGGACGCACCGATCTCGGCCGCGCCAGTCGAAGCCGGCAAGCTTGCGCCCTTGCCTTCCATCCTCAGCCTGGACGACCCTAGCCAGATCGAAGCGCCGCAGACGACCGCGCCGAAGAACTGATCTTCACACAGGCTGGCGCCGCCTTTGGCTGTCGCCTAGCATGTCGTTGCAGCAGGGTTTGCGAGCCATGACCGACACCTTCACCTTGACGACCGAAGAGGCCACCCCGAGCTTTGCGCGCGATTTGACGCGCGAAGGGTTCTGGCGCGAAACCTTTCCCGAGCTGACGATCATGGAGCGTCTGACGGGGCAGTTCGCCATCAACCCCCTGCGCAACGAGCCCGCGGTGGTCGCCGGCCAAAAGATGCAGCTCGAAGGTTATTTCCAGGAGCAGGACCCGGAGTTGGTGGATCTGGCCGGCCGCCTGTCGCGCGCGATCAGCCGCTGCGTGGAACTGGGCATTCCGCCGGTCTTCATCTTCCTGTTCGACGAAGCCTGGGCGGCTTTCCATCGCCAGCACCAGATGATCGCGATGTTCCTGGGCGCCGACTATCAGGTGCTGCCGGACTTTTGGGCTTGGCGCGTGGACCCCAAGGCGGGTCAGGCCGGCTGGCGACCGCACCGCGACAAGGGCAGAATGGCCTTGGCGCCGGATGGCGCGCCGATCTCGTTGACTATGTGGATTCCGCTGACCGAGGCGTCGCCCTTGAACGGCTGCATGTACATGCTTCCGGCCAACCGCGATCCGGTCTACGGCACCGAGCAGGAAAAGAACTGGCAGGTCGATTTCCCGTCGATCCGCGCGCTGCCGGGCAAGCCGGGGGATTACTTCACCTGGAATCAAGCCGTGCTGCACTGGGGCGCGCAATCGAGCCCGTTCGCGGAAAAGCCGCGCATGAGCATGGCGCTGGAATTTCAGAAGGCCGACGTCAAGCCGTTCAATACGCCGCTGCTCGGCACCTTGCCGGTGCTCAGCTTCGAGAACCGCCTCAAGCTCACCGCCAAGCAGATCATCCAGTACAAGCACATGTACCCGCTGCCGCCGGAGATGCAGACGCTGGCTCAACGAGTGCTGGCAGGCGGCTAAGCCCGCCCGCCTTTCGCCTAAAGCTTGCTTTTGGCCGCCGCGGTCACGGCTTCGGCGGTGATTCCGAACTCCTGATAGAGGCGCTCGTACGGCGCGCTGGCGCCGAAGCCGGTCATGCCGACGAATAGGCCGTCCTCGCCGATGAAGCGTTCCCAGCCGAACCGCACGCCGGCTTCCACCGCCACCCGGACCGGGGCGTCGCCGATGGTAGCCTTGCGATAAGCGGCGTCCTGCTTTTCGAAGAGGTCCCAGCAGGGGGTCGAGACAACGCGGGTGGGCGTGCCTTCGGCCTGCAACAGCTCACGCGCCTTCATCGCGATAGACACTTCAGTGCCCGACGCAAAGATCGTGACCTTGGCCGCGCCGTCGGCGGCAGCCAGCTCATAGGCGCCCTTGGCGGAGAAGTTTTGGCTCACGTCGGTACGCACCGCGGGCACCTTCTGTCGCGACAGGGCCATCAGGGACGGACTGTTCTTCTGCTGGACCGCGATCTTCCAGCATTCGGCGGCCTCGATGGCGTCGGCGGGGCGGAAGACCAGCAGGCCGGGCATGGCGCGCAGGGAGGCGACATGCTCCACCGGCTGGTGGGTCGGGCCGTCTTCGCCCAGGCCGATGGAGTCGTGGGTCATCACGTGGATGGCCCGCGCGCCCATCAGCGCGCCCAGGCGGATCGCCGCGCGGCTGTAGTCGCTGAACACCAGGAAGGTGCCAGAATAGGGGATGACGCCGCCATGCAGGGCCATGCCGTTCAGGGCCGCGGCCATGCCAAACTCGCGCACGCCGTAGTGGACGTAGCGACCGTCATAGCTCGGGGCGTCGAAGGGCGTCATGCCCTTGACGAAGGTGTTGTTGGAGCCGGTCAGGTCGGCCGAACCGCCGATCATCTCAGGGATCGCCGGGACTAGTTGAGCCAAGGCTGCGCCAGAATGCGAACGCGTGGCGTCCGCCTTGCCGGTGGCGGCCATCTCGGCGATGTGGGCGTCGATACGCTCTTCCCAGCCGGCGGGGAGGTCGCCGGCCATGGCGCGTTTTAACTCGGCGGCGTGGTTGGAGGCCGCCAAAGCCTTCTCCCAGGCCTTGCGGGGCTTGGCGCCGCGTTTGCCGGCCTTCAGCCAGGCCTTGCCCACGTCTTCGGGCGTCTCGAACGGGCCGCTGGTCCAGCCCATGGCCTGACGCGCCTCGGCGATCTCGTCGTCGAACATCGTATAGCCGTGGCTATGCGGGTCGCCTTCCTTGCGGCCCGCGCCTTTCGAGATCAGCGTCTTGCACGCGATCAGAGTCGGCTTGTCCTGGCGGGTGGCCCAGCGCAGGGCGGCGGCGATCTGGCCATGGTTGTGGCCGTCGATCTTCTTGACCGCCCAGCCGGCGGCCTTGAAGCGGGCGAGCTGGTCGCCGGTCTCGGCGATGGTGGCCTCGCCGTCGATGGTGGTGTTGTTGTCGTCGAACAGGACGGTCAGCTTGGACAGCTTCAGGCGGCCGGCCAGGCTGATCGCCTCATGGCTGACGCCCTCCATCAGGCAGCCGTCGCCAGCCACCACCCAGGTGCGGTGATCGACAAGCTCGTCGCCAAAGCGGGCGGCCAGGTGACGTTCGGCCATGGCCATGCCGACGGCAGTGGCCAGGCCCTGGCCCAGGGGACCGGTGGTGGTCTCAACGCCAGGGGTGTGGCCGTACTCGGGGTGGCCCGGGGTGGCCGAACCCCATTGGCGGAAGTTCTTGATCTGCTCCATCGACACGGCCTTGAAGCCGGTCAGGTGGAGCAGGGAGTACTGCAGCATCGAGCCGTGGCCGGCCGACAGGACGAAGCGATCGCGGTCGGCCCAATCAGGTTTTGAAGCGTCGAACTTCAGGAACTTGGTCCAGAGCACCGTCGCCACGTCGGCCATGCCCATGCACATGCCCTGGTGGCCCGAGCGGGCCTTGTGGACGGCGTCCATCGACAGCACGCGTATGGCGTCGGCCATGGTCGTGGGGGACACGGACATCGGGAGTTCTCGCTGCGCAGGTGATTTTGCGCGCAGGTCGCACGCGAGCGGGCGCGCGGTCAACCCGCGCGGGCCTCTCGTATGAATTCAATCGACGTCCGGCGCATGCAAGCCACGCCCGCCCAGGCGGCCTATTTGCCCATGCGACACCTATCGCGCGCCAAGGAGGGACCCGTGGCCAAGACCCTAATCGCTATGAGCTGCTTGTGCGCCTCGCTGGTGCTGGTCGTCTTCTACTGAGGCCAAGCCTAAGAGCGACGAATATCCATCCCGAGGGTCGGACCGAGCCCGTTTGGATTTTCTCCGAACGGATTGGCCGCATCGCGGCGACGGGCGAGCGCCTCGAGGCGTTGGCGAAGGCTGTTGTCGATGGGCAGAACCGCATCCGCTTCGTCCGCGTCCTCGCCGTCATCAGAAATGCTCGCCGCCAGAACCTGGCGCAGCATGACGCCAAACCGCTCGTCCTCCGGTGATCCGGGCTGGGGCGGAGTTTCCAGCAAGGCCAGGACTTCCTCAAGGGCGGTCTCGGCATCTACTAGGTTGGTCATTGCAGGTCTCCGGCTTGGCTGACGCAAGGACGGAGCGCACGCGATGGCCGCCGGTTCCGTAATCGCTCCGGACCTCGCCAAGCTCGACTTCGGTCGCTAAACCAACGGGCATAGGGGATTTGGAGGAATTCGATGAAGCCTGTTCGCAAAGCCGTTCTGCCGGTTGCGGGCCTTGGGACCCGCGTCTTGCCTGGGACCAAGACCACGCCGAAGGAGCTTCTGAACGTCGTAGACCGGCCGATCCTGTCCTACATCGTGGCCGAAGGCCGCGCCGCGGGCATCGAACACTTCGTCTTCGTCACCGGCCGTTCCAAGGGCGCCATCGAGGACTACTTCGACCACCAAATCGAACTCGAGGCTCAGCTGGAGGCTAAGGGCAAGACCGCCATCCTCCAGCAACTGCGCGACGAGCTGCCCAAGCCGGGCGAGATGAGCTTCGTGCGACAGATGCAGCCGCTGGGCCTGGGCCATGCGGTCTGGTGCGCCCGCGAGATCATTGGCGACGAGCCGTTCGCGGTCCTGCTGCCCGACGTGATCATCGACGCGGAGCCCGGCGCGCTGGGCCAGCTGGTCGACGTCTATAACCGGGTCGGCGGCAACATCGTCGCCGTCGAGCAGGTCCCCATGGAAGACACCCACAAGTATGGCGTGGTCGCTCCCAGCAAGATCGAGGGCCGTCTAGCCACCATGTCGGGCATGGTCGAGAAGCCGCCGCAGGGTACGGCCCCGTCCAACCTGTCCATCGCGGGCCGCTACATCCTGCAGCCGGAAATCTTCGGCCTGCTGGCGGCCCAGGAGAAGGGCGCCGGCGGTGAGATTCAGCTCACGGACGCCATGGCGCGTCTGATGGGCGTGCAGGACTTCCACGCGTATGAATACGAGGGCGCGACCTACGACTGCGGCGACAAGATCGGCCTGCTGCGGGCCAATGTCGGCCTGGCTCTGAAGCATCCAGAACTGGCCTCCGGCGCGCGCGTGGCGGTTGAGGCTCTGCTCAAGGCCTGACCTGTCAGGGCTGGCGGAACCTGCCGGCCCTGCTCGCCGTTAGCCTCCGCGACGATTTTGCGAAAGCGAACTCTTTTCGCACATGCGAAAAGGTGGT
Organism: Caulobacter sp. NIBR2454; assembly: GCF_027474405.1. Taxonomy (GTDB): domain Bacteria; phylum Pseudomonadota; class Alphaproteobacteria; order Caulobacterales; family Caulobacteraceae; genus Caulobacter. The sequence continues at coordinate 328,757 of NZ_CP114871.1, forward strand.
TAGCTGGACCTTAACGAAGGCGGAGGCTCCGATGATGAGCGCGACCCTGAACGCGTACGACGCGACCGAAGTGCGGCTGGCCCCTGTCGAGGACGAGGCCCGCCTGTCGCAGTTTATTCAGGGGTTTCTCTCCGAGAACGGTTATCCGTTCATCATGGTCCATGCCGACGGCTCGGGCGCCCGTAAGGTGGTGTTCGAGGACGCCGCGCTGAGCCGTCGCTTCAATGTGCTCTGGCGCCGGGCCTCCCGCTCGCTCTGACGCGCGTTAGTAGGCCTTCAGCCGCTATGGCGGTATGAAGTGCCCATGGCGACCAAGACCTCTTCCGACCTGCCCTTCCTGAACCCCTACCGGCATGGCTTCGTGCGGGTGGCGACCTGCGTGCCGAAGGTGCGGCTGGCTGATCCAGCCGCCAACGCTCAGGCCGTGCTTGATCTCGTTGCGCAGGGGCAGGCCGAAGGCGTCGCGCTCATGGCGTTTCCGGAACTGGGCCTGACCGGCTACTCAATTGACGACCTGCACCATCAGGACGTGTTGCTCGACGCTGCGGAGGCCGCCCTGGCCAGCCTAGCCGCGGCCAGCGCCGACCTGTCGCCGATCTTCGTGGTGGGCGCGCCGCTGCGTGACGGTCCGCGACTGTTCAACTGCGCGATCGCCATCGGGGGAGGCCGGATTCTGGGCGCGACGCCCAAAAGCTTCCTGCCCAACTATCGCGAATTCTACGAGAAGCGCTGGTTCTCCAGCGGCGCGGGCGTGGCCGATCGCACCCTGCTCGTCGCTGGCGAAGAAATTCCTTTCGGCACGGACCTGATCTTCGAGACCGAGGGCGCGGCGCCTTTCCGCTTCGCCCTGGAGATCTGCGAGGACTTCTGGATGCCGACGCCGCCCAGCACGGCGGCGGCCATGGCCGGGGCGGAAATCCTCCTGAACCTGTCGGCTTCCAGCGTGGTGATCGGCAAGTCCGAGACGCGCCGGTTGCTCTGCGCCTCGCAGTCGGCGCGCTGCCTGGCTGCCTATGTCTATGCGGCGGCCGGGGCGGGCGAATCCTCGACCGATCTAGCCTGGGACGGGCACGGCGACATCTGGGAACTGGGCGGCCTACTGGCGGAGACCGAACGTTTCGCCACCAAGGCCAACTTCGCGTTCGCCGACGTAGATGTAAGCCGGATCCGTCAGGAGCGTTTCCGCCAGGGGAGCTTCGGTGACGCGGTCGATCTCTATGGTTCGGAGTTCCGCATCGTCCTGGCGGACTTCGATCCGTCGGCCGACGAACTGGAATTGGCCCGTAAGGTTGAGCGCTTCCCGTTCACCCCGTCAGACCCGGCCAAGCTGCGCGAGAACTGCTACGAAGCCTACAACATCCAGGTCCAGGGCCTAGCTAGGCGGATCGAAGCGTCGGGCCTGCAAAAACTCGTGATCGGGATATCGGGCGGCCTGGACTCCACCCAGGCCCTGATCGTGGCCGCGCGGGCCATGGACCAGATGGGCCTGCCGCGCTCCAACATACTCGGCTTCACCATGCCGGGCTTCGCCACCTCCGACCGGACCAAGGGCAACGCCCACGCCTTGATGAAGGCGTTTGGCGTCACCGCCGCCGAGCTCGACATCCGGCCGGCGGCAAAGCAGATGCTGGCCGATCTGGATCACCCCTTCGCCAAGGGTGAGGCGGTCTATGACGTGACCTTCGAGAACGTGCAGGCCGGCCTGCGCACGGACTACCTGTTCCGCCTGGCCAACCATCACGGCGGCATGGTTGTGGGCACCGGCGACCTGTCGGAGCTCGCCCTGGGCTGGTGTACCTACGGCGTCGGCGACCATATGAGCCACTACAACCCCAACAGCGGGGCGCCCAAGACGCTGATCCAGCACCTGATCCGCTTCGTGGCGCATTCGGGGGATGTGGACGCCGTCACCGCGTCGCTGCTGGAGGACATACTGGCGACGGAGATCTCGCCCGAGCTGGTGCCTGGCGAAAAGGGCCAGTCCACCGAGAGCTTCGTCGGCCCCTACGCATTGCAGGACTTCAACCTGTTCTATCTGTCGCGGTTCGGCATGGCGCCGTCGAAGGTCGCCTATCTGGCCTTCAACGCTTGGCGTGACGCGCAGGCGGGGCTTTGGCCGGCCAATACGCCCGAGAGCGCGCGGGTCGCATACGACCTGCCGACCATCAAGGGATGGTTGGAGCTCTTCCTGAAGCGGTTCTTCGCCAACCAGTTCAAGCGCTCGGCCGTGCCTAATGGACCCAAGATCGCGTCCGGCGGCGCGTTGTCGCCGCGGGGAGACTGGCGGATGCCTTCCGACGCCAGCCCGGATCTATGGCTGGCTGAACTGCGCGAGAACGTGCCTTAGGCCAAACAAGCTTGGCTTTTGGCTGTGCAGACTGCGGGTTTAGTTTAAACGCACTGTCATGGCCGGGAACGGTCGCGCCAGTGGTGCGTTCCGGGAGCCCGTCGGACATCTAGAGGTTTCATGTCGCTTTATCCGGTGATCCTTTGCGGTGGTTCTGGCACGCGCCTTTGGCCGGCTTCGCGGCCTGACCGTCCCAAGCAGTTCCTCAAGCTCATCGGCGACAGCTCCTCCTATCAGGAGACCCTCAAGCGCCTGCGCCAAATGCCGGGCGCCGAAGAGCCGGTCATCGTCACCGGCCGCAACATGCTGGAACAGGTGCTGCGCCAGGCCGCCGAGATCGGCGTGCGCATCACTGTCCTGGTCGAGCCTGAAGCGCGCGACAGCGGCCCGGCCATCGCCGCCGCGGCCGCCTATATCCAGACCCTGGCGCCGCGCGGCGTGATGTTGATGCTGGCCGCCGACCATCACATCGTCGAATCCGAAATCTTCCAGCAGGCCGCCACGGTTGCCGCCAAAGCCGCGGACGACGGTCACATCGTCACCTTCGGGGTAGAGCCCACCGATCCGTCCACGGGCTATGGCTATATCCGTCCCGGAGAACCCCTGGAGAACGGGGTGCGGCGCGTGGAGGCTTTCGTGGAAAAGCCCGATCGCAAGACCGCCGAGACCTATCTGGCCGAAGGCTATCTGTGGAACAGTGGCAACTTCGCCTTCCGCGCCGACGTGCTGATGGAGGAGTTCGCCCAGTTCGAGCCGACCATCGCCCAGGCCGCGCGTGAGTCCGTCGATTGGGCCCGCCGCGACGGGCAGGCCCTGTGGCTCGACAAGGACGCCTTCTCCGGAGCCGCAAAGAAGTCCGTGGATTTCGCGGTCATGGAGCGCACCCGCAAGGCGGCCGTGGCGCCCGCCGGCTTCACCTGGTCCGACCTGGGGGCCTGGGACGCCATCTGGGACGCCTCGCCTCGCGACGAGGCGGGCAACTCCGCCAGCGGGGATGTGCAACTGATCCGCACCGAGGGCGTGCTGGCCCGCTCCAACGGTCCCTTCGTCGGCGTGATTGGGGTCACGGACCTGTTGATCATCGCCGAGCCTGACGCCGTGCTGGTCTGCCGCCGCGACGACGCCCAGAGCGTCAAGATCTTGGTGGACAAGCTCAAGGAGGGCGGCCGCCATATCGTGCAGCGTCACGTGATCAGCGCCAGCGGCGGCGTCGCCCGCCAGCCGATCACCAAGGAAGACGGCGCCGAGGTAGAGATCTGGCGGCTGGAGGACAAGTCGGCCGCCGTTCTGCCCGCCGGCACCATCCAGGTCCTGGCCGGCAAGATCGAGGGCGAGCCTAAACGCCACAAGACCGGTGATCGCTTCGACCTGGATGGCCCGATGACCGTCCGCGCCAAGGGCTCGGCCACCCTGCTGGTCACCCGCTGGCTCTAGCCAGCGGGGCGACAGTAGCCCTCTTTGCCGGCGACCACGACCACGCAGTCGGTCATTTCCAGCAGGTATTTGAAGCCGGTCTCCGAACCCGAGCCAAAGCGGATGCTTTCACGCACGCCGCGCCGTTCGAACCGGATCGCATCGCCCTCAAGGACGCCGGCGTACTCTGCCTGACTGTCGAGGTTATCCTTCAGCGTCAGGGCGACGGTCCCTGGATGTTTGCCCGGTTTGATATCGAGAAACAGGCCTTCGGGGCCATTCCAACGCCCAAGCCAGGGGCTGAGATCGGCCTCGGCGGTTGGCGACGCGGCAGGCGTGGGTGATGGCGCTGTGGTCGTCGGAGCCGTCTTGGCCACTTCCGCGCCATTGTCGGCGGCCTGACCGCACGCGGAGAGCGTCAGCAGCAGGGCTGCGGCGAGGAGAGCTTTCATGGGCGGGACCTTAGGCGGCGAGTTGGGCGATGGCGACTGCGGCGAGCGCGAACAGCGAAACGGTCGTGAAATCAGCGACGGCGTCGGAAACCAGCAGGGGATCGAGGCCCAGCTTCTGGAGCAGTGTGTTCATGCCCCTAGAACGAGGCGCTCAAGCGAAGGTTCGTGCGATCACGTCATCGTCACCGCCGTCGATCACTCGTCGGAGCGATCGACGGCCCCGACTACTGATGCAGGCGACGCTTCTCGAGCGCCTTATAGGCAAGGAAGATCGGGCCCGAGAGAAGCAGAGCGGCCAGCACGAAGCCCACCGCCAAAAGCAGCGGATTGCGGCTGAACCACCATAGTACGAAGATCACCGGCGATAGCGTCCCCCGCCAGAAGATCGGCCCGACGCGATAGCCCTTCACCCCGTCGGCGCCGTCAACGGTCAGGTCGCCCTGCACCTTGAAGATGTTGCTGGGCGCCGCTAGGCGACGCAGCGTTCCGGGCAGCGCCGCCGCGTCGGACGACAGCACGGCCACGACCACCCGTCGTCCCCCATAGGGCGAGCGGAAGCTCGCCAGACCCTGGAAGTCCTGCCCCCGAAGGGCGGCGTCCGCGCCATTGCCGCCGAACAGCCGCGATAGGCCATCCAGTAGCCGCGCGCGGCGGGTCAGGCCGGTCTCGGTGGGGATGAACGGACTGCGGGTGAACAGGTCCGCGTGGGTGGCGGCCATGGCGGTGGAGCCGATCAGCAGAACGTCCTTCTCCGCCAGGGTCGCCGCATCGGAATTTCGGGTGATGGTCACGCCCGTGGCCGCCACGCCCGTGGACTCGGCCGCCTGGCCGATGATGGCGAACAAGGCTTCCAGTTCCGCGGCCGTCGGGTTCGACGACAGAACGACCGCCGTCTCCGACAGGTCGGCCAACCGAGTGAAGGGGAAGATGGAGCCGGTGAAATAGGCCAGGTTCGGCAGGCTGCCGAAATGCGCGGCGCCGGTGATGTCGATGGTGCTGTCGGGGTCGATGCCGCTGCGCAGGTTGACGGGCAGTTCGCCCTTACAGTTCCCCACCGTGCGGGGGATGATGTTGAAATAGAGATTCAGCTCGTTTTGGCCGAACAGCATGTAGGACGGCAGCTCGACCTTGGCTTCCTTGAGCGTGAAGTAGCCGGGCAGTCGGTCCACGAACGGGTCCGCGCGCGAGCGGTCTCTAAAACCCAGGGATTTGACGTAGGTCCCGTTGATCGACACGTCGAGGCGGGAGGCGTCGAGGTTCAGCCAATCGCCTTCACCGTAGCGATAGCGCAGCTTCATGCGGGCCACGTTGGATGGCCACAGGAAAAGGTCAGGCGCGGTGCGGATCGGAACGATCACCGGGGCGCCAGCGCCCACCGTCTGCATGGCGCTTTGATCAGCCAGCTCGCCGAAGCGCACGGGGCGGTCGGTGCGCAGCCAACGCGGGGCGTCGTAGGGCTTGCGCTGTTGCAGGTTGACCGCGGACGCCGGAGCATAGGCGCCGCGCAGAGATACAGAACCAAGCGCCAGGGTGCGGCCGGCGGCCAGCAATTGTTCACGGTCCCGGCCCAGCACCAGCAGCAGGACGCCGCCCGGTGTGACCGGATTTTCGATCAGGCGCAGGGTCGGCTCGTTCACGGCCCCAACCGACATGCCGCCGATCACCTCCCCGGAGGTGGCGAAGACCACACCATTCCCGGCGGGCAGGGCGCCCAGCACGACCGGAAAGCGGAACGACTGGTAGTCGGCCGCCAGGGCGAAATAGGACGCCACGGCCGAAGCGGCTTGCAGGGCCTGATCGCTGGGCTGGCTGGCGAAGGCGAAGGGGACGTTCAGACCGCCCGGCAGCCCTTCGAAGAAGGGGCTGGGCAGACGCGCCAGGTCGAGGCGCGGCGCGCCCTTGACGGTGGTGACGCTAAGACGCGAGGCGCGGGTGTCGATTTCCGCCCACAGGGACGGGTGCAGCGGGTTTTCGCACCCGCGCGTGTAGTGCCCCAGGAAGCGCAGGTTCAGGCGGTTCTTCGCGCCAAACAGGGATGGATCGACCGGAATGTCGATGGTCATGCCGCCCTCGCCGCTGCCATCCAGTCGCACCGCGCCGATGACCTCGTCGTTGATGTAGATCACCAGCTGCGACAGGTCGGGCAACATGGCCGGCGAGTGGGTCAGACGCAGGCGCAGGGAAGCCGCTGTGACCTGGGAGTCGGCGCTCAGATTGAAGGGGACGGAGAACTCCCCATCGACGCTGATCATCCGCAGGGGGTTCTTTACCTCCAGATCGGCCAGGCTGAAGGATTGGACGTCCGGCGTGCGCGGGGTCTCCACAAGCGGCCCTGTCTGGATCACAGGCTGGGCGTAGGCCTGGGCGATGGGCTGCGTGCCGATGGGCTGCGGCCCGGCCGAAAGGGCGACCAGCGCGGGCGCTTGAGGCGTGGACGGGACATTGGACGGCGCCGCCGCGGCCGGGTTGGCGGGCGTTGGGTTGGACGCCGGAGCCTGGGCTTCGGCCGGGAGCAAGAGTAGAAGGGCGCCCGACAGTCCGAGGGCGATGCTTCTGGCGGCTCTGCGAATCAGCTTGCGGCTCCCCATCAAGGCTTTGCAGCCCTCGCCTACCAGCGAACAAAAGGCGATGCGATCCAAGGTCGCGGCGCCCGCCCCTTTTTGCAACCTAGCGCGTCATCCAGCGACGCGGGGGCTTTTCTCCCAGGAGTTTAACTTCCCCATTCGCCAGGCCGTAGGTTCGCATGGCGTAAAGGTTGATCGGATTGACCGCCTGCACCGGTTCGCGGCCCGCCGACGGGCTGGAGGCCAGCGGCCCGTCCTGGGTGGCGCGGTCGATGCAGGTCCATTCGGCCTTGGCCTGATCAGGGTGACCGACCGCGAAATAGCGCTGGAGCGGCTTGCCGTCCGAACCTTCGGTCATCACCGAGATCAGCCAGCCGCCGGTGATAAGGTGGGCTTCCTTATCCCTCATTCGGCGCTCGCCTTGCGGGCCTTGGCCTCTGGCGTGGCGACGCCGAGATGGGCGACCCCCAGCTTTGCGGTGTGCTGCATCTGGCGCATGCGCTCGGCATAGCGTTCGCGCCGGACGTCATCGCGCTGGTCGTGACAGGCGGGGCAGCTGATCCCTTCGACATAGAGTTGGGAGGCGCGGCCGGCGGGACTGACCGGCATGCGGCAACCGTGACAGAGCGTGTGTTCGCCAACCTCCAGCCCGTGTTTGACGGCCGTGCGCTGGTCGAAGACGAAGCACTCCCCGCGCCATGCGCTTTCTGTCTCCGGCGTCGTCTCCAGGTATTTCAGGATGCCGCCCCTGAGATGGAAGACCTCTTCGACGCCCTCGGCCTTTAGGAAGGCCGTGGCCTTCTCACAGCGGATGCCGCCGGTGCAGAACATGGCCACCTTCGGCGCCGTCTCCCCCCATGTTTCGCGGAAACCTCGAAACCATGCGGGAAAGTCGCTGAAGCTCTCGGTCTTGGGATCGATCGCACCCTCGAAGGTGCCGATGGCGACCTCGTAGGCGTTGCGGGTGTCGATCACCACCACGTCCGGCTGAGCGATCAGGGCGTTCCAGTCGGCGGGCTCCACGTAGGTCCCCGCGTCCCGCGCCGCGTCGATCCCAGGCACGCCCAGAGTGACGATCTCCTTCTTCAGCCGAACCTTCATCCGCAGGAACGGCATGACCTCGGCGAAGGAGTCCTTGAAGTCGAGATCGGCGCAGCCGGGCAGAGTGCGGATATGGTCCAGCACCGCATCGATCGCCTCGCGCGCGCCGGCGATGGTTCCGTTGATCCCCTCGGGCGCCAGCAGCAGGGTGCCCTTCACATCCAGCGAGCAGCACAGCTTGGCCAGCGGACCGCGCAGCGCCTCAATGTCGTCAAAGGGCGTGAACCGATAGAGCGCGGTCACGCGAACGGGCGCGGGGGAGGTCATCCGCGAGCCCTTAGGCCCGGGGCGGCGTCAGGGCAAGGTGCGCTCAGCCGGCCCTCGCCCGAACCGCCCGGTCAAGCTCGGCGATGGCCAGGACGATGTGATAGAGCGAGCTGGCCGGGGCCGGCTCGTCCACGAAGCTTCCGTCCGGCTGCATCCGGTCGCGATAGAGACCGCGTATGGGGGTGTCGAAGTACTTCAGCAGGCCCTCCGCGCCGGCGCTCGCCGTCTCCCACCAGGCGTCATCGCCGGTCAGTTCGGCGGCCAGAACACCGGCCTTGATGCGCTCGGTCTGGGCCCACAGGCGCGCCGACAGGTCGTGGGGCGTCATGTCGCCCAGCAAGGAAAAGAACGCCACGCCGCGTTGCGGATCGACACCGGGGCCCTCGCCGATGCGGATCATGCGCAGGGCCGCCTCGATGGCGTTGGGACGGGCGGCGAGGCTGCCCCACCGCATCAGCAGCCAGCCCCATTCGAACTGATGCCCCGGCTCCAGGATGCGGCCGTTCAAACCCGGCGCGGGGTTCCAGTCCCCGTCGTAATATTCGCGAACCCCGCCGGTCTTGGGATCGATGAATTTGCTCAGGGCCAGATTGGCGATCTGATCGGCCAGGTCGCGCCATTGGGCGTCGCCACCGGCCTCGACCCATTCCAGGCAGGCCTCGAACAGATGCATGTGAGGATTGGACAGCAGCGGGGTGACGCGGGGCGAGCTTTCCTCGAACCCGGCGATCGGATGTCTGCGCTGGGCGATCAGGGCGGCGCGTAGATCGACGGCGATCCGCTGAAGCCTGGCTTCGCCCGTCAGGCGATAGGCCGTCGCCAGACCGAAGAGCGCAAAGGCCTGATCATAGAGCACGACGCTATCGTCCAGCGGCTCGCCCTCCGGGCTGACCAGGGTGCGCACCAGACCATCAGCGCGCAGATAGCGGCCCAGGAAGAAGTCGAGCCCATGGGCGACGGCGGCTTGCGCCGGCCCGTCCCAACCCAGACCCTTGGCGGCGGCGAAGGCGTAGATTTGGCGCGGCTGGACCCGGGCGCGGCGCGGCGCCTCCACGGGTGTTCCATCCTGATTGATCTTCTCGAAGAAGCCGCCGCGCATGTGGTCGGCTCCGGCCTCCCACCAGATCGGATAGGCGTCGTTCAACAGCCAGGTCTTCAGCTCGGCGCTAAGCTTGGCGGCTTTGTCGAACGCGTCTGACATGGCGGGTACTCCAGCAATCGAGCAACAGGGTTTTGGGACGGATCGCCCCGCTCCGCAACGGTCCCGCTTGAGAGGCGGTTCCGCCGCCGCTAAAGCCGGATCATGAAAAGCGCGCTCAAAGCCGTGATGTTCGACCGCGACGGGGTGCTGAACCTGGACGAGGGCTACACCCACAGGCCGCAGGACCTTGTCTGGACGCCGGGGGCCACGGCGGCCATCCGCAGACTGAACGCCGCGGGGCTGAAGGTGATCGTGGTCACCAATCAGTCGGGGGTGGCGCGGGGGCTCTACGATCTCGCCGCGGTCGACGTGTTCCATGCGGAGATGCAGCGCCAGTTGGCGGAGGATGGCGCGACCATCGACGCCTTCTATGCCTGCCCCTTCCACAAGGACGCCCAGGTCGAGATTTACCGGCATATCGACCATCCTGACCGGAAGCCCAACCCTGGCATGCTGCTGTCGGCCTTGCGCGACTTTGGTCTCAACGCCGAAGAGGCCGTGATGATCGGGGACCGTGAGTCCGACATGGAGGCGGCGCGCCGCGCCGGCATGGTCGGGCATCTCTATGAAGGCGGCGACCTTGACGCTCTGGTGGCGAAGGTGACGGCGTGATCCGTATCCTGCAGTTCGGCGCCACCGGCCAGGTCGCCCGTTGTGTGCTGGCGGCGGCTGAAGGTCAGGCGCAGGTCACGGCCCTGTCTCGCGCCGACTGCGACCTCACCGACCCGTCGGCCATTGAAGCCGCTATCGCGGGCGCCGACTGCGATCTCGTCCTCAATTGCGCGGCCTTCACGGCGGTGGATGCGGCTGAAGCGGACCCGGACGCGGCCATGGCGGTGAACGCCGCGGCGCCCGCCGCCATGGCGCGGGCCTGCGCCGCGCGGGGCCTGCCGCTAGTCCACCTGTCCACCGACTACGTCTTCGATGGCGCCAAGGGCGCGCCCTATGTGGAGACGGACCCCGCCACGCCGCTGGCCTCGGTCTATGCGAGGTCCAAGCTGGCGGGCGAAGCGGCGGTAGCGGCCTATGCCAAGGGCGCGGTGTTTCGCATCGCCTGGGTGTTTTCGCCGCTGAGCCGCAACTTCGTCACGGTCATGATGCGCCTGGCCCGCGAGCGCGACGAAGTCCGCATCGTCGCCGACCAGACCAGCACTCCGACCAGCGCCGTGGATCTCGCCGATTTCCTGGTCCGCGCGGCTCCGCGCTGGGCGACGGCGCAAGCCGGCGACGAGGCGTTCGGTCTCTTCCATTTCGCCAACGCCGGGGTCGCCACCCGCTATGAACTGGCCAGCGCCGCCATCGCCCGCGATCCGCAGGCGATGGCCAGGCTGACGCCGGTCCCCATGACGGCGTTTCCGGAGCCCGCGCCGCGACCCGTCTATTCCGCCCTCGACACTGGCAAGTTGACGCGGGTTTTTGGCGAGCATCCCCGGCCGTGGCGTGACGCCGTGGTCCAAACCGCCGACGCCCTGGTGGCGAACGGCGCCCTGAACCGGTAAGAAACGACCATGCAGATCTTCCTCGACTCCACCGACACCAAGCAGATCGCCGAATGGGCCGAGACCGGTCTCGTCGATGGCGTGACCACCAATCCGTCGCTGATCGCCAAGTCAGGCCGTCCTATGCTCGAGGTGATCGCCGAGATTTGCGACCTCGTGCCTGGGCCGATCAGCGCTGAAGTCGCCGCCGTGAAGGCCGATGGCATGATCGCCGAGGGCGAGAAGCTCGCCGCCATAGCGCCCAATGTCGTCGTGAAGGTGCCGCTGACCCGCGACGGCCTGATCGCCACCGGCCACTTCAGCCGCCAGGGCATCAAGACCAACGTGACCCTGTGCTTTTCGGCGGTGCAGGCCCTGCTCGCCGCCAAGGCCGGCGCCACCTACGTCTCGCCCTTCATCGGCCGCCTGGACGATCAGGGCGCCGATGGCATGGGGCTGATCACTGACATCCGGGCGATCTACGACAACTACGGCTTCGAGACAGAGATTCTGGCCGCCTCCATCCGCACCGCCGGCCACGTCAAGGATGCCGCCCTGTCGGGCGCCGACTGCGCCACCCTGCCGGCCAGTGTGTTTGGCGAACTGTTCAAGCACCCCCTGACCGACAAAGGCCTGGAGCAGTTCCTCAAGGATTGGGCCGGTACCGGCCAGTCGATTCTCTAGGGTCGTGCAGCATCGGAAATAACGACCGGACGCCGCGTCCGGCCGTTTTGTTTTTGGTAGCCTGTCGAAGATTTAATCCACGTTGCGGTTATGTAATTGGCCTGAATACGACGTGAGCGGGCACACCTCCTCTCGACGGCTCTGAGGGGAATACGACATGCGCAACCATCTGCTCGCGGCGGCATCCGCTCTAGGCCTCGCTTCCGCGATGGGCTGCGCCGCCTACGCCCAGACGCCGGCCTCCCTGCCGGCCGCAACCAACGGCGTCATCGCCTTCACCCCTGACTTCTTCGCCGCCCAGCAGCCCAATACCGCCCTCGACATGGTTGAGCGGGTTCCTGGTTTCAAACTGGAGGACGGCGAGGACCTGCGCGGCTTCGCCGGCTCAGCCGGCAACGTCCTGATCGACGGCGCGCGCCCGGCCTCCAAGTCCGACACGGGCTCGATGGTCCTGCAACGAACCCCCGCCGCACGGGTCGAGCGCATCGATCTGATCCGCGGCGGCGCCGGCGGCATCGACATGCAGAACTATTCGGTGGTCGTGAACGTGATCCTCAAGCCCGAGGCGTCGCGCGAACACACCGTCACCGTCGAGCCTTACCTGTTCGAGGGCGGGCCCGAATTGTACCGCCTGCGCTACGAGTTCAGCTCACGCGACAATGGCCGCCAATGGGGCTTGCAACTCGGCCAGGACGTCGACTTCGACGATGGCACGGGCCTTGGCCGTCTGACCCGGCGGGACGCCAACGGGGTTCTGATCTCCAACGAGCCTATGGAGACAAATTTCAAGGGCGGCGGCAAATACCTGCGCGGCAATTGGTCGGGGCCCGTCCTGGGCGGCAGGCTGGAGCTTACCGGATCGCTCGAGGACGACTTTTGGCAGGATGGCGCCACCTTCGGTGATGGCGTCGCCTTCCGCCGCTCAAATTACCGCGACGATGAACTCAGCGGCGATCTGGGCCTGCGGTACGAACGCAGGTTCGCCAACGACCTGAAGTTGGAGGCCCGCCTGATCCAGAATCTGGAGGACGGCGAGTCGACCTCGCGCAGCCGCGGCTTTGGCCCCGATCAGGTCTTCACGGCCGACTATCAGTCGGGCGAAAGCATCGCCCGCTCCACCCTGCGGTGGGAAGGCTCGCCCCGTCTGACGATCGAGGGCGGCGGCGAGTTCGCCTACAATTTCCTCGACACCAAGCAGCGGTTCACCGTCGGCGGCGAGGAGGTGCCTCTGCCCAGCGCGACGGTGAAGGTTGAGGAGGTCCGTGGCGAGGGCTTCCTGCAGGGGACGTGGCGTCCTCGCGAAGGCCTGATGTTCGAGGGCGGCGTGCGCTACGAGCGCTCGACGATCAGCCAGTCGGGCGACGTGGATTCTGAAAAGACCCTATCCTTCATCAAGCCCCGCGTCCTGGTGACCTGGACACCGGTGAAGAGCAACCAGTTCCGCTTCCGCTTCGAGCGCGAGCTGGGTCAGCTCGATTTTGGCGATTTCGCCGCTTCGGCCGCCCTCGAAAACGATCAGGTGTTCGGCGGCAATGTCGATCTGGAGCCGGAACAGCGCTGGATCAGCGAGTTCGTCTATGAGCGCAGATTCTGGGGCGACGGCGTCGTCAGCCTGACCCTGCGCCACGATGAGATTGTCGATGTCATCGATCAGATTCCGCTGCCCGACGGTCTGTCGGCCACGGGCAATATCGGCGACGGAACGCTCAATCGCGTCGCGATCAATCTGACACTGCCGCTGGAGCGCCTGAAGGTTCCGGGCGGTCGCCTGGTGGTCAACACAAAGTGGGACCGCACCGAGGTGATCGACCCGACCACGGGTGACAAGCGTCGCATCTCATGGGTCGAGCATAATCGCCATCTGGTCAGCTTCACCCAGGACCTGCCACGCTGGAAGCTGACCTACGGCGTCGACTACATTCCGCCGTTCAAGCGCGTGCGCTATCGCCCTGACGAGACAGTGCGGATGGAGATCAACAACTACCTGCAGTTCTTCGCCGAGTATAAGCCCAAGCCCGACCTCGCCATCCGCCTGCAGCTTACGACCTGGAACGACTTTCCGTACGAGCGGACGCTCTACGCCGATCGCGCCACCCGCGCAGTGGAGCTGGTCGAGCTGCGCCAGACCGATCCGCGCGAGTTCGTACAGCTACGTATCCGCAAGAGCTTCTAACTTCTCAGTAGACGAAGGCCATGGGGGTGTCCTTGGCCGGCAGGCAGGAACGATCCACCGGCTGGCTGGGATCGACGAAGTAGTTACGGATCATCTTGCGGGTACAGGGGCTCGCGCCGCCGACCCCATGCGTAGCGTTGGTTACGATCACCACCTGGCTGCCGGCATAGCCCCTGGCCGCTGCTTCGGTGAGCTCCGGCGGGCAGCCGGGATCGATCTCGGCCGCAAGAAACAGGGTCGGGATCGTCGTCTTCACCGGCTGCTGTTCGATGGGCGAGATCTCGCCCCAGTCGACAGCGGCGCAGATGTCGTGAATGCGCTCCATGGGCGCGACCATAAGCTCGGCCACAGGGTCGCCCTTCGCCCCTGCCATGATCCCGCTGCGCTTCTCAAAAGGAATCTCCTCCTTGCACAGGTGGGTCATGAATTGGCCCTCGGCGTAGTAGTCGCGGGAGGCCATGAACTCGTCCACGGGCGACATGTCGCCGGCGATGATCTTGGATAGCTGCTGCGGCAGGACGCGCGCGGCGAAATAGCTGGCGTCCATCAGATAGCCGCCCAGGTCGTCGGCGCTATAGGTCTTGCCGCCGATGCTCTGCGGAGCAGCCATGAACTTGGCGGCGGTGGCTTGCAGCCTGGCCTTCAAGTCCGGATATCGGCTGGCGCATTCGGCGATGGCCTCGCACTTGGCCATGACCACGTAGAGCGACGAGGCGACCATTTCCGGCCCGCCCACGGTCCAGGCGGCTTCTGGCGGCCAAGGGCTGTCCTGCACCACGGCGCGAACGCCCTGGGGCGCATGGGTCTGCACCGCCGCCTGAACCCGCGTGCCGTAGGAGCCACCGTAGAGGTCGATTTTGTCGAGCTTCAGCGCCTTACGCATGTCCTGCACATCGTGGGCGACTTCGACGGCGTTGTAGCGCGTCAAATCCACGCCCTGGGCCTTGAAGGCTTTCAGGCATGCGATGATGCCGTCGGCGTCCTTCTCGGATGGCGGCCCCGCATCGGTCAGGGCCGTGCCCGGACAGTTCATGCTCGGCGAGGCCAGGCCCGTGCCGCGGTGATCGAAGAAGATCCAATCCTGATCTACCGCGATGAACTCCTTGGCCGCCGGACGCTTCAGGCGCGTAGGCACGCCCTCCACGGCATCCCCGCCGGGGCCGCCGTGGAAATAGACGACGGGCGGAAGACCCTTGGGCTCCAGCGCGCGAACGATCGCTACGGGGAAGGTGATCCGGCGGCTCTTGGGGTCGCCCCGCGCCTCATCCACCACCATGGTTCCGCAATCGACCTTATAGGGAACGCCGGCATAGTCGCCGACGCAGGCGCCAGGCTTGAACTCCGGCTCGGCGGCGAGGCCGGGACCTGCGGCGCCAGCCAGCAGAAGCGCGCCCGCTATCCGCGCCCACAAGGTTCGGATCATCCGAAAACTCCCCAGAAAATCGGATCGTCATAGGCGGACAGAAGGGCGCGCCGCGCAAGAGGCGCGGGCCCGGGCGCCGTAGAAATACGGGATCGTACCGATACACGCGTGGCGCGATAAGTCGGCCATGGACCCGGAATTCGAAACCTCGCCCTGGCCGATCGTCGCCGTCGGTTTGATCGGCGGATGCGGCGCCCTTGCGGCCTTTATGGACGGTCGCCCTGCCCTGGCCGCCGCCGTTTGCGGCGTGACTCTGGTGGTCATGGCGCTGGTGCGGATTTTGACCCGCAACGGCGACTGATTCTCCGTCGCCGAGTCGCGGCGCGTCGCCCTTATCTTGCGGGACGCGACTTGTATCCCGCCATCGCCGCATACACATCTCTAGGCTACGCAAGGATTTCTCGCCGCTGGACGAGACCGCCTTTCGAACTTGCGCGATTTGCCTCTAAAAGAGGGACAAATCCTCGTTTTTCGGCGGAGACTTCGCCATGACTGACCACATTCCGATGGCGCCCAAGGCGCAGTCCTCGGCCCTCGATCTCATCGGTTCGACCCCGATGATCGAGGTGCGCAATATCGACACCGGCCCCTGCCGCCTGTTCCTCAAGCTGGAGAGCCAGAACCCGTGCGGCTCGATCAAGGATCGGGTCGCCCGCTCCATGATCGAGGCCGCGGAAAAGGACGGCAGCCTCAAGCCGGGCGGAACGATCATCGAAGCCACCGCCGGCAATACGGGCCTTGGCCTGGCCCAGGTCGCCAGCCTCAAGGGCTACAAGCTGATCCTGGTTGTGCCGGACAAGATGGCGCGCGAGAAAATCCTGCACCTGCGCGCCATGGGCGTGGACGTGCGCCTGACCCGCAGCGACGTGGGCAAGGGCCATCCTGAATACTACCAGGACATGGCCCAGACCCTGGCCCAGTCGATCCCTGGCGCGATCTACGTCAACCAGTTCGAGAACCCGGCCAACCCGCTGGCTCACGAGACCGGCACCGCGCCGGAAATCCTCGAGCAGATGGAAGGCGACGTTGACGCCATCGTGGTCGGCGTCGGTTCGGGCGGCACCCTGACGGGCGTCGGTCGCTACATGCAAAAGCACTCGCCCAAGACCCAGATGGTTCTGGCCGATCCGGTCGGCTCGATCCTGTGCGACTACGTGGCCACCGGGACCTATGGCGAAGCGGGATCGTGGATCGTCGAAGGCATCGGCGAGGATTTCATTCCTGCCGTCGCGGACATGAGCCTGGTCAAGAAGGCCTATTCGATCAGCGACCGCGAGAGCGTCGACACCGCCCGCCTGCTGCTGCGCAAGGAAGGCGTTCTGGCCGGTTCGTCCTCGGGCACTCTGCTGGCCGCGGCCCTTCGCTGGTGCCGCGAACAGACCGAACCCAAGCGGGTCGTGACGCTGGTCTGCGACACGGGCGCCAAGTACCTGACCAAGATGTTCAATGACATGTGGCTGGCGGCCCATGGCTTCGATGAGCGCGAACTGCACGGCGACCTGCGCGACTTGATCGCCAAACGCTACGCCGACGGCGGCGTGGTGGCCATCGGCCCGCAGGACACTCTGATGACCGCCTATAACCGCATGCGCAGCGGCGATATCAGCCAGCTGCCGGTAGTCGATCATGGCAAGCTGGTCGGCATCCTGGACGAGAGCGACATCCTGGCCGCGGTCGAGGGTGGCGACGACCAGCCCGGACCGCGCTTCAAGCAACCCGTGTCCGAAGCCATGACCAAGGCAGTCAACACCCTGCAAGCTCATCAGGGTGTCGAAGATTTGCCCGAGGTCTTTGATCGTGACGAGGTGGCCCTGGTGGTCGACGGAGACGAGTTCATCGGCGTCATCACCCGCGTTGACCTGATCAACCACCTGCGTCTGACGGCCTGAACATGAGCGACAACAAGACTGGCAAGAACCGCCTGGCCTTCGCCACGCGCACCATCCACGGCGGCCAGAGCCACGACCCGACCACGGGTGCGGTGATGGTGCCGATCTACGCCACTTCGACCTACGCTCAGACCAGTCCCGGCGAGCACAAGGGCTTCGAGTACAGCCGCAGCCACAACCCGACCCGCTTCGCCTTCGAGCGCGCGGTGGCGGACCTCGAAAGCGGCGCCGCCGGCTTCGCATTCGCCTCCGGCTTGGCGGCCGCCTCGACCATCCTGGAAATCCTCGATAGCGGCGCCCACGTGATCGCCAGCGACGACCTCTATGGTGGCTCGTTCCGGCTGTTCGACAAGGTCCGCAAGCGCTCTGCCGGCCTGGATTTCACCTTTGTGGACATGGCCGACCTGTCGGCCATCGAGGCGGCGATCCGGCCCGAGACGAAGATGATCTGGGTGGAGACGCCAACCAACCCGATGCTGCGCCTGGCGGATCTGGCGGCGATCGCCGAACTGGCCAAGAAGCACGGCCTGATCACGGTGGCCGACAACACCTTCTGCAGCCCCTATGTCCAGCGCCCGCTGGAGCTGGGCTTCGACGTGGTCATGCACTCGGCCACCAAATACCTGAACGGCCATTCCGACGTGGTGGCCGGGGTGGCGGTGGTCGGCGACAATGCCGAAGTCGCCGAAAAGCTGAAGTTCCTGCAGAACGCCGTGGGAGCCGTGCTCGGCCCCTTCGACAGCTTCCTGGCCTTGCGCGGGGTCAAGACCCTGGCGCTGCGCATGCAGCGCGCCTGCGACAACGCCCTAGCCATCGCCCAGTGGCTGGAGGCCCGCGACGACATCGCCCGCGTGGTCTATCCGGGCCTGGCCTCCCACCCGCAACATGACCTGGCCAAGCGCCAGATGATGCACGGCTTTGGCGGCATCATCTCGGTGGATATCAAGGGCGGCCTCGCGCCGGCCCGCAGGATGCTGGAGCGCACGCGCCTCTTCACCCTGGCCGAAAGCCTTGGCGGGGTCGAAAGCCTGATCGAGCATCCGGCGATCATGACCCACGCCTCGATCCCCGCCGAACAGCGCGAAGCGCTCGGCATCACCGACGGCCTCGTCCGCCTTTCCGTCGGGATCGAAGATCTCGAGGATTTGAAGGCTGACCTAGCGCAGGCGCTTGGCTGAGCCACTGGGCGTAGGCGGCGCCTACGCCCAGTCCAGATGCATCGTTGGTGTGTTGTAGACCCCGAAGTGGCTGATCATGTCGATCGACTCCGAAACCGCCTCATCGAGGCCCAGAGCGACAAGATACTGGTTTGACGCGGCGCTATAGCGGCCAAAGCTCGTGCCGGCTCCGATCGACAGCATCTGACCGATCACAGCCGCCTTCATAAACAGATCGGGATTGTCGGACCCGCCCGCCAAACGAGTGAGGAAATCGATGTTCTCCGCTCGCCCGAAGAACGCGACAGCAGCGGCCGTATCCACGTAGTGGGACCTGGCCAGCTGGTCTCCGATGACCAGATCATAAGCGCTGCTGATTGTTTGACTGAATGTCAGGCCGGCATAGTCCTGCGCGAACTTCCCAGCGTTGGCTGAGCTGAGGGCCAGGTTGACCGAAAAGTTGATGTAGCGGCTCTCCTGATTAAAGGCCGCATAGTAGGCGTCGTTGAGGTCTTGCGCGTTGCCGGTCGAATTCACCAGCCAGGCGAGGCCGTCGGATGTCGGCGTCTTGCCTGTGAAGAACTGATACGTCTGCAGCGCCACGGCGGTGGCGGCGTCATGCAACTCGGCGATCCGCAG
This sequence comes from Caulobacter sp. NIBR2454, assembly GCF_027474405.1. Classification (GTDB taxonomy): domain Bacteria; phylum Pseudomonadota; class Alphaproteobacteria; order Caulobacterales; family Caulobacteraceae; genus Caulobacter. Next base: position 347,545 of record NZ_CP114871.1, read on the forward strand.
CAGAGCCTGGGGCTCTGAGATCACGCCCTTGGCGGCTTGGTCGGCGATCGACGCCAGATGCCGTTGCGTTGTCGCGTCAGGCGCGCGCCCAAGGCTCATTCGTTCGAATATCTCCACGCAGCCCGCGACGGTGGCCACTGGGCTGCCGGGTTCTTCGCCCTGGCCCGGCGGTGGCGGTGGCGGAGGCGGTGTCTCGATGAGCTCCGCCAGGGTGTAGGTGCGGTCGCTGAATTGAAAGGCCTCAAAATCGTACAGGGTGTCCGTGCCGTCTGGCGATCGGAAGCGAAGGTCTGTGACCAGCACTCCGCCGTCAGCTTGGACGGTGACGCTGTAGTTATTGCGGGCGACGGTCCAGGCCGCGGTATCGACATCACCGGGAGCAAAGGCCGTTGTCGGAGTTGAGCGCAAACCGACGTCGAGGGCCAGGGTGGAGCGGTCGTCGCCGTAGAGGAGGTCATCGCCCTGCTGGCCGTAGATGGTGTCGGAACCTTCTCCCCCAACGATCTCGTCGTCGCCGCGGCCGCCCGCGAGGGTGTCGTCGCCGCCCGCGCCTTCGATAAGGTCGTCGCCGTCTCCGCCAGATAGATCGTCTTTCGCGGCCCCGCCGCCCAAGCCGATCGAGCCTTCGTAGACGAACGTGGTCATGCCGTTGAGCGTCTCAGGGGCGAAGTCTCCCGGGTGCCACCCGAGGATCGTCATCACGGTGTGGTCCGTCCCATGGGTGATGCGCAGCGTGCCGCCTTCACGAGGGTTCGCCCATGGGGTGTAATTCAGTTGAGCGCCGTCATAGTCGCCCAACAGCGTAATGCGGTCGCCGTCGCCGAGGTCGGTGATGGTGTCGTTCTGGAATTGGGCGAAGGAGCCAGCGAAGACGTCACGCCCCAATCCGCCGGTGATTTCGTCGGCCCCTTCCCCTAGGAGAAAGACCTCCGAGCCGTCCGTATAGGCCACACCCCGCAGAAGGGCTGGCCGGATAGGACTGGCGCCGTCGAGTTCGCCACCGGCATCAGACGCTACGGCGACGTTGAACACGCTGCTCGGGGCGCCGTCGAAGCCCAGGTCGTTGAGGACCTCATCGTAGCCGTCCAGTCGCAGGGACGAGGCCAAATAATGGTCCATTGAATGTTGAACGGTAGGCAGATCACTTTCTTGAAGCGACACGCGGATCACACCGCCCGATGTGCGGTAGTCGCGAGGGTTGTCGACGAATTTATCGAGCAACCAGGCTAGGCCCCAGGCGAGAGGGCCGAGTCCCCGTGCAATGTCGCCAGCGAATGGCACTAGGTCAGCCGTGTGCTCGACATGCAGCATCCGCGGATCGCCGGTGTTTTTCTCGGCCCCCGGCGAGCCGAAGCTGACCGCACTAAAGCGATCGTCGAACTGGACGCGCTCGTCCTGCATGAACAGCTGCGCCATGGCGCCGCCCAAGCTGTGGCCGGTGACATAGACCCGATCGATCGCTTCACCGCCGCGGGTGTGACCGTCGTTGTTCACGTAATCCAGCACCGCCTGAATCAGCGGCTCATACTTGGCGTAGTGCATGGCGAACTGCGGATAGTCCGCCAGGTCGGACCCCTGATCAGTGCCCCGGAAGGCCAGCATCAGCGTGTTCTGGCCGGCCACCTTACCGAAGTAGACATGGGCGTTGGCGTTGATGAGAGGTCCGCCTGGACCTGGCGCTTCTTCGAAGGCGTCATAGACCCCGTTCTTGAAGTTGTAGCCCCACTCTTCTTCCTCCTGCATGGCCCCCATGCGGATGCCGAGCTCCAGCGCCGATAGAGGCCGCCAGCCGTAGCCGAGGCTCGCCTCGTCCTCGTAGGAGGCCAGGGCCGCTCGCGCGAACATCTCCAAGGGGCCCTGGCTCTCGACCTCGTTGTCCGGAAGCTCTTCGAACAGTGCGCGTTCGATGCGGATCATACGATCGACTTCGCCGTCTAGCAGCGAGGTGCTGGTGGTGACGAACTGGCCGATCTCGTTGTCGAACGCGTCCTCGAACTCGTAGTTCGAGGCCCGGCCCAGCATGTAGACCGTGTCGATGTCGTCGCCGATTTCCTGGTTGTCGCCACCATCAATGATGTCATCGCCATCATCGTTGGTGAACTTGTCGTCGCCCCAGTCACCGAAAAGGACATCGTCGCCATCGTCGCCAGCCAGGATATCGTCACCCCGGCCCCCATCCAGGTGATCGTCCCCGTCGCCGCCTTCGATCCGGTCGTCGCCCTCGCCGCCGAACAGGGCGTCGTCGTCCGCGCCGCCGTCCAGCTCGTCGTCACCCTCCTCGCCGTAGAGGTCGTCTTCGCCGGCGCCGCCAAACAGGAAGTCGTCCCCGCCTGCGGCTTCTTGGCCTTCGTCGCCCGAGATGACGTCGTCGCCGTCGCCACCGTAAATCTCGTCGTCGCCCAGCCCGCCATAAGCCTCGTCGTCGCCCTCACGCAGATAGACAAGGTCGTCGCCCACCGAGGCGTGGACCTTGTCGTCGCCGGCAAGGGCGTCAATCCGATCATCCCGCCCGGTGCCGATCAGCTCGTCTTCGTCAGGCGTTCCCATGATCCAGGCGTCTGGATCGGGAAATTCTTGTTCGCCCCCTTGCCCCTCACCGCTCCAAAGCGGATTTTCCACGCGATAGACGTCGTGTGCGCCGTTGGTATCCCCAGCCACCATCGGCCGGTTGGTTACAAAGCTCACATAGTGGCCGTTCGGGGAAAAGCGGACATCCAAGAACGGGTTGGATGTCGCCCCCTCGACCATGGCCAATTCGTGGATTACCGGCGTGTGTGAGCCGGCATTGGTCGAAATGCCATCCCAGACATATATCGCCCATCCGCCGTTGAACTCATGGGTTGTGTAATCGAAGTTCGAAGTAAATACAGTCCAGAGTTCCCCTTTCAATCCTCGGACTTGTTCTAAATATGTCGGCTTGGTGGAATTGGGTAGCGAGAACAAATAGGCTCCATATAGCATCTCGCTAACATTTCTATATGCATTGCTCCACTGAATTTGTCCGAAAAGCCCCGAGTCTCCCAATATTCCCCAGGAAAAATTCCAGTTGTCTGCGGATGAGCTTAAGCTATTGGAGTAGTTATTACCAATAAGTGATCCCGTGTCGCGCCGCATTGTGTAGCTCTTGGATTCGGCCCAATGCAGTTCATTTGTATGTTCTCCATCGGCAACCCAGAATATGCCCTGGTAGTTCATACGCTTTCCAGAATAGGTCCAGCTTTCGTCTGTATCGACAAGCACCTCACCCGTTTGGACGTTCTTGATCAGGCCTCGATCGTCACCCGGAAGATCAACCGAGCGGTCTTCGAAATAGGCTATGTTCTGACCATCCGCCGAGATGGCTCCATCGAAGAAGCAGTCGTACTCAAGACTGTCGCTGATCATGCGCACTTCGCCACTGTCGCGATCAAGAACGAACACGTCGAAGCGTCCGTCCTCGTCACCCTCGACGACATTGTCGGCGTCGGAGCTCCACGCCACATAGCGGCCGTCGGCGCTGATGCCGACACCCCGCACATCGCCCCCGACGCCGGTCCGGGTGATCAGTTGGGTGGAGTCCGTCTCCATGTCTCGCAGATAGATTTGCGCGCCGCGTGGCGGCCCACCAAGGATGTCGGCGGCCGTGCTCATGAAGACGACATAGCGGCCGTCATTGGACATGGCGCCGCCCAAGGCGGGGCCGTCGGATTGTTCATTCCGCCAGTTGAGATTGACGCGTTCGATGGGCATGGCCGACTCCATCCACTTTGGAAACTAAGTAGATGAGTAAGTCCTTACGCTATGCTGCGGCGCGGCGTATCGATGAGCGGCTTGATTTGTGCGGCGAACGGCGCGGCCTTGAGGGGGTGAGCCGGTTCAGGGTTATTCGGGCGTTAACCCATTGTTGTTGGGCGATACTTTGCTGCGCGCCAGGGCCTTGAGGCTGAGGTGACGCTTGCGGCGGCGTTCGCTCGCCGTCGGCTTGGGCGCGGGCGGGTGCAGGGGCGGCAGGTCGGCCTGGGCGTCCTCGGACAGGATGCGGATCGCCAGCAGCAGGTCCGACTTGGTCGAGCCCTCGTCCTCGCGCGCCGTCCACACCCGCACCGCGCCTTCGACGAAGGCTTCGCTCATGGCGGTGATCTCAACCACCGGGGGCGGGTCCTTGCGGATGCGCGGGTCGGCGGCGATGCGCGCGTTCAGCGCCTCCAGCATGGCGGGAATGTCCGTCTTGTAGGGGACCTTCCAGACCAGGTCGGCGCGATGGCGCGGATAGTGGGTGTAGTTGAGGATCACATCCCCGAAGACCTTGCCGTTAGGCACGATGACCTTGGTGTTGTCCCCCATGGCCAGTTCGGTGACGAACAGATCCAGCGATGTGACCACGCCCTTGCGGGTCGCCGTCTCTATGGTGTCTCCCACTCGATAGGGGCGGAAGATCAGCAGCATCACGCCGGCCGCCACGTTCGACAGTGTTCCCTGCAGCGCCAGACCGACCGCCAGAGACGCCGCGCCCAGCACCGCCAGGATGGATGTCGTCTGCACGCCCAGCTGCTGCAGCACGGCGATGACGCCCACGAAAATGATCACATAGCGCGTCAAGGACGCGCCAAAGCTGGCCAGGGTCGGATCGGGATTGCGCCGATGAACGCGGGTCAGAGAGCGCCGCACAACGCCTGACAGCGTCTTGGCCAGCCAGAAGGTGACCAGCAGGATGATGACGGCGACAACGAAATTGACGGCGAAGGAGCCGAGCACGTCCACGGCCTTGCGAACGAGATTCTCGTCCAGGGTGATCGGGTTGCGAACGGCCTGTTCGATTTCCTGCGGTGCGTTTGTCTGCATGTCTTTGGAATATAGCTGCGCCCCGGCTCGTCAACGGTCCCTCTCGCACGAGGTTCCGCTCAGGCTTCCCAGGCGGGCTTTGACCTGCCCCCCGCCTTGGGTGTTAGGAAGAAGCACGACCGCGTCCTGGAGGGAGAGCCCTTGCCGAAGTCCGACACGCCTTCGCCTGTCCTTGATCCGCGCCGCCGGCGGCGGTTGGCGCATAGCCCCGCCGGGGCTGAGCCGAGGGGTTTCGAAGGCGTTCGTCTGACGGTCACCGAGGCGCAGGACGCCCTGACGGCGGCCGCCGACCGCATAGCGGCGCCCCGTTCCTTGTGGTCGCGCACGCCGTTCGAAATCCTGGCCGTATCGGGCGGAGCCGCAGGCGGCGCGTTCGGAGCCGGCATATTGGTCGGTCTTTCGCGGGCCGGCCGCAGACCCAACTTCGCCATCGTCACGGGCGTTTCGACCGGGGCCCTGATCGCGCCCTTCGCCTTCCTCGGCTCGGCGTGGGATGAGCGACTGACCGAAGCTTATACCGGAGGGCATGCCGCGCGCCTCCTGACACTGCGCAAGGCGATTCCAGGGCTGGGCGGGCTATTACGCGCCGAGTCGATGGACGCGCTCATCGCCCCGTTCGTGGACGAGGACCTGCTGCTGGCCGTAGCCCGCGCCCATGCCGAGGGGCGGCGGCTGTTCGTGGCGACCACCGACCTTGATCGTCAGCAGGCCTGCATCTGGGACATGGGGGCGATCGCCTCCTACGCCCGACCTGGCGACAGCGATGCAGCCCTGAAGTTGTTCCGGGACGTCCTGGCCGCCTCCGCCAGCCTGCCCGGCCTGTTCCCGCCGCGTCTGATCGCCAGCCGCGCTGACGATGAGGATTTCGAAGAGATGCATGTGGACGGCGGTGTCGCCGCTCCCCTGTTCATCCTGCCCGAGGCGCTGCTGCGCGACCGCAACATCGGTCGCCGTTTCCGCGGCGGGCGGGTGAGAGTGATCGTCAACACCGTCCTGGATCCGGCGCCGCGAACCACGCCCAGCAATCTGCCCGCGATCCTGATGCGCAGCTTCGACACCATGCTGCGGTTTTCCTACCGCCAGGCGATCAGCGTGGCCGCCACTTTCTGCGCGGGCGCGGGGGTTCCGCTGGAGATCGCCTCAATCCCCTATGACCCCAATCACGGCAGCATGGTGAAATTCGACACCGACAGCATGCGGCGTATGTTCGACGCCGCCGTGGCGAGCGTCGCGGAGGGCAAGGCCTGGGTCACGGCGACGCCGGAGCCGGCGACGCTGAGCGGGATGTTCAGCCGCTCATTTCGCCCCGGAAAGCCCGCGCCGGTCTAGACGGTCGCCAGGGCGGGCGTCATGCGCGTTTCGGCATGCGCGGCTTCGGGATAGGCGCAGATCGACGCATGCAGTCTGCGGGCCTGGGCCAGGACCAGCCGAGAAGCCCAGGACAGGTTCTGCTCCGGCCGCGCGCCGTCGAAACGGTGGCGGGTGGCGTAGGAGGTCTCTTCCTTGAAGCTTAGGCCCGTAGCGGCGCTGACCTTGGCGAAGACGGCGCGGCAGTCGACGGCCATATCCTCCATCTGGACGAAAGTGATTCCCCGCCGCAGCTTCCAGACCGAGCGGTAGTAGCCCAGCCAGCATACCAGGGCCGTGAAGGCCGTGAAGCGGACGCCCCAGGCCATGACATCGGCGCTATGCGAGCGGTGGCGCAGGGATAGGGCCGCTTCCAGCGGATCGCGGATCATCACGACGGTCGGCACGCTCGACTCCACCGCTTCACGCAGGGCGAAGGCGCGGTGGGAATGAGAGTGGACGCGGTGGATATCCGAGGGCGCGACGTTGCCAACTAGGAAGCTGTTGCCCGAATGGCGAAAGCCTTCGATGACCACGGCGTCGGCGGCCAGGGCCGGTTCTTCCTGAACCTCTTCATTGCGGTGGAACAGCTTGTTGCCCGTGCGGCGAACCAGGCGATAGGCGCGATAATTGTCGGCAAGCAGCCAGTAGCTGGCGCACACCACGGCGCTCAACGCCAGGCCCGAAAATCCACGACCACGTGTCTTGTTCACTACAGACGCTCCCCCCGTCGTCATCCCCGCCTCCATGCGCGGACGACCTGCCCCCCAGCAGTTTGGAGAACAACGTTAAGGCAAAGTCTCGCCGTTAGTAAACTGTTAAGCTTACCGGAATGGTTAACCCGTCAGGCCCAGCATTATGATGGCCGTCAGGAACAGGCACAGGGTCACCGCGCAGAAGTTCAGCAGCATGAACAGACGCCAACTGGTGGAGAAGACGCTTAGGCCATAGGCGCCTTTTAGCTGAGCGAACATATGGGCGGGTATCGCCAGCATGACGGCCAGACTGACCAAGTTCAGCTGGGCGCCGGCCCACATGGCCACTGAACCGAGCAGGAAGAGGATGGCGATGAAGGTCAGGGAGTAGAGAACGAACACCCCGTGATCGTAGAGCGTGAATCGCCGCTTCCACAGAAATAACAGGGCCACGAAGGGTATGGAGATCGGGATCAGCAAAAAGCTGAATTTGTAGAAGGTCTGTTGGATTTTATAGAGCGCCAGTTCCGGGTTCTGCAGCTTCTTATTGAGCTTTTTATCCAAGGCTTTGTTACCCGTGTTCGCCTTCAGCTCTCCCTTTGCGGCCAAGGACTGAATCTCCTTGGACCAGTCGGCGGAGATCACCGCGACGTCCGGCGGCGTGGGATCGCTCGACATCGCCTCGTTGGCCTCATCAAGGGCCTTGCGCGCCGTTGCGATGCGAGCGTCGGCGGCCTGTCGTTGTTGCGCCGTGGCGCTGGCCGGCAAATTTTCCTTGGCTACTTCAGCCTGAGTCACCTCGTTGGCGGCGCGGAACAGGGTAGTGCCGCTCACCTCTGGCTTATTGTTGGCGGCCGGCTGGCCTTCCTGGCGGGCGGCGGGCGCGAAGCTAAGCAGCATGAACACCACGAAGACCGTGAAGAGATACATGCCGAGCGGCGAGACATAGCGCGAGCGTTTGCCCTCGACCCACTCGCGCGTCAGGCGGCCTGGATTGAGGAACAGCAGCGGCAGGGTGCGCCAGATGCGGCTGTCGAAGTGCATGACCCCGTGCAAAATCTCCTCGCCAAGATGCAGCAGCGAGCGGTGGACGTGGGTGGGCTGGCCGCAGTTGGAGCAGAACTTCCCGCTGGTCTCCGCGCCGCAGTCAGCGCAGGTCCCGTGGTGGTCGCCCGCCTTGCCGGCAGGCCGCTCGACGGCCGCGCCGATCAAGCCGTTGGTGGCGCCTACGCCGGCCGCATCCAGATCCATGCCCATCCCCTATGGCCAATCGCTGATCAATAGCGCCGTTCCGCCGGCCGGGCCATGGGCCGAAATACTCGGTTACAGGGATTGTCTCGAAAGCGGCGCCGGACGGCCTTAAGAGGCCGCTTTATGAGCATGATTCCCTTTATCGATCTGGCTGCCCAGCAACGGCGTATCCGCGACCGCCTCGACGCCGCCATGGCGCGCGTCCTCGATCACGGAGGCTATGTCATGGGACCCGAGGTGCGCGAGTTCGAAGCCAAGCTCGCCGCCTTCGGCCAGGCCAAGCTGGCGCTGTCCTGCGCCAATGGCACCGACGCCATCGCCTTGCCGCTCATGGCCTGGGGGATCGGTGCGGGGGAAGCGGTGTTCTGTCCGTCCTTCACCTTCACGGCCACGCCGGAAGTCGTGCCGTGGACCGGCGCGACGCCAGTCTTCGTCGACATCCTGCCTGACACCTTCAATATCGACCCTGTGCAGCTGGAGGCCGCCATCGCGGGCGTAAAGGCCAAGGGCGAGCTGAAGCCCGCCGCGGTGATCGCCGTCGACCTGTTCGGTCAGCCCGCCGACTATCCGGCCCTGCGCGCCATCTGCGACCGCGAGGGGCTGAAGCTGATTTCCGACAGCGCCCAGGGCTTTGGCTGCACCTTGGGCGGCAAGCATCCCCTGCACTGGGCGGATGTCGCCACCACCAGCTTTTTCCCGGCAAAGCCGCTGGGCTGTTATGGCGACGGCGGGGCGGTCCTGACCAACGATCAGGCCCTGTGGGACCTGATGGACAGCTATAGGGTCCACGGCAAGGCGGTGGCGGCGGACCTGAACGGCCGCGTCTTCGAGCATGAGGCCAAATATCTCAACGCCCGCATCGGGATGAATTCGCGCCTCGACACCTTGCAGGCGGCGATTCTCATCGAGAAGCTGGCGATCTTCGAAGAGGAGATCGGCATGCGCCAGGTGGTGGCCGACCGCTATGCCGAAGGTCTCAAGGGCGCGGTGCTGGCGACGCCCAAGGTGATCGATGGCGGACAGTCGGTCTGGGCGCAGTACGTCATCGAACATGAAAACCGCGACGGCCTCGCCGCCTATCTGAAGACCCAAGGCGTGCCGACGGCGGTCTATTATCCGGTGCCCATGCACATCCAGGAGCCCTATGCCCATTTCCCGCGCGGCGAAGGCGGCCTGAAGGTGACCGAGGCCAAGGCGCAAACGGTTCTGGCCCTGCCGATGCACCCCTATATGGACGAAGCCATCCAGACCCGGATCATCCTCGCTATCCGGGCCTTCAACGGCTAGATCGCGTTCACCGGCAGGCGCAGGAACACCCGGCCCGAAGGCTCGGCTGGAGGCAGGGCGCCGGCGCGGATGTTCACCTGCAGCGAAGGCAGGATCAGTGTCGGGGCGGCCAAGGTCGCATCCCGCGCCTCGCGCATGGCCACGAACTCGGCCTCGCCGACACTGTCGTGGACGTGGACGTTGCCTTCGCGCTCGGCCGCTACCGTGGTCTCCCACGCCGGTTCACGCCCTGCGGGCTGATAGTCATGGCCGACAAAGATCCGAGTTTCCGGCGGCAGGTCCAAAATCTTGCGGATAGAGCGATAGAGCACCGCCGCGTCTCCGCCGGGAAAGTCAGCCCGCGCCGTGCCGTAGTCGGGCATGAACAGCGTGTCGCCGACAAAGGCGGCGTCGCCAATCCGATAGGTCACGCAGGCAGGCGTGTGCCCTGGGGTATGCAGAACCGAAATGTCCAGCTCGCCCAGGGGCAGGGTCTGGCCTTCGTCGATCAGATAGTCAAAGGCGCTCCCGTCCGCACGGACGTCCTCAGCGTCGAACAGCGGGCCGAAGGTCTTCTGTACGTCAGTGATGTGGGCGCCGATGACGATCTTGGCGCCCGTGCGCTCGCGGATCAGTTCTGCGGCGGAGAGATGATCGGCGTGCGCATGAGTCTCCAGCACATAGGTCAGCGCCAACCCCTGGTCGGCGATGTGCGCCAAAAGTCGATCGGCCGAGGTGGTGGTGATCCGCGCGGCCTTGGGGTCGAAGTCCAGCACCGGATCGACGATCGCGGCCTGACGGCTTTGCGGATCGGAGACGATATAGCTGACCGTAGAGGTGGCTGGATCGAAGAAGGCTTGAACAAGGGGGGGCATCGCGGGTCTCCTGAGAGGTGTTCCTGCATATTAGGGATTGCTAAATTAGAATCAACTGATATATGAGCCTCATGTTCGATCTCGTGAAATTCGACATCGCCCAATTCGAAGCCAATGCGGCGCAGGCGGCCAAGCTCTTGCGCGCACTCGGCAACGAGCGGCGTCTGATGATCCTGTGCCAGCTCACTGACGGCGAACGCTCCGTCGGCGAACTGCAGCCTGTCGTCGGGCTATCCCAATCCGCACTCTCCCAGCACCTGGCGGTGTTGAGGGAGGAGGGGGTGGTGGCCACCCGGCGGGAGGGCCAGACGATCTGGTACCGGATTGAAGACCCAGCAGCTGTTCGGGTGGTGGCGACGCTCGCGGAGATCTTCTGTCCCCCGGATATGAGGAATAGCCATGACCGCCCGTCTGATCCCCCTAAGTCCCGCTGAAGTCGCCACGCGCCTGAAGATCGGCCGCGCCGTCCTCGTCGATGTCCGCGAGCCTGACGAATACGCCCGGGCCCATATCCCTGGCGCCCTGTCGCGGCCCCTTTCCAGTTTCGAGCGCGCCGCTCTCAAGATCGAGCCTTCGCGGGAGGTCGTTTTCACCTGCCGTACCGGCATGCGGACCGGCGCCAATTGCGACCGCTTGGCGGCCGCCGTCGAGGGTGACGCCTATGTGCTGGAAGGCGGCCTGGACGCCTGGACCCGTCAAGGCATGCCGGTGCGCGAAAACCCCAACGCGCCGCTGGAGATGATGCGTCAGGTGCAGATCGGCGCCGGCGGCCTCGTCCTGATCGGCGCCCTGCTCGGGGTTCTGGTCCACCCTGGCTTTCTCGGTGTTCCCATCTTCGTTGGCGCTGGTCTGCTGATGGCGGGGATCACAGGCTTTTGCGGCATGGCCCGCCTGCTGGCCTTGGCGCCTTGGAATCGCGCGGCCTGATCCATGGATTTCGCCTCGACGATGATGGTCGCCGCGGTGGCGAGCGGCGCGCTGGTCGGGCTGTTGCTGACCGTCTTCGGCGGCGGCGGCTCTGTCCTCGCTACGCCCTTGCTTCTCTACTTCGTCGGCGTGAGTGATCCGCACGTGGCGATAGGAACATCGGCAGCCGCCGTGGCGGTCAACGCCATGGCTGGCCTCGCCGCCCAGGCCAGGGCGGGGCGGGTCAAGTGGCCCTGTCGATGCTGCGACCGGCGAGATCGCTAGGCGACCCTTCGGTTCGCTTGGACGGGAGGCTGGCGCTTAGGTTGGCCCCGGTGGGATTGCTGGTCGGCTTTGCGGCGGGGTTCGTTGGCATTGGGGGCGGATTTCTGATCGCCCCGGGCCTGATGGCGGCCACGGGCATGACACTGGCCAACGCGGCCGCTTCGTCACTCGTCTCGGTGACCCTGTTCGGAGGCGCGACGGCCGCCAATTATGCGGTGTCCGGGCTCGTGGACTGGCATATCTTTCTAGCCTTGGTGGCCGGAGGAGTCGGCGGAACAGCCATTGGGCTCCCCGCCGCCCGCGCGCTGGCTTCAAGGGCCCAGGTCGCGAGGCGGCTCTTTGCCTTGATGATCCTCACGACCGCCGTCTACGTGGCTTGGCGCGCTCTGACCTAGCCTAGCATCCGCTCCAGGGTGGCCAGCTCATCCGCCTCACGCGCCGGCTTGTCCCAGCGGATGCGGCTGATCCGCGGAAAGCGCATCGCCACCCCGCTCTTGTGACGGGTAGAGCGCTGCAGCCCCTCGAACGCGACTTCCAGCACCAAGCCGAAATCCACCCCGGCCTTCACCGCCCGAACGGGGCCAAAGCGGTCGGTGGTGTTGTCGCGCACGAACTTGTCCAGCAGTTTCAGCTCCTCGTCGGTGAAGCCGAAGTAGGCCTTGCCCACGGGCGTCAGGGAGCGCTCGCCTTCAGCGTCCTCACGCCAGACGCCGAAGGTGTAGTCGGAATAGAAGCTCGACCGCTTGCCGTGTCCGCGCTGCGCGTACATCAGCACCGCGTCGATCAGATGCGGATCGCGTTTCCATTTGAACCAGGGGCCCTTGGGCCGGCCTGCCTCATAGGCGCTGTCCCACCGCTTGAGCATGAGACCCTCAGATAGCTGGGCGTCGCCCTCGGGCGGCTCGGCGCGCAGAGCGGTCAGTTCCTCCCAGGTTTCAAAAGGCTGCAGCGGCGACAGGTCGATCTGGGGACTAGCGATGCGGGCGACGAAGGCCTCCAGCCGCTTGCGTCGCTCGGAAAAGGGCAGGGCGCGCAAATCTTCCTCGCCATCCAGCAGCAGGTCATAGGCTCGGATGCCGGCTGGATAGGCAGCCAGCAGCTTGGCGTCCGCCGCCTTGCGGCCCAGGCGCTGCTGCAGGTCGTTGAAGGCGCCGAGATGCCCGTCGCGCAGGACGATCAGCTCACCATCCAGCGCGCCCTCGAAATCGAGCTGCGAGACCACGTCGGGAAAACTGCCGGACACATCGTCGCCCGTACGGGTGTAGAGGCGGCGCACGCCGCGCTCGCTCACCGCCTGCACGCGGATGCCGTCCCATTTCCACTCGGCGGCGTAGTCGGAGGGATCGAGTTTCGGAAAGTCGACCGCCTCGTCGATGGCGTGGGCCAGCATCACGGGCCGGAAGCGGCCAGGGTGGTCGGCGTCCGGCTTGTCCGCCCGGCCTTCCAGCCAGGCGAACAGGTCGGCATAGGGCGGCTCGACCGCGTGCCACAGTTCCTCGATCTCAGCGACACTGACCTCCTGCCCGTTAAGGGCGGCCAGGTCGGCGCAGGCCTGCTTGGCCAGCCGCGCCGACAGGCCCACGCGCAGGCCGCCTGTAACTAGCTTTAGCAACGCCCATCGGCCGTCGGGGTCGAGTGCGTCCAGCCATCGCTCAATCAGGGCCTGGACCTCCGCTCGGCTGGCCGTGCGCAAGGCGTCGATGACCTCGCTAAGTTCCGGCTCACGGTTGGCGCCCGGCTGGGCGGGCCACACCAGCGATACGGTCTCGGCGAGGTCGCCCACGAAATCATAGGACCAGCCGAACAGAACCGGGTCCATCCGCGCCTCGACCGCCTTGCGAACGAAGGCGGGCTTGGCGGCGTTTAATGAAAGCTCGCCGGTCAGGGCCGCCAGCGCCCACCCCCTGTCGGGATCAGCGACATTGGCCAAATGGTCGCGCACAAGCACGAGCTTGGCATTGCGCGAGCTGGTCAGGGATAGCCGGTCGAGCAGATGGGCGAAGGCGCGCATGGGGTCAGGATAGGAGGCTCAGCCCTCGCCGACCATGCCGCCCTCGTCGTCCTTTGGCTCGTCAGGTTGAACGCCGCCAGGCGCGGCGTCACCGATCATGCCGTTCTCTTCGGAAGGGGAGGGCGTGGAGTCGGGTGTCTTGACGCCGCCTTCCTTGACGGGCTCGGACGGGATTTTGGGTTCGTCTGTCATCCAGGCCAAACCCCCCGTCGATGGCCCAGGTTCCGCTGTCAGACCTCACTCAGGTGCAGCAGGGGGTAGGGCATGCCGGCGCTGTCGGTCTCCGACCGTCCCGCGAGACGAAAGCCCAGCCGCTCGTAGAATCCGATGGCGCGGGTGTTCTGCTCGTTGACGTCCACCTTCAGGGGGATGCCTCTCGCCCGCGCCGTCTCGATCAGGGCGCGGCCCAGGCCGGCGCCATGGTGGGCGGGATCGACGAAAAGCGTGTCTACCTTGTCGCCATCAAGGCCCATGAACGCCAGGGGGCGGTCGGAGGCGTCCACCACGACATGCAGCACTGCCTCAGGCAGGTAGGATTGGCGGACCATTCCGCTGATGAATTCGAAGTCCTCGGCCGCGAGGAAGTCGTGGGTCGCGGTGACGGCGTCACGCCAGATGTCAAACAGGCGGGGCACGTCTGAAGGGCGACTGAGGCGGATCATGATCATGGTTGCGTTATTAATGGACATTTATTCAAACGAATGTTTAATTCGTGCGCAAAGGAGATTTCCGTGGCCCTTATGCCTCCTGATGGTTTCGAACCGCATGCTCGCAAGAGTCCCGTCACCGATCCATGGGAGCCGCTCTTCGCGCGGACTCTCGACGATCGCCTCATCCTGGGATTGGAGGTGCGCGAGCCCCACACCAACTCGCGCGGACTTCTGCATGGCGGTCTGATCGCGGCGCTTGTCGACAACGCCATGGGCCTGTCCTGCGGTCGCGCGCTGGAGGGGCAGGGCGTCGAGGCGAAGGGGCTGGTGACCGTCTCACTCAGTCTCGACTATCTGGGCATGGCCAAGCTGGGCCAGTGGCTGGCCTTCGACACCCACTTCGTAAAGGCGGGCAAGACCCTGTGCTTCGCTGAAGCCGGCGTGACGGCGGACGGGGCGACGATCGCCCGCGCCAGCGCCAGTTTCCGGGTCCTGAACTAGAGGTAGCTGAGCCACCAGTCGCGGCGGCGGCGCTTCACGCCCGCGAACCAGGCCGACAGCGGATAGAGCGCCGCGATTGTCAGGGCCCACAGCAGGTAGACCATCGGCAGGCCGAAACCCCAGCCAGCCTTCACCGTACGGCTCGGATCGACCACGAAGTTAATCAGGATCGATGGATCGAATCCGGTGGCCGCCGCGATCGCCAAGGCGCCCAGGTGCAGTACGTAGATATGCAGCACATAGGTGAACAGCGGCGTCCGCCCGAAGGCCAGAAGCACGCGCGCGGGTAACCCTTTTAGATGCTCCAGCGGCAGGGACAGCATTAGGGACACGCCCAGCGTCGCCAGCACATAGAGCAGGGACGGCGGGTATTTGAAGAGGTTCATGAACGACATCGCTGTCCGTTCAGGGCTGGCCTGAATGCTCCATGGAACCGGGTCGCCATAGACGTTGAACCCGCGCAGCACCGCAAACGCCGCCAGCATGCCCAGCGCCACGAACAGCACTGTCCGCCGCCGCTCCTGCGGCGCCTTCAGAAACAACCCGCCCAGGCCATAGCCGAGGAACATCACCCCGGCCCAGGGCAAAAGGGGATAGGCCACAAAGCCAAGGCCCGGGATCAGGGTCAGCTCCATCATGAAGCCCCAGAGCAGGCCCCATGAGCCGAAGTCGGCCGCATCGACGCCGGCCAGGGCTGGGTGACCGATGATGATGACCGCGCCGAGCGCGCCCACCACCGCCGGCGGCGCCCAGGTCAGTGCGGCCAGCAGCACCATGCTGGCGCCGATCGCCCAGATGACCTGCATGAACAACACAGGGCCGAAATTGAAGCCAAGGCTGACCAGCGTGATCTCCAGGAACACCAGCCAAAGGCCGCGAGTCAGCAGGAAGCGCGACAGGCTGGTCGGCGTCTTGCCGTTGGCCCGCTGCAGATAGGCCGAGACGCCTGACAGGAAGACGAAGGTTGGTGCGCACAGGTGGGTAATCCAGCGTGTGCCGAACACGGCCAGGTTCGACCTGGCTGGGTCCACGGGATCGTAAAGGAACGCCTCTGCGTGGAAGTAATCGCGCGCATGGTCCAGCACCATCAGGATGATGACCAGGCCACGCAGCAGGTCGATGACATCCAGGCGCGCCGCGCCGGCGCGGGTCAGGGCCGGCTCGGTCAAGGGATCGGTCCGCATGGCGGTGGTGGTCGAAGTCGTCACTGTGCGCGCCCCAGGCTTGGTTTCACGCACTTGATCAGACGGAACGTCGTTCGGCTACTGCACGGATGGTAGGGTCAACCGTCGTCCTCGTCGTCCTCATAGCCGACCAGGGCCAGGGCGCGGGCCTTGATCCCTTGAAGTTCGCACCAGCGCAGGAGTGCTTCCTCGCGGCCATGAGTGATCCAAACCTCGCCGGGTTTCAGCTCGGTGATGGTGGCGGCCAGTTCATCCCAATCAGCATGGTCGGACAGGATGATCGGCAGCTCGACGCCCCGTTGCCGCGCGCGGGCCCGCACCCGCATCCAGCCGGACGCGAAAGCCGAAACCGGGTCGGGGAAGCGACGCGACCATCGGTCCTGCAGAGCCGATGGCGGGGCGACCACGATCTCGCCCGCGAATTGTCCCTTGGCTGCGCCGCTGGTGGCGGGAGCCAGCGTGCCAAGATCGAGGCCCTGCGTCTGGTAGAGGGCGCATAGCCGTTCGAGCGCGCCATGGATGTAGATTGTCCGATCCCAGCCGGCTTCGCGCAGCAGCATGATGATCCGTTGCGCCTTGCCCAGGGCGTAGGCCCCGACCAGGTGCGTGCGTTCCGGAAACTGCTTCACAGATTTGAGCAGCTTGGCGATTTCGTCGGTGTCCGGCGGGTGGCGGAAGATCGGCAGGCCAAAGGTCGCCTCGCTGATGAATACGTCGCAAGGGACGGGTTCAAACGGCAGGCAGGTCGGGTCGCGGCGGCGCTTGTAGTCGCCGCTGACCACCATGGTCAGGCCCTTCCACTTCACCACCGCTTGGGCCGAGCCGAGCACATGGCCCGCCGGGACCAGGGTGATCTCCACCCCGTTTCGGGTGATCGTCTGGCCATACTCGATGGGCTCGACCGTGTGGGCGAAGTCGCGGCCGTAACGTTCGCCCATGATCGCCAGGGTCTGGGGCGTTGCGGCCACCATATAGTGGCCGGCGCGGGCATGGTCGGCGTGGCCATGGGTGATCACGGCGCGGTCCACTGGCCGCACCGGATCGATGTAGAAGTCCCCGGGCGGACAGTAGAGGCCGTCGGGCCGGGGACACAGGAGGCTCTCGGGTTTCAGCACGATCTGGATATGAGCCTTTCGGGCGCTATAAGCCTAGTATGAGCGACGACCTCGAACGGTTCCGAAATCTGGCCCTCGGCATGAACAAGGGCAGCCCTCAGGCGGCGGCCCTGGGCCTTGAGACCATCTCCATCGACCCCAGCGGCGCGGTGCTGAAGGTCCCCTATCATGAGCAGCTCGTGGGCGATCCCGAGACGGGCGTCATCGCTGGAGGCGTGGTCACCACCCTGCTGGACCATGCCTGCGGCCAGGCGGTCCATGCGGCCATGGAGACCTGGACCTCCATCGCCACCCTGGACCTGCGCATCGACTACATGCGCCCGGCCGTGGCGGGAAAGGACATCCTGGCCCGCGCCCATTGCTACAAGCTGACCCGCTCGGTCGCCTTCGTGCGGGCGGTGGCTTACGATGTCGATCCCGACGATCCCGTCGCGGCGGCTCAGGCCGCCTTCATGCTGGACTCCAGCGCCGGCCGCAAAGCCGGGGCCAATCTCAAGCCGCCGCGAGCCGCCCAATGACGCAGGAGAGCGACCGCCTCGCCGCGGTTCTTGGCCGCATTCCGTATGCCAAGTTCCTGGGGGTTCACGCTGAACTGGCCGGCGATGAAATGACCATCATCCTGCCGGCCTCGCCGCATCTTATCGGCAACCCCATGCTGCCGGCCCTCCATGGCGGGGTGCTCGGCGCGATGATGGAGATGACCGCCCTGGCCCAGCTGATGGTCTCGCAGCCGCTGGAGCGCCAGCCGCGCACCATCGACGTCTCCATCGAATACCTGCGCTCGGGCCGCCCCCTGACCACCTACGCCCGCGCTCAGGTCAAGAAGATCGGCCGCCGCATCGCCAATGTTCACGTCGAAGCGTGGCAGGAGCAGCGGGCCGCGCCGATCGCCGCCCTGCGAGGGCATTTCCTGGTGGAGCCGGCGGTCGAGGATTAGGCGCGTCTGTCGCAAAGCGGCTTGCAAGGGGTCCTAAACGCCGATCACAGTCCGCTCCAAACGGAGTGAAACGCCATGCGTAGACTGATCGCCCTCGCCCCTCTGCTGGTCCTGGCCGGCACCGGCCTGACCGCCTGTGACCGCAAGCCCGACACGCCGCCCGCCGCAGCGTCCAAGCCCGCGACCCCGGAACTCGCCCCGATCAACATGCAGGTCAACACCGCCTTCCTCTCCGCCGAGGAGCGGCAGGTGGTGAACCTGCTGATCGAGGCGGCCGACGTCATGACCACGATCTACGCCCGGCAGTCCGCGGGCGATGGGCCGGGCCATGGCTTTTACCCGGCCGGCATGACCAAGGCCGAGTTCGAGGCTTATCTGGCCGCCCATCCCGACCAGAAGGCCGCCCTGACCGATGGCTACACGGTGGTCAAGCGCGAGGGCGACCGCCTCGTCGCCGTGCCCTATTCGGTGGAGTACAAGGCCGAGCTGGAGAAGGCCGCCGCCCTCCTGGAACAGGCCGCCGGCGTGACCACCAACCCCAGCCTCAAGAAGTTCCTGACCCTTCGGGCTCAATCGTTCCGGACCAACGATTACTTCGCGTCCGAGATGGCCTGGATGGACCTGAAGGACACGCCCATCGAAGTCGCGATCGGCCCTTACGAGGTCTATACGGACGAGATCATGGGGGCCAAGACAGCCTTCGAGGCCTTCGTCACCCTGAAGGATCCGACCGAGAGCTCGGCGCTCGACAAGTACAAGGCCTATCTGCCAGCCATGGAGGCCAATCTTCCGGTCCCCGACGCCTACAAGAACTTCAAGCGGGGCGGCGACTCGCCCATCGCGGTGGCCGAACAGGTGCGTGGCGGCGGCGACAATCTGCATGGACCGCAGACCATCGCGTTCAACCTGCCCAATGACGAACGGGTGCGCGAGGCCAAGGGCGCCAAGAAGGTCATCCTGTCCAACGTTCTGGGCGCCAAGTACGACCGTATCCTGGCGCCGATGGCCAGCCGCATCCTGGTGGCCGATCAGGCGGCCCTCGTGGTCAAGAAGTACATGACCCTTGGGACCCTGTTCCATGAGCTGGCCCACAGCCTCGGCCCCGGCTCCATCACCGTGGGTGGTCGCGCGACCACGGTGAACGCTGAACTGACCGACATCTATTCGGCCAGCGAGGAAGCCAAGGCCGACGTCATGGGCGCGCTGAACCTGCTGTTCATGATGCAGAAGAACGAGTTGCCCACCGCCGAGAAATCACAACTGCTCAACACCTACGCCGCCGGCATCTTCCGCTCTGTCCGGTTTGGGGCGCAGGAGGCTCATGGCCGCGGCGCGGCCCTCCAGTTCGGCTATCTGAAGGCCAAGGGGGCGCTGGTCTGGGATGCGGGCGCGGGCCGCTTCCGCGTGGATGAGGCCAAGATGGAGGCGGGCATCCGCGACCTGACCGCCGACCTCGTTCGCCTGCAGGCCACCGGCGACCGCGCCGGCATGACCGCCTTCTTCGATCAGCACGCAAAGCTGGACGACAACGCCCGGAAGGTGATCGTCGCCATGGGCGACATCCCGGTCGATATCGCCCCGATCTACCCTAGCAAGATCTGACTGGCGCGTGCCGCGGGGCTCAGGCCTCGCGGCGCGTGAACCGCATCATGATCAGCTTTTTGAACTCGCCGGTCTTGGCGTCCATCACGTCGATCTGAAACAGACGCACATCGCCCTGGAACTCCTGGCGGATGCGCATGCGGGTGGTGACGCCGTCTGGCTGCATCGTGTCGGCCTCCCAGCGGAAGACCTTGGTGTCCGCGTCGTAATAGCCGACGTCATGACGCACCAGGTGAGTATCGCTGTCGATCCATGTGCCGGTGTAGCGGTTGGTGTAGGCGTCCCAGCCCCACATCCCCGTGCCTTCGTACGAACCATCGTCGTACTTGAACGCGTTGATGATGGCGTTGCCCTTGGACACCAGCCGGTTGGTCTGCACGCCGGTCTTGCGGATCGGCTGCTTGGCCGTATTGCCGACATAGAGCTCGACCTGCGCCGTCCAGACACCTTCCTCGGCCTTGAGAGGGTCGAGCACTTCCTTGGGCGTGTTGACCGGGAAGATTGACTGATACTTGCGGCGGCCCGGGCTGATCGGCGGAGGCGTGGGCTGGGTCGCCGCGACGGGCGCAGCCTTGGGCGTCGCGGTCTCCTGGGCTCCGGCTGCGCCCGCCAGGCACAAAGGCGCGACAACAGCCGCAATGATCAGATGACGCATGGTTCCCCCAAATCCGGCGCAAGGGCCAAGCCTCAGTAGCGACGTCATCCCAATCAAGTTGACCAGATTGCGACCGGTGGGCGTCCCCGCGCGATGAAGCGCAAGCGCTTGGCGCTCAAAGGTTGATGCGGCTCTAAACCCTTACAGGACCGTCACTTTCTTAAAAGGAGGTCATGACGCAGCCTTAACGGGACTTGGGAAAAGGCGGGGCGTATTCACTCGCTCATCGGGGCCGCGGCGCTCCCAACCAAGACCTGAAGGAAGACGAAAATGACCAACCAAGTGAACAACACCGCCCTGCTCGCCAGCCTCGCCCTGGCCGTGCTTCCCCTGATCATCTTCGTTCAAGCCCTCTAAGGCTTGGCGACCAAATCCAAAGGAATACGAACATGTTCGCCTATGTGAACAACACCGCGCTCGTCGCCAGCCTGGCCTTGGCCGTTCTGCCGATCGTCCTGTTCGTGCAGGCCGCGCTGTAAGACCGCCGAGGGGGCGATTTGAAGCCCCCTTCCCGCCCCCGCCGTTAGGGGCTACGACCGCGCCGGATACGGCTTTCAGACAAGGCGCGCGGTATGTTGCTTCACCAGTCCACCTGGCCCGAGATCGAGGCTTTTCTGACGCGCTCCAAGGCCGTCATCGTCCCGATCGGCTCCAATGAGCAGCACGGCCCCACGGGCCTTCTTGGCACCGACTGGATGTGCCCCGAGATTATCGCGAACGAAGCCCAGAAGACGGCTGACATCCTGGTCGCCCCGACCTTCAACATCGGCATGGCCCAGCATCACCTGGCCTTCCCCGGCACCATTTCGCTGCGCCCCAGCACCTTCATGGCCGCGATCGGCGACTGGGTACGCTCGCTGGCCGGACATGGCTTCGAGCGGATCTATTTCCTCAACGGCCACGGCGGAAACGTCGCCACCATCGAGGCCGCCTTCTCCGAAATCTATTCCGAGTTCAGCTATTTGGGCCGCCGCGCGGGCTTCGCCTGCAAGCTGAAGAACTGGTGGGACCTGCCGGGCGTTCACGCCCTGGCCAACCGCCAGTTCCCGTCAGGCCACGGCAGCCACGCCACCCCGTCCGAGATCGCGGTGACCCAGTGGGCCTATCGGGACGCCATCAAGACCGCCGACTATGAACCCAAGATCGCGCCTACCGGCCCCATCCGCGAGGCGCTGGACTTCCGCGCCCGCTTCGCTGACGGCCGCATGGGCTCCGACCCGGCGCTCGCCACGCCCGAAAAGGGCGGCGAGTTGGTGGAACTGTCCGCCAAGGGCCTGATCGCCGACCTCGCGGAATTCGCCTCGGAACCCATCCCCTGACAGACTAGCCGCGCTTGGCCCGGCCTTGCTGGATGCCGAAGCTCTGGTTGATCAGTTGCGCTCGGCCGAAGATGCTCATGAAGGCGATGTCGGCGGCGTCCAGCCCGGTCGCGACCCGGACCAGGCCCTCGACGGGCGCTTTCCCGGTGGCGTCCACCAGTCGCCATCTGCCGCCGAGATAGACTTCGGCTACGGCATGCAGGTCCGCCGGCTCCAGCTTCCAGGCATAGGCGCTGACCGCGCGGGCCGGGATATCGGCGGCCCGGCACAGCGAGATGACCAGGTGGGTGAAGTCGCGACACACCCCCGCCCGGTCCACGAAGGTGTCGATCGCCGTGGTCGCCGCGTCGCTGACCCCCGCTCTGTAGTCCAGATGCCCGCCGACCCATTCGAGTATGGCGGCCACCTTGTCGCCGCCGGACAGGCGGGCGAATTCCCGCTCCACGAAGCTCTCGAACCGGTCCGATGGGCAATAGCGGCTGGCGCGCAGGTAGCGCAGCGCCTCGCCAGGCAGATCGCGGATCGGCACGGCTGGCGCGCCGACAAGGTCGCCGCTGCGATGCAGGACCTCGACCTCGGCGTCATAGGCCACCTCGACCTCGCCTTCGGCGGTGAAGACGGCGCGGCGCTCGCCGGTGACGGAGTCGTCCAGGCGTGAAATGGAGGCGGCGGGGGTGATGGTCAGTCGCTCGCCATGAACGGCCTGATCAGCGCTACGTGCGGCTTCCAGCAGCAGCAGCACCTCACAGGGCGACGCGAAATGATAGGTCAGTCTGGCCTGGATTTGGAACCACATACGCCCTCCTTACACGCCAACGCGCATCAGGGACGCATGTTGCCGTCAGCTTGTGACGATCCACTCATCCTCGACGGCCACGGGCCAGGGCGTCAGGCGTTCGCCGACGCAAGGGCCCACGGTGCAGACCCCGTCGTCAGGCCGAAAGAGCGCCCCGTGGCCGGCGCAAAGCAGGGCGTTTCCATCTCGCGTCAGGTAGCGGTCCATCATCGCCAGGGGCCAACCGGCGTGGGGGCAGGAGTCCACATAGCCGACCAGCGTCCCGGCCCGCCGCACCACGAAGCCGGCGAACATCGCCTCGCCGGTGCGGAAGCGGAATCCCTTGGCTCCCGGCTCAGCCACCTCATCAAGGGTGCAAAGCCGGACGCCAGAGGCGGGGCGCGCGGGATTGCTCAGGCGGGCTTCCCGATAGCCAAGCGCCAGGGAAGGATTTCGGTGGTGGCGAAGATCCCCGCCTGGGCGAAGGGATCGCCCTCCACATAGGCGCGTGCGGAATCCAGGTCGTCGGCCTCGATGATCATCAGCGACCCGACCACGGTCTGACCGTCCTCGGCCAACAGGGCTCCGGCCATGCGGAACACGTCGGGCAGGCTGTTCAGATAATCCAGATGCACCGGCCGGGTCTCAAGGCGCAGGTCGCCCGTGCCCGGCTTGTCGGTGGCGCGCAGCATGAAATAGGGCATTTCTAGTCCTCTTCGGATTTGAGGGGGCGCGACAGCAGTCCCTCGATGGCGGCGTCGACATCAACCCGACCCGACAGGATCGCGTCGACGGCGGCGCAGATGGGCGTCTCGACGCCCAGCTTGCGAGCGAGGGCGGTGACGGCGGGCGCCGACGCCACGCCCTCGGCGACGGATAGCTTGCCGGCCAGGGCCTCCGTCAGCGTCTTGCCGCCGCCCAGCGCCAGGCCGACGCTCATATTGCGCGACTGCGGGCTGGAGCAGGTCAGGACCAGATCGCCCAGACCGCACAGGCCGGCGACGGTCTGGGCTTCCCCGCCCAGGGCCACGGCCAGCCGGGTCAGTTCGGCGAACCCTCGGGTGATGACGGCGGCGTGCGCCGAGCGGCCCAAG